>CAYTBH010000075.1:3426-11314 GCA_964435935.1 uncultured Alistipes sp.
CTTTGGCTTGACGCGGAGGTTGTGAATACTCCTTTGTCGCTACGGCATCCGGTGGTTGGTGACCGCATCGCTCCGTTCGGGTTGAAGGGTACCGCCTTGGTGTCGAAGTTAATGAAGGATGCTAAAATCCCTGACAATGAAAAGCCCCGCCAGTGGGTATTGCTGGCGGGGGATAAGGTGTTGTGGCTCTGCGGAGTGCGATGCTCAAGGCATTTCGCCGTCACGCCGAAAACCGCAAAGGTAGTCAGGTTGCGGATTGTCTGACGGTCATTTAGCCGGATTTGTGAGCTCCTTGCCGTTGAGGGTGACGTTTTCAAGCACCACGTTGGGATAGGCGCAGATGAACGTCGGGTCTTCAGCCTTAGCTTTTATGTTGCGAAGCACGAAGTTCTCAACCTTGTCGGCGGGGTTACCGGCAATGGTGCCGAAGTTGCGGCATTCAACGTCGATATCCTCCATAAGGATGTTGCGCACGATTGCCGAGGGCTCTTCGCCTGAGTTCTCGAGGTCGAAGAATTGCTTCCAGGGCTTCATGTCAATCACAGTGGCGCACTCGCCGGTGACGTTTTTGACTGTGATGTCTTCGTAAATCTGATAAGTGTCGGGGCGCATCTTCAGGCGCAGCAGGGCGCATTTGGCTTCGAGGCGGCAGTTTTGGAGCAGGATGTTTTTGGCGTGGACGCATTCGCTGCCCATGGTGAGCACTCCGTGGAGATTGGGCCCGAAAACGCAGTCTTCAACCAGAATGTTTTCAACAATACCGCTTTCCATCGAACGATTGGCATAAACGCCTTTGCCGCCCTTGATGCAGACACCGTCGTCGTCGCAGTTGAGGTAGCAGCCGCGAATCACCACATTGGAGCACATGTCGAGGTCGAGGGCGTCGCTCGACGGCGCGCGAACCGGCTCGCGGGGAGCCTCGATGCGGCAGTTTTCAATCACAACATCCTTGCATTGATAGAGGTGGGTGGTCCAGAACGGGGAGTTGCGCAGATTCACTCCCGAGAGTTTCAACTTGTCGCAGCCCCACAGGAACACGAGGCGCGGACGGTGAACTTCGAGGTTGGTGCATGAACGGCCCTCCTTTTTGCGCTCCGCGCGGAGGTCCCAGAATTGCTGCCAGTATTTGAGCCCGTTGCCGTTGATCACGCCCGGGCCTGTGATTTCGAAGTTGTCAACGTGATAGGCGTTGATGAGCGCGGCATAATAATAGATGCTGCGCCCTTCCATGCGCGACGGGATGAGCGGGAAATTGGTGATGTCGTCGGAGCCCTTTATCTCGCCCCCCTCTTCGAGGTGCAGCTTGGTGCCCGGTTTAAAGAAGAGCGCCCCGGAGAGGAATGTGCCCTTAGGCACAACTATAGTGCCGCCGCCTTCGGCTTCGGCACGGTCGATTACAGCCTGGATGGCCGCGGTTTGCACAATGGTGCTGTCGGTGGTGACATCGTAGTCGGTCAGAACATAATCCTTGGCTTGCGTGCCGGTGGCAGCGAATGCCAGGGCGGCACAGCCCAGGATAACTTGCTTGTAATTCATTGAATGCGGTATTAGGTCGTTAGTTATTTCAGGTTATACACTTCAGGGCGCACGAGGCGTGCGAAGCCGGGAATTTCGGCTGCCATCCGGTCAACCGCGAGGCCGGCGACGATTGTGGCTCCCTTGATATTGAGATGGGTGTTGTCGATTTTGCCTTTAGGGCAGAACTCGTAGGTGTTCTCTGGAATCCACATGAAGAGCGCTTTCGAGCGTTCGGCTCCCAGCCCTTGCACGAGTTCGTGAGTCGCGGTGTTCATGTCGATGAAAAACACGGCGAGCTCGGTTGCCACATTGCGCGGGGCAACGATGTATTCGCCGTGGGTGTCAACCAACGTTTCGCCCTCGGTGGCGAATTCTTTTTTGTCGGTTTGGAGCGATTTGGCAATGTCGTCGATGCCAGAGGCCGCTTTCCCGTCGGTGGTGGGGAAATTGCGGCGCACAATAGAGTTCATGAGGATGGGGGTGGCTCCCTTGCCGCGGCTTTCGTTGACGAATTTGCGGAGGTTATCGTCGAAGGTCGACCCCGGGTCGGTGTGGCGGTCGGCCTTGGGTTTCTCATCGTTGTGGCCGAATTGGATAATCACATAGTCGCCGGGGCGCAGCTTTTCAAGCACCTTATCCCAGCGCCCTTCGTCGATGAAGCTCTTGCTGCTTCGTCCGTTAACGGCGTGGTTGTCGACTTTGACCGGTCCGGTGAGGTACATTGGAAGCATCTGTCCCCAGCCGCGCTCCTGGTTCTCCTTGTCGAGCGGTTTGTTGGCCATCGTTGAATCGCCAATCATGAACACGGTCACGGTGTCGGTGGCCTCGGTTGATTGGGCGGCGGCGCAAAGGGGAAGGGCTAAAGCGGCAAAAAGTGTCGGCAGTATTTTCATGATGTGAATCGTTTAAGGTTTGCGTTGATGATGGAATAATGTTGAATATGACTCAGCAACGACATCATATTCTTCGGCAAAATTATCGAAAATTGACGAATGAACCAACCTAAGATGGTTTTATTTACGAAAAATGGCTAACTTTGCGATATGAATTTTGAGCGGTGACAAGTTTTTGAATTTAATGTTACGACGCTCGTTAACCTTAGTCTATAACCTATATTCCTGCAAGAATGACCTTTAATAGGATTCACTGCATGCTTGCTGTCGCTGCCCCTGCCGCCATTATGGCCGTCGCTGCCTGCAAGTCTGAGTCGTCGGCAATCGACAGAGTCGCGTTGCTCGAGCGCAATAACCCGAAAATCACAGAAATTGACACCCTCGCGTCGCTCACGGTTGGTAACGGCGGCTTCGCGTTCACTGTTGATGCCACTGGTTTGCAGACATTCCCTGAGCTTTACAGCAAAGGGGTGCCTCTGGGCACTCAGAGCCATTGGGGGTGGCATTCCTTTCCCAATCCCCAAAACTTTACCCACGACGAAACTCTCAAAGACTACGATTTCGACCGCGGCCGGCAAGAACCTTATTCCGTTCAATTCAATGAACCTGGCCGCAACAAGGACGCTGCCAACTGGTATCGCGTAAACCCGCACCGTCTGCATCTCGGGTCGCTCGGTTTCGCCGACCTCACCCCCGACCAGGTGAAAGATATTGACCAAACCCTCGACCTGATGAATGGAGAGATTCGTTCCAACTTCACGGTCGATGGCAAGCCGGTTTCGGTTTCAACCACCTGTTCGCCGGATGCCGACATTGTCGCTGCCAGCATCTCGTCGGAGGCAATGCTCCCCGTACGTCTGCGTTTCCCTTATCCTACCGGCGGTCATAGCGATGATGCCTGTGACTGGGAGAAGGACTCGTTGCACACCACTGAGATTGTTGAGGCTGATGCCAAACACGCCCTCATTCGCCACAGCCTTGATTCGACGACCTATTATGTGGACCTCGCATACACCAACGCTGCCATCCCGCAGCAAACCGGCGCCAACGCTGTGACTATTACTCCTACGGCAAAAGACTGGACCCTGACTGCGACTTTCTCGCCAGAGAAACCTGCCGCTGCCCCGTCTGCCAAAGAGGTTGCTGAGGCATCCAAGCAGTATTGGAACAACTTCTGGAACAAGGGTGGCGTGGTGGATTTCAGCCATTGCACCGACCCCCGCGCGAAGGAGCTTGAGCGCAGGGTAGTTCTTTCGCAATATCTCCTTGCGACACAGTGCGCGGCACCCACACCTCCCCAGGAAACGGGGCTCACCTACAATTCATGGTTTGGCAAGTTCCACCTTGAAATGATTTGGTGGCACCAGGCCCAGTTTGCCCTCTACGGCCACGAAGACCTTCTCGCACGAACACTCCCGTGGTATGAGTCAGTTGCGCCCGTAGCTGCTGAGATTGCGAAGCGGCAGGGTTTCGAAGGGCTCCGTTGGATGAAGATGACTGACCCCTCGGGCACAGAGGCTCCATCGAAAGTAGGCTCGTTCCTCATCTGGCAGCAACCCCACTTGATTTACCTTGCCGAACTGCTTTATCGCGCCAATCCCACGGATTCGGTAATCGATAAGTATTACGACCTCGTGCAGGGCACAGCCAAGTTTATGACCTCTTTTGCCGAATACGACGGCATGGGCAACCGCTATGTGCTTCGCGGCGCTATTCCCGCGCAGGAAACCCTCCGCGCAGCCGAGACGGTGAACCCGCCCTTCGAGCTCTCATATTGGCACTACGCACTCTCCACTGCCCAAAAGTGGCGCGAACGCAAAGGGGTAGGCCGCAATCTTGAATGGGATGAAATCATCGACAAGCTCTCGCCTCTTGCCGCGCAGGACTCGCTTTACCTCGCCGCTGAAACAGCTCTCGAAACCTACAAGGATACCCGCTTCACTTCCGACCACATGGCAGTGCTTGCCGCCCTGGGCGTTCTGCCAAAATCGCCTTTGGTGCGCGAGGATTTGATGCTCAACACATTCGATTGGATTTACGACAATTGGCAGTGGGGCCGCACTTGGGGCTGGGACTATCCGACTACCGCCATGAATGCCGTGCGCCTCGGTCAGCCTGAACGCGCTCTGAACGCGTTGCTTATGGATAAGCGCACTAACACTTATCTTCCCAATGGCCACAACTACCAGGATAAGCGCCTGCGCTGCTACCTGCCTGGAAACGGCGGCCTCCTTACGGCGGTGGCCCTCATGACCGCCGGTTGGGATGGTTGCGAAGTGGAAAACCCCGGCTTCCCGAAAGACGGCACCTGGGATGTGCGCTGGGAAGGCATCAAGCCGCTTCCTTGATTCTCGCGACGCCTTTAAACGTCTGGTATGATTCCTGCCGAGATTTCAGGCAGAATAATATTTTTAACTTTGCTGATGATGAAATTCAGTAGCAGATACTTCACACTTGCCGCCTCGGGGATTATGCTCTCCGCGGCGGCTTTTGCAGCCAAGGTGCCCCGCCAAATTCATTACCGCCCTGATGGCGACGGCTCTGTGATTGCTGTTGACGGAAAAACGAAATTCAACCGCGGGCTTTACGGTGCTCACTCCGGGTTTAGAATGGAGTGCAGCGACATGCCTGAATTTGGCATATACCTTCCTCGCATGGGGGGCAACCTTTTGTTGACACTCCCTGCTGGGGAATGCGTGGCGCGGTACACACCTGGGCGCATGGATTACACTCAGGGAGGCGTAAAGGTCGAGGCGCAGGTACTTAGGTCTGATGATGCCGCTCTATGGGCTATAACCAACACAAACAAAACCCCTGTGTCGGTTGGTTTCCGTTTTGGCGGTGTTGCCGAAAAGAAATTCTGGCGCGAGGGTGATCTCGGAGTCGACGATTCAACTTGCTTTGACCTAAAACCCGAATATTGTAAAGGAAATACTTTTGAAATCATCGGGGATACTATTTCAGTGGGTTATGGTGCGAAGGAGCGCAAAACGCTTACCATCGTAGCTCCTTTGACAAACACCGCAGTCGATTCCCTCCCTTCGCTCTCGGGATCAATCGAAATTCCTGCCGGGGAAACTCGTTTTATCGCACTCTTCCCCCCGACTTCTAAAGCATCGAAACTGCCTGTGGCTACATTGATGGAGCAGGCTGAGGCCGAACGCTCGCAGCTGGCCTCCGGGTTCAAAATGGCGACGCCCGACCCGTGGCTTAACCCGGTTGGGGGCGCGTTAGCACTGGCGGCTGACGGCATCTGGAGTGGCGAGGCGTGGCTGCATGGGGCAATCGGCTGGCGCACACCCCATCTTGGCTGGCGCGGGGCTTACGTTGGCGACGCGCTTGGTTGGCACGACCGCGCTCGGACACATTTCAAAACCTACGCTTCCAATCAGATTACCGATATACCTCCCGTTTTCGAGCAGCCGCGGCAGGATTCGGTATTGAATCTCGCTCGAGCAGAAAAACGTTGGGGCACACCATTCTACAGTAACGGATATATCTGTCGCCGACCCGGCAAGAAGGACGAGATGTCGCACTACGACATGAATATGGTTTATGCCGACGCGCTGCTCAGACATTTCCGTCACACTGGCGACACTGCCGCGATGCGTGAGTTTTGGCCGGTCATTAAGAGGCACCTCGCTTGGGAAAAGATGAATTTTGACCCCGACGGCGACCATCTTTATGATGCTTATTGCTGCATCTGGGCAAGCGATGCTCTTTATTACAACGGCGGTTCTGTTACCCACTCGTCGGCTTACAACTATTTGGCCAACAAGCTGGCCGCGGAGGTTGCCGAAGCGATAGGGGAGGACCCCGCGCCATATCGCCGGGAGGCGGATGCTATCCTCGCCGCTCTCGACTCTGTATTGTGGCTTAAAGATAAAGGCCATTGGGCAGAGTATAAGGATATGATGGGGCTTGGCCGCATTCACGACAACGCCGCCATCTGGACAATCTATCATGCGATTGATTCTGAGGTTGCCGACCCATTCAAAGCCTACGCTGCGACTTGCTATGTTGACAGCTGCATTCCGCATATTCCTGTCACCGACCCCAAAAGCGGTATGGAGTTTTACACCATCTCGACTACCAATTGGAAACCCTACTCTTGGAGTATCAATAACGTCGCGATTGCCGAGGTTATGCACACCGCGTTGGCCTATTGGCAGGCTGGTCGCCCCGATGAGGCCTACGACCTCATGAAAGGGGTTATGATGGATAATATGTACACGGGCGCATCGCCTCTCAACTTCGGCCAAATCAGTTACTTCGATGCCGCGCGCGACGAATGCTATCGCGACTTCGCGGACCCCATCGGGGTTTGGAGCCGTGCACTGACCGAGGGCCTTTGGGGCATACGCCCGAATCTCATTAATAATGAAGTTCTTATTGTTCCCGGGTTGCCATCTTCGTGGAAGAGCGCTAACGTAGACCTCCCCGACATTTCATATAGCTATTCGCATTCCGGCGACACAATCTCTTATATCATTCAGAACCGTTATCCCGAGGGGAGCCATGTGAGAATGATTGTGCCCGGATATAAGGTGAAATCTCTGATAATCAACGGAGAGCCAACCGCATTTATGCCCGTTGATGCGTCTATCGGCATGCCTCGAATTGAGTTCAACGCCGGCGATGCCCGGGATATCGATGTCAAGCTCGTACTTGGGGACGCACCTCGTTTCACTGAAACAGGTAACATCCACAAGGAGGGGCCGGTGACCTTTACGGAATTTGAAGGCGACGGGATGAAGTATTGGGAGGTTGAAGTTGACCAGACGGAAAGACCTATATTTGCTGAAAACGGGTTTGACAACATTGATGCCAAAAAATGTCAGCCAGTTGATGTTTCAAAATTCTATAACGCCAAAGTTGCCGAAATATTCAAACAGGAATACCTGTCGCCCCGCCCCCCGGTGACTTCTTTGGAATTGCCTAAACAGGGTATAGGCGAGTGGTGCCATCCGAAGCTAACAGCCGAAGTCAATGACTCAGTGCTCAGGAGCATTGTTAAGGAAAACAAAGGTGTTCTCAAAACCGCTATTGGCATTCCTTTCCGTATGGCCTCTGAGGGAAACAACGTTATGTTCACATCATTGTGGGATAACTATCCCGACTCCCTTTCTGTGAATCTTTCGGGCAAGGCTTCCAACGTGTATGTTGTGCTTGCCGGAACGACCAACCACATGCAGACCGATATTGAAAACGGAGTTTTGCGCATCAATTATGCCGACGGAACAAGCACTGAGCAACCGCTCGTTAATCCCGATAACTGGGCTCCAATTGAGCAGGATTTCTATTATGACGAGTATGCTTTCGCCCTTAAGCCGGGACAGCTTCCCCCCTATCGTCTGCACTTCATGAGCGGGAAACTGAGTCGTACGCTCGGCGATGAAAATGGTTTTGAGGGTATTGCCGCCGCTCGCGAAATCCAGGGTGGCGCGGCGATTGTGCTCGACCTCAAGGCCGATCCG
>CAYTBH010000076.1:0-11039 GCA_964435935.1 uncultured Alistipes sp.
GCCGGGCACGCCGCGCTCGGAGTTGTAGTTGTATGCCTTGAAGGTCCAGGAGCCGGAGCGCAACGAGCCATGGGTGTTGAGCTCGATGCGGGTGGCGTTGATGTCGCCGTTCTGGCGCACGGCTGTGGTGTCGTAGGCGAGTTCGCCAGCCGGGTTCACGCGGCGGTAGCGGAACTTGTATTTGCCGCTCGAATTGACCCACTCGGCGCTCAGCGACGCGTTGACCCTGTCGGAGAGGCGCAGCTCGACGAGCGCTGATGGATTGAGGAGGTCGAATGACCCGGTGCGCAACGTGGCGCGGGCGTGATAGGTTTCCCCTTCATTGAAATTGGGGGTGCGGGTGCGCATGTAGATTGACCCCGCCGAGCCGAAATCCTTGGCCGGCTGGAGAATCTCGCTTTTTTGGCCGTTGTAGAGCGAAAGGGCCTCCATGTTGTCGAGCGAGAACTGGCCGAGGTCGATCTGGCCGTTTTGGGCGTTGCCGAGTTCCACGCCGTCGTAGACAACGCCGGTGTGGTTGGTGCCCATCGAGCGGATGTTGACGGTCTTGATGCCCCCCACGCCGCCATAGTCCTTCACCTGGACCCCGGAGAAGTAGCGAAGCGCGTCGGCAACGCTGTTGCTGTTGAGTTTTTGTAGCTCTTTCCCCGTGAGTGTCTGGGCCGGAATCACATCCTCGAAGGGCTTTTTGGCCGTCACCACAACTTCCTCGAGCTGGCGCGCCAGCGAGTCGGCGGGCGCTTTTGCCGAGGCTGCCGGCGCGATGAGCGTCAGTGCCAGCGCCGCGAGGTATGTGGATTTGAGTTTCAAGTTTATGCGGTTGATGGTTGCCATGGATGAAAGCGGGGTTGGAAATGAAAAATCCCGCTGGAAAAGTCGCAGACTTTAACCAACGGGATTTGAATTCGTTCCTATAAGCGGCAACCGCGCAAGGAGCAGCCTAAAGACAACTTTCGCATTAGAGTGCTTGGCGGAGAGCGCGTGAGTCGAAGCCTATATTCCCGCAGGCTGAATCTGTTTCGGGCAATGGCAGGTCTTCTGACTCATCCCCATCCATCCGCGCCTTCTCGACCCGGTGGCGGGCCAATGGCATCTTAGCGAAAGGATTTGCGGGGGAAATACAGCAGCGGGTACTGTTCCGGACTCAAACCGGATTCCCTTTTAAACTCTTGGCAGCAAGTTGCCGGCCACCTCTCTCGGCGGGTAGAGTTACCATTACGCCCGCAAAGGTAGCGATTCTTTCCCACACCGCAAAATCTCCGGGGCGGTTTTCATTAAAAATCGCTTGTCAACCGGCTTTCGCGGTGTCACGCTTCGCGGTGTTTGCGGCAAGGCGGTTGATAAGCTCTGGGGAGAGCACGGTGTGCTGCCGGAAAAGGCGCAAGTTGTTCATTTCAAGGGGTGTGAGGCGCTTGGCCGAGGTTAGGTCGGGGCGCGGTATCTGTTTAATGGCTTTCATAGTCGGAGGAGTTTTGAGTGCTTTCTTTTTCGATGAGGGGCATTATCGCGTTAAGGCCGAGCATCACGCCGAGATAACTGATGCCGAGAACGAAGAAGTGTATCGAAATGGGCCACGCGCCCTTCAGCCATCCCCCAAAGCAGTAGCAGAAGAAAAGGAGCCACAGCGATGCCTGAACGCACACGCAGAGGGTGCACCACTTGCGGGCCCTGAAACGTTGGTACCAGATGCTCCAGAACGTGAATGGCAGGCAACATAGGTTGCAAAGGGCCAGCCATGGGAGCATCGAGGGGAATAGCAGCAGTGTGGCAAGGCTCACCGAGAAGTAGGCAAACCCGACCTCGCTCCAGCCGAAGATGCCGAAGAATTTCGATGCCTTGGTTTCGAGAATGCTGTCGCACCCGCCGGCTTCAAGCACGCCGCACACGCGGTCGGCTGCCGGGTTGTGGATGTTGACAGACTTTTGCACCAAAAGGTAGGTAAAATAGAGTCCGGCCAAGTCGATGGCTGAGATGAGCGTGGTGGAGACGTGGGTGTAAATTCCGTTAGCGATGAAGAGGTACAGGAACAGCGCGAAGCAGCAGAATGCCAGCACCCATTTCTTGGCCTTCATGAAAAAGTCAATGCGGGCGTGGGCCTGATAGGAGGGCTCGCAGGCGTCGGCCGCGGGGTAGGAGAGGAGCACGTTGCCGTCCCAGGCCTTGAAAAAGTCAGCCAGGTCGGCGGTTTCAGTCACACCCTGTGAGAGATAGCTGACGGTGTCCGGGGCCAAATCGGTGACGACTACCTCGCCAACCGCGGTATTGGCCAGAAAGGGGGGTGTGAGTTTGCTGATTTCATTCTTGTCGGAAAGCAGGTATGCCTCGGAGGTCACGCCGTAGTCCTCGAGTAGCTTGGAGAGTCCGAAGATGGTTTTGAACGGCATGTTCATCAGCCGGCTCTCGGAGTAGGCGGCTGTGTGGGGCACTCCGAGGGCCTCGAGGTAGTCGGTGAGCAGAGTATGTCGGGCTTGCTTGGATGGCATAGCGTTTTGTTTAACGGGTTAACAAAACAACGCTTCGCGCATTCAGATGGTTCCCAATCGGCAGCCCGGGGATAAAGGAAAACGGCGAGTCAGCCAATTGCATTTCTGACTCGCCGCTGGTTTCATGAAAGTTTCGCCCTCGTTTCCGACGGGGTTTCGCCGAAAGCCTCGCGATAGCACCGGGTGAAATACGCCGGAGTGGAAAATCCTATTTCGTAGGCAATCTCGCTGATGGACTTGTCGGTTGTCTTGAGTTGGCGCTGGGCCTCTTTCAATCGGAGGTCGCGCATTAGTTCCACGGGCGAGAAGTTTGTGAGGGCTTTAATCTTGCGGTAGAACTGGGTGCGTTCAAGGCCCATTTTCGCGGCGAGGGTGTCGACCGAGAGTGCCGAGTCGCCCATCTCCTTATAAAATGTCGCGAGGAAACGGTTGTAGAAATCGCTGTCGATGTCGCCGCGGGGAGGTCGCTGAGGCTCCTGGCTGGTGGGAGCTGGCGTGGCTTCGGCTTTCTGCCAAAGGTCCTTGACGCGCTTTCGGTTTTCGATCAGGGAACGGCATCTGGCAGCCAAAACGCTGCCGCTAAAGGGCTTCGAAAGGTAACCGTCGGCCCCGCTTTCGTAGCCCTGGACCTTTTGCTCGTCCATGGAGCAGGCGGTGAGCATCAGCACGGGAATGTGCGAGGTCGTCACCTCGGCCTTGAGCCGCTTGCAGCATTCGAGACCGTCCATCACGGGCATCATCACGTCGCAAACTATGAGGTCGGGCACATACTTGACCGCTTTGCGAATGCCCTCGCTGCCGTTTGAGGCGGTTATGATGTTGAAGTCGGCGCGCATCAGTTCGGTGACGAGCTTTTGGATATCCTTGTTATCGTCGATAATCAAGAGCAGCGGTTTGTCGCTGTCGAAGGTCGGCTCCTCGTCGATTACGCATAGCTCGGCCTCGATGTCCTCCTGGGTGATGGTTTGCTTTGTTTCAATGGGCTCCGAAGCGACGTGGCGCACAGGGAGGGTGATGCTGAACACCGAGCCTTTTTTCAGCGTGCTCTCAACCTCGATTTTGCCGCCATGGAGCTCGACGAAAGCCTTTGACAGCGAGAGACCTATCCCCGACCCATTGGGGTGGACGCGCTCGACCTGGTAGAATCGGTCGAAGATGTTGCCGAGGTCGCGCTCGCTGATACCCTCGCCGGTGTCGGCGACGCTGATGGTGGCCTTGTCGGGTTCAATACGGCATTCGACCGAAATCTCCCCATTGTCGGGTGTGTATTTGAACGCGTTGGAAATGAGGTTGAAAAACACCCGCTCGATTTTCTCGATGTCGACCGCGAGGGTCGGGGTGGGGGCGTCGACATAGACTGCTGAGGTGAGTTTCATGCGCCGCTTGCGGGCAAGGGTGTTAAACGACTCCAGCCATTCGGTGATGGTTTGCCCCAGATCGACTTCTGAAAGATTCAACTGCAGCTTGTCGTTTTCATATTTTCGGAAATCGAGAATCTGATTAATAAGGCGCCGCAGAATACGCACATTTTTGTCGGCGATCTTCATGAGGGTGCGTTGCTGGGGGGTGAGGTTGCCGGCTTCGGCAAGTTGCGCCACGGGTTCGGCGATGAGTGTGAGGGGGGTGCGCAAGTCGTGGGAGACGTTGGTGAAGAACATCAGCTTCGACTGCGTGGCCTCCTGGAGCTTTTCGTTGAGTTCGCGCTCTTTGTCGCGCTGCTCTTCAAGCGCTTTGTTCTGCGCCAGCAGGGCGCGCTGGTGTTTTTTGTGCTGCCAATAGGCTTTCAGGACGAGGAAGAACACCACAAGCAGCAGCACAATGATGGCTATGCTGGCGTAAAACAGAGAGGTTTGCGACGAGTGGCGCGCCCAATAGTCGTCGATGCGCTCCTTTAAGAGCTTCATTTTGGCGGTTTCCTCGGTAAGGGCCTCGTTTTGAAGCAACAGGATGTCGGCATTGCTTTTGTCGACGGCCGAGGCGACCGGCAGGATTGTTTCCTTTTGATACGGCTCTCCTTTCAGAATCGCCAGGGCTGTGCGGATGAGGCGGTGGCCTTCGGTGGGATAGAGCAGCGTGGCATCGATTGCCCCGTCGGCAACGGCCTGAATGCCAATGTTGGGCGCCGCGTCGATGCCGATGATCTTTATGTTGTTTTTCCCTTGGCGGCGGGCTACTTCCGAGGCTCCGATGGCCATGCGGTCGTTGTGGGCATAAATCAAGTCAACGTCGGGGTGAGCTTTCAGCAGCGAGTCGACCAGGGGGATGGCGTCTTCCTTGTTCCAGTTCGCAGGCTCGCTTGAGAGCAACGTGCCTCCGGCGGCGGCAAATTCCTTTGAGAAACCATCGTGGCGCCCCTGGGCCGGAGTTGAGCCTGGAAGACCGCGGATTTCAATGGCTTTGGGCGACGGGCCGAGAATCGACATGGCATAGTGGGCCGCCGACGCTCCGAGGCCGACATCGTCGGCACCGACGCGCGCGGTGTAGCTGTCGCCATTGATATTTCTGTCGAAAATAATTACCGGTATGCCGCTCTCGTAGGCTTCCTTTATGACGGGCGTGAGCGAGGCGGCCTCGTTGGGCGACACAATGAGGATGTCAAACCCATTGTCGATGAAATAGCGGATATCCTCGATTTGCTTTTCGCTTGAATCGTTGGCTGAGCGAATCTCGACAGTGACATCCTCGTGAAACATCACTTCGCGGTCGATCTCCTCGTTCAGCTTCGCGCGCCAGTCGTCCTGGCTGCATTGCGAAACGCCAATGCGGTAGACGCGCTGGTCGTTGCAAGCCGCCATGGCGATGAGGATGACGCAGGCGGCAAATATGTTGACAAGCCTTGAGAGCGGGTTGTTCATCGGTTATTAGTTTAGGCACACAAATGTAAGATATTTATATGAAAAATAGTGCATAAGAGGCGAGAAATTGGGGTGTGCAACAAATTTTATATTCAAGGCATCAATTTTGATATGTGCCGCTGGCGATTATTTGTAGCTTTGCAATGTCGATTTTCGGCGGCCTCATTGCCCCGGGTCGACAATGGTATAGATGATGGTATGAAGATTGTTTCTAATAGGAATTGTTTGGTAGAAAATTGAGATTGTTTTAGGTTTGCATTTTTAAAACGAAAACTAACGAATCAACCATGATAAAGAAAAAAATAACGACTTTTATGCTTTCTGGCACATTGTCGGTAATGGCGCTAAGCGCCGCAAACGGGGTGCAGATTGACCACCTCGGAGTGAACAACACACTTGTGCGCGTCGTAGGCGACGAGCGCTATCTGCTGCTCCCGGTGCAGGAGAGCAACGACGACGCGAAGGTGAACATCCTTGTCGACGGGCAGGTTGCCGAAACTATCTATGTGCGCCTCGCCAAGTCGAAGACCGACTACACGGTGCCCTTCGACCTTTCGCCCTATAAGGGAAAGAACGTCATTCTTGACATCGTGACTCCGCAGGGACGCGGCTCTATTCGTGAGGCTAAGGAGGACGCGTGCTGGAAAGGAATTGAGCTCACCGATGTTGTCGACTTCACCGACAAGGAGCAGAAATATCGCCCGCTTTACCACCACGCCCCGATTTACGGCTGGATGAACGACCCCAACGGCATGTTCTACAAGGACGGGGTCTGGCATTTGTATTATCAATATAACCCCTACGGCTCGAAATGGCAGAACATGACCTGGGCACACTCTACCTCGACCGACCTGGTGAACTGGAAGCACGAGCCGATTGCCATCAGCCCCGACGGGCTCGGAGCCATCTTCAGCGGTAGCACAGTTATCGACTTCAACAACACAGCCGGGTTCGGCAAGGATGCCGTGGTGTCGCTCTACACCTCGGCGGGCACGAGCCAGATGCAGAGCCTTGCCTACAGCAAGGACGACGGTATGACCTTCACGAAGCTCGCTTCCAACCCGGTGCTGGTTCTTGAAAGCGAGGCCCGCGACCCCAATATGTTCTGGAACGAGGCTACCGGCGAGTGGAATCTCGTGCTGGCCCACGCCCTCGACCACGAGATGCTGTTCTTCACCTCCCCCGATTTGAAAACCTGGACCCTACAGAGCGGTTTTGGCAAGGGGCTCGGGGCGCAGGATGGTGTTTGGGAGTGTCCCGACCTGTTTGAGCTCCCCGTTGAGGGCTCTGATGAAACCAAGTGGGTGCTGATTTGCAATCTGAATCCCGGCGGTCCGTTCGGCGGTTCGGGGATACAATACTTCGTTGGCGACTGGGATGGCAAGAAGTTTACCGCCGACACCGATGCCGACGGCAACGTGGTCACCCGCTGGCTTGACTTCGGCAAGGATAACTACGCCCTGGTGAGCTGGCACAACGCGCCAGAAGGCCGGCGCACAGCGATCGGATGGATGAGCAACTGGCAGTATGCCGCCGAGGTGCCCACCATGCAGTTCAGAAGCGCCAACACGCTGCCGCGCGAAATCGGGCTGTTCCGCGGCCCCGACGGCGCGATTTATGCCTCGTCGGCCCCGTCGCCCGAGCTCGAAGCTCTCCGCGGCGCGCTTGCCAAGAAGGAGTCGAAGGTGTCGCTCAACTCGAAAGGGCGCCGCTACAACCTCCCGGTTGAAAACGACGGCGTTTGCGAAATCCTTCTCGACCTCGACGGGCAGGCATCTGACTCGATCGTGGTTACGCTCGCGAACAAGGCCGGCGAGAAGGTCGACTTGACGTACAACCCCAAAGCCCACACATTCAGCTTCGACCGTCGCGAAAGCGGCCTGGTTGATTTCAGCGAAAGTTTTCCGGCTGTGACTGTGGCTCCCACCTTCGAAACCAATGGCCAGGTTGAACTGCGCATATTCGTTGACCGCTCGAGCATCGAGGTGTTTGGCGACAACGGCAAGTTTGCGATGACAAACCTCGTGTTCCCCACCGAGCCCTACTCGACGCTTTCGGTTGCCTCGTTCGGCGGCAAGGCGAGAATGACCTCTCTCAAAATCTATTCCCTGAAATAACTCGTAATAACCAAAAGGCTATAATTACAACAAATATGGCACAATCTATCGCAACCGATCGCAAGTCATTCGTGATGCAGATCGTCCCCGTCATGCTTTGCTTCTTCGCAATGGGATTTGTGGATCTCGTGGGCACAGCTTCGAACTATGTGCAGAAGGACCTGGGGCTTACCGACGCGCAGGCCAACCTCTTCCCCTCGCTGGTGTTTTTCTGGTTCCTGATTTTCTCGGTGCCAACCGGGATGCTGATGAACAAAATCGGGCGCAAGAACACGGTGTTGATAAGTCTCGTAATCACGGCTGTTTCGCTCTTCATCCCCCTGGCCGGCGACAGCTACACAATCATGCTCCTGTCGTTCTCGTTCCTTGGCATCGGCAACGCTGTGATGCAGACTTCGCTTAACCCGCTCGTGACAAACCTCATTTCGGGCGACAAGCTGGCTTCGACCCTTACCTTCGGCCAGTTCGTGAAGGCAATCGCATCGTTCCTCGCCCCGATTCTCGCCGCCTGGGGTGCCACCGCGGTTATCCCCACCTTCGGCCTTGGCTGGAGGGCGCTCTTCGTGATTTATGCCGCTGTCTGCCTGCTTTCGATTGTGGCGCTCGCTGCGACTCCCATTGCCGAGGAGAAGCCCGACAAGGCTTCCGGCATCGGCGAGTGCGTGAAGCTGCTTGGCCGTCCGTTCATCCTGCTCTGCTTCCTCGGCATCATGTGCCATGTCGGCATTGACGTGGGCACCAACACCACCGCTCCTAAAATCATCATCGAGCGTCTCGGCCTCCCCCTGGAGGATGCCGGCTTCGCGACGAGCGTCTACTTTATTTTCCGCACCGCCGGCTGCTTCCTCGGCGCTTTCCTGCTGCGAGTGATGTCGCCCAAACTTTTCTTCGGCATCAGCGTTGTTATGATGGTGTTGGCTATGGGCATGCTCTTCGTTTGCGACACGCTCATGTCCATCTACATCGCTCTCGCCCTCGTGGGCTTCGGCAACTCCAACATCTTCTCGGTTGTGTTCTCGCAGGCTCTGCTCAACACGCCTAAGGAGAAGAACGAAGTTTCGGGCCTGATGATTATGGGCCTGTTCGGCGGCACGGTGTTCCCTCTCGCAATGGGCTTTGCCGCCGACGCTATCGGGCAGGCCGGCGCGGTTGCCGTGATGACGCTCGGCGTTGTTTACCTTCTTTATTATACCTTGAAAATCAAAACAATAAAATAATAATTAGTGATGAAAGATATCGTAGTCGGAATGGGCGAGGCCCTGTGGGACGTTCTTCCCGAAGGCAAAAAAATTGGTGGTGCTCCTGCGAATTTCGCATACCATGTGTCGCAGTTCGGGCTTCCCAGCTGCGTGGTGAGCGCTGTCGGCGATGACCACCTCGGTAAGGAGATAGTTGAGAATCTCACCAGCAAGGGGCTTAACCAGCTTATTGCCGAAGTGCCCTATCCCACTGGCACTGTGCAGGTTGAAATTGACCAGGCTGGCGTGCCCCAGTACGAAATCAAGGAGAATGTGGCATGGGATAACATCCCGTACACCGAGACCCTCGAGGACCTGGCGAAGCGCACCAAGGCTGTTTGCTTCGGCTCTCTGGCTCAGCGCAACATCGTTTCGCGCACAACCATAAACAAGTTTCTCGACGCGATGCCCAAAACCGACGATTCGCTCGTGGTGTTTGACGTGAACCTGCGCCAGGGATTCTACAACAAGGAGATTCTATGCAATTCGATGGAGCGATGCAACATTTTGAAAATCAACGATGAGGAGCTCGTCACCGTGAGCCGCATGTTTGGCTATCCCGGCATCGACCTCCAGGATAAATGCTGGATTCTGCTCGGCAAGTACAACCTCAAGATGCTCATTCTCACCTGCGGCATCAACGGCAGCTATGTCTTCACCCCGGGCCATGTTTCGTTCCAGCCCACCCCGAAGGTAGAGGTGGCAGACACCGTTGGCGCCGGCGACTCATTCACCGCTGCTTTCATCGCCAATATTCTTAAAGGGCGCTCGGTTGAAGAAGCGCATCAGAAAGCTGTGCAGACCTCCGCATTCGTGTGCACCAAGCAGGGCGCGATGCCCATCCTCCCCGCTGAAATCACGGCCTGAGTCCCCACACACTGTTAACTCATTTAGCGAGCCGCCCATTGGAGTTTCCTTTGGACGGCTTGCCGCATTTGAAGGCCTTGAATCGCGCTTGCGACAACAATGTGGCCACAGCCGTTGTTTCTCTATCAACAGAAAAGAAAAAAGCTATGGCACACTCAATAGTGATAAAGAGGGCCTACGAACCGGTTTCTCCCGAGGATGGTTACCGGGTGTATATCGACCGCCTTTGGCCCCGCGGCCTTTCTCACCAAACATTCCACTACGATTCGTGGGACAAACAGATTGCCCCATCTACGGAACTTCGCGAATGGTTTCACCAGGACCCCGACAGCCGATGGCCCGAATTTGAAAAGCGTTACCGCGACGAACTCGCCTCCAATCCTGCGTTCGGAACCTTCAAAGAGGAAATCGCTCGTCACCCGGAGGTGACGCTGCTATATTCGTCGCACGACAGCTTGCGCAACAATGCCGTGGTGGTGCGCGACGCATTAAACTCATAACGCCGCACGCAGGCTGTGCCGAAGTTGGTTTTTTAGTACCTTTGATGGCGGATTTTAGCAGACGTTGCTTAAAATGCCGTATGTGAAACTCTCGATTGTTTGTGATGCAGAGATTTAAGAGCCTTGTTTTGCCCATAGCCCTTGTTTTGGGCTATTTCTTCAGAGGAGCGTGCGCGGAGTTGGCCGTGGCGGTGCCCTACGTTATCTTCGCTATCCTTGTTTTGACTTTTTCGGGAGTCAGGCTGTCGAGCTTGCGTCCTACGAAACTCGACCTTTGGATTGCTTTGTTTCAGGCAGTTGTGAGCATAGCTATATATTGGGTCATAAAGGCTTTGACAGCTGACGAGGTTGTCGCGCAAGGTACAATGATGTGCGTTCTCTGCCCGGTGGCCTCGTCGGTGACGGTAGTCGCCTCGATGCTGGGAGCGAACCCGGAGCGAACAACCACTTACACCATCGTCGGCAACCTGTTGGTGGCAATCCTCGCGCCCCTCTACATCACCATAATAGCCGACGCAGGTGCCTCGCAGAGCCTTGGAGAGTCGTTCGTGATGGTATTCAACAAAATCGCTGTTGTGATAGCGCTTCCATTCGTGGTTGTGTGGCTCTTGCAGCGGTTTCTCCCAACAGTCAACCGCAGAATAGCCGCTTACAAGCAGATGTCGTTCTACCTTTGGGCGTTCGCATTACTCGTTACCATCGGGCAGACAGCCGACTTCGTGATCAGCCGGTGGGCCGAGAGCGTCGACAACGTCCTGGTTCTTGGAGTCATCTCATTGGCGGTGTGCGCCGCCCAGTTCGCCCTGGGCCGACTAATCGGAAAGAAGAGCGGCAACCGCATTGCCGGCGGCCAACTGCTGGCCCAGAAAAACTCAGCCATGGGGATATGGATGCTAAACACCTTCCTCAACCCCGTCGCCTCCGTCGCCCTCGCCTACTACTCCATCTGGCAGAACCTCTACAACAGCTGGCAGCTCTA
>CAYTBH010000077.1:0-5152 GCA_964435935.1 uncultured Alistipes sp.
GATTAATCGAGATTTCCCGGGATTAATCGGGATTTTTCTGGATTAATCCCGGGAAAAGCCGCGGAGAAACCGCGGTTTTTCGTATATTTGCGACAACCTTGCAAAAACGCGAGGTGGATAACCGCGATATATGTTATGGGCGTTGACATTCAGTTTTCGCAATCGTATTATTGGCTGAATTCCTGGATTTTAGCCAACGTAATCCAACTCTCGACACAGGATTTCTGCGACAGATTTATTGACTATCGGATGGATCCGGGACGCCGTTTGTACGACCAGATGGCGATGGCCGCCCGATGCGGGGTGGCAAATATCGCCGAGGGGTCAGCGCGCCATTCAACATCCATCGAAACCGAGATGAGATTGCTCGATGTCGCGAGAGCGAGTTTTGACGAGCTGCAAGGCGACATATTCAACTTCCTTCTGCGGAGGAAAGCCGACGTTTGGGCGATCGGCAACCCTGACCGCGAAACAATTTGGCAGATCAGGCTTGACGAGCCACACTACTCCAACAGCTACCTGCACGATGCCGCGGCGCATATCATCGAGCAGAAAAGAAAATTCGACCGCTGGCTGGAAAACGACAATCCCGCGATAGTCGCCAACGCGCTTCTTGTGTTATGCCTGAGAGAGAACAGGATGCTCCAGTCTCAAATAAAAGGCCAACTTGAAAATTTCCGTCAGGTTGGCGGTTTCACAGAAAACATGACTTCAGAGCGGCTCGAGGCCCGAAGGCAGCAGGCATCAGCCGAGGGGGCGCCGAGCTGCCCGATTTGCGGCAAGCCAATGCTAAAACGGACCCAAAAGAAGGGCGAGCGGCAGGGACGCGTATTCTGGGGGTGCGGCGACTACCCCCGTTGCAATGGCATTCTCCCTTTCAGGGGCTAATCGGGGTTAACCGAGATTAATCAGGAGAAATCGAGATTAATCGAGAGAACTCAGGATTAATCGAGATGAATCGGGAATAATCGGGTGAGAGGGGGGATTTGGAAAATTTAAGGGGGTTGAGGGGGTGTAAATGGGGGAGATTTTGTAATTTTGCCGTTCAACCGCGCATCCGCGCCCGAGAATCGGCGCGACACCCGGCGACAATGGAACTCAACCTTACGATCGACCAAGGCAACAGCTCGGCAAAAATCGTGCTGTGGGACGGCCAGACGGCTGTCGAAAAGCTCACTGTGAGCAAGCTTACCCGAGAGACGCTCGAGGATGTGGCTGAACGCATGCGCCCCTCGAAGGCGCTGGTGTGCTCTGTGACCGGCAACGGGCCGATGATGGCCCGCTGGCTGGGGGAGCGCGGCATCGAGGCTCGCGAAGTGACGGCGGGGATGCCGCTGCCCATCACGATAGGCTACTCGACCCCGGCGACGCTGGGTGAGGACCGCGTGGCAGCCGCCGCCGGCGCGTGGCACCTGTTCCCTGGCGAGATGTCGCTCGTGGTCGACATGGGAACAGCTGTGACCTACGACGTTGTCAGCGAGCGCGGAGAATTCATCGGCGGCAACATTGCCCCGGGGGTCGGGATGCGTCTGCGCGCGTTGCGCAGCTTCACGGCGCGCCTGCCCGAGGTGGGCGGCTACGGTGAAACGCCGGTGTTCGGCCACGACACCGTCACGGCCATGCGCGCCGGAGCCATCCGCGGGGTGGTTGCCGAAATCGGCTACTATCGCTCGCGGCTCCCCGAGGGCGCGAGGGTTGTGCTCACCGGCGGATGGGCCGAGAGGGTCAGCCAATTTCTCGACTTCCCGGTGACGGTCGACTCGTGTCTCGTCACCAAGGGTTTACTCAGCATACTGCTTTACAATGAAGATAAGACTCATTAACCGGCTTTCAGCCTTAATCCTCGCCGGGGCGGCGCTCGCCCCGACCGCCGAGGCCCAGAACTCGACAGTGACCCCCTACTCGCGCTTCGGCTACGGAGTGCTCGAGCAGCAGGTGAACACGCAGCAGCGGGGCATGGGCGGTGTGGGCATCGCGATGCGCTCAGGGCGCCAGATTAACTTTGTGAACCCGGCTTCGTATGCCACCATCGACTCGCTGACGTTCCTCTTCGACATGGGTGCCAACTGCAAGATGCTCAAGACTGAAGAGGGCACTGAGAGCGGGAAGAACTTCACCGGGGGTCTGGACTACGCGGTGCTGCAGTTCCCCGTAACGAAATATGGGGGCGCCGCGGTGGGTCTTGTGCCCTGGTCGCAGGTTGGCTACAGCTTCGGCAACGAGATTGTCAACGGCGAGAACTCGCGCCAGGGTTCGGGCACTGTGAGCGAGCTGTTCCTGGGCCTGAGCGCCAGGCCGTTCAAGGGGTTCACCTTGGGCGTGAACATCAGCTACATGTTCGGCACGCTGCTCAACGACAACTATGTGCTGGCCGACAACGGCACCACCACGTCGACATCGCTCTTCGAGCGCGTGATGGAAATCAGCGACTGGAACATCCGCGCCGGCGTGCAGTATGGCTTCAACGTCAACAGCGACACGCGGCTGACCCTTGGCGTGATTTACGAGCCCGAAAAGGATTTCCACGGCGAGGCTTACGGGACGAAATACGATGTTGGCGCCGACGAATCGTCGACCGAGGAGGTCGACGGCTCGAAGTCGATGAAGGGGCGCTACACGAAGGCGGCCACTTACGGCGCCGGCATCAATGTTGAATGGGGCTCGCGGCTGATGGCCGAGGCCGACTTCACCTACCAGCCGTGGAAGGACGCGAAATACACCTCGCTGCCCGGCTACGAGCCGACGTTTGGCTCGAACGGCACGGGTTTTGACAACCGCTGGCGCGTGGGCGCCGGAGCGCAGTGGATCACCAATCCGCGCGGCAACTACCTGGAACGCATAAACTGGCGCCTGGGCGGCTACTACTGCCACGACTATCTGATGGTTGCAGGCAACAATGTGGTCGAGCGCGGGGTGAGCCTCGGCGTGGGGCTCCCCGCCCCGTCGCAGAAAACGGTGGTGAACCTCGCCTTCGAGTGGCGCAACCGCCAGGCCACACCCGCCGCGCTGGTGAAGGAGAACTATTTCGTGGTGACCCTCGGCATCAATTTCAACGAGCTCTGGTTCTGGCAGAACAAGATTCGCTAAACTGGAATGAGGATGAGAGTGGGCGCATCGAGAAGCATGAGGATGCTGCTGTTGGCTGTCGCTGCCGCGGGGATTTCCGTTGCCGCGAGCGGCTGCCGCGAGGACAAGCGCGAGACGGTTTCCATCTCGGCCGACCCGGAGACCTTCCCCACGATGCGCACCATTAACGTGTCGACCCTCATCAGCGACTCGGGCTACACGCGCTACCACATCACGGCCCCGCTGTGGCTGATGTTTGAGGAGGCCCGCGAGCCCCACTGGGTGTTCCCCGACGGGATGTACCTGGTGAAGTTTGACAACGACATGAAGGAAACTGGCACCTTCACCGCCGACACCGCCACATATTTCAGCCAGAAACGTTTGTGGCGCTTCGACCGCAACGTGCGCTACCGCTCGGTCGACGGCGACCGCCTGCTGACCCAGCAACTGTTCTGGGACCAGAACCAGCAGAAGGTTTACTCAGACTCGTTCATCCACCTCGAAAGGGCCGACCGTACCATAGAGGGGTTCGGCTTCGAGGCCGACCAGAACATGAGGGAGTACACCGTGAGGAAGCCCTCGGGCATCTTCCCCACCTCGGCTTTCCGCCGTCGCGGCAGCGAAACCGGGGGAGCCGCTCCGGCGGCAACCGACACCGCCCGCCAGAGCTCGACCGCTGCCACCGTCGAGCGCCAGGAGAGCGCCCCCAAGCAATAAACACAACAGCTTAACCCACACCAACACAGCACAATAAATGAACCCCACGACATTCGACCCCGCATGGCTCGCGATCACGCTCGTTTCGCTGGCATTTTCGGCGCTCTTTTCAGGCATCGAAATAGCATTTGTCACCGGCGACCGGGTGAGGGTCGAACTTGATGTGCAGCAGGGTGGCCTGAAGGGGAAGCTGCTGAACGTGTTCTACTCCAACCCCGACTTTTTCATCTCCACCATCCTGGTGGGCAACAACATAGCGCTGGTGGTCTACGGCATGGGGGCGGCCAAGTTCATCGAGCCATGGCTCGCGGCCAACATCCCGTCGGAGGCGGTCATCCTTCTGCTGCAAACCCTTATCTCGACGGGGATAATCCTCATCACGGGTGAGTTTCTGCCCAAAACCATCTTCCGCATCAACCCCAACCGCTCGCTGCGCATGATGGCGCCGTTCACGGCCCTGATGTACATGCTGCTCTACCCTATCTCGCTTTTCACCACCTGGCTCTCGAAGCTGCTGATGCGCCTTTTCGGGGTTAAGGGCGACAGCGAGAAGCTGGGACTGCTTTCAATGACCGACCTTAACGAGTATCTCGAACAGACCATCGACGAGAATGCCGAGAAGAAGGCCGAGGTGGAGAACGAGGTGAAGATTTTCCACAACGCGCTCGACTTTTCGCAGACCCACCTCCGCGACTGCATGACGCCGCGCAACGAGATTGTGGCGGTGGACATCGACGAGACATCGCGCGAGGAGCTGTCGAAGCTCTTCACCGAGTCGGGCCGGTCGAAAATCCTCGTCTACCGCGAGGATATCGACAACGTCGTGGGCTACATCCATGTGAGCGAGCTGTTCCGCCCCGGAGTCGACTGGCGCGAGCAGGTGAAGGAGGTAGTTTTCGCCCCGGAAACGCTGATGGCCAACAAGATGATGCGGCGCCTGCTTGCCGAGAAGCGCTCGATAGCCGTCATCGTTGACGAGTTTGGCGGCACCGCCGGCATGGTTACCCTCGAGGACCTTGTGGAGGAGATTTGCGGCGACATCCAGGACGAGCACGACTCGACCTCGATCGTGGAGCGCCGCATCGGCGATAACATCTGGGAGTTCTCGGGGCGCATCGAAATCGAATACCTCAACGAGAAGTACCACTTCGACATCCCCGAGGACGAGGAGTACCAGACGCTGGCGGGCTACATACTCTACTCGACCGGCAAGATTCCCGACACGGGCGACGTAATCGAGCTTGGGAACCTGCGGCTGGAGGTAACGAAAAAGAGCGCGACCCGCCTTGAATTGCTGACGGTCACGCTCAATGAGGAAGCCGAATAAACGGCATTAAGAGGCTAAGAAGCCCCTTTGCAACCTATTAAA
>CAYTBH010000077.1:5252-10891 GCA_964435935.1 uncultured Alistipes sp.
ATCCGGCACCTCAAAGCCCAAGGAGATCGCGAGTGATGTCGAGGGCTGTCTTTATATTTGGTGTAGAAACAGGGACGTTGATTTCGGGCTGGCCGGGCTGGCGCAGCAGAGTGAAGTTGACCACGCCCTGGGTGGTGTTCTTCTTGTCGCGCTCCATGTAGCCGAGGAGGCGTTCGTAGTCGTCGCACGAGAACTCGAAAGCGCCATAATTCTCTCTTACATAGGACGCGATTTTGTGGAGCATTTCAGAGGGGAAGCCCACTTCCATGTGCGAAAGCACCAAAGCGGCCACCATGCCCTGGGCAACGGCGAAACCATGGCTCAGAGGCGATTTACGCCACATCGCAAGCTCCTCGAAAGCGTGGGCGAAAGTGTGGCCGAAGTTAAGGGCGTGTCGCAGCCCCTTGTCGCGCGGGTCGGCATCGACATACTTGATTTTGACCTCGACACTCTCCTCGATGAGCTTGAGCAGCTGGTCGGGCTCGTAGCGGGTCACGTCGTAGGCGAGGAGGCGGTTCGTCATCTCGTCGGAGGTGAGGAGAGCGTGCTTTAGCATCTCGGCATAGCCGTTGAGGAGCTCGGGCGAGCTGAGGGTGCGGAAGAACGTGGTTGAGACAATCACCATCTCGGCATCGGCAAAGGCACCCACCTCGTTTTTGAGTTCGTTGAAATTAATGCCTGTCTTGGCACCCACAGAGGCGTCGACAGCCGAAAGGAGCGTCGTGGGGATGTTGAGGAACGGGATGCCGCGCTTGAAAGTGGCAGCGGCGAACCCACCCGTGTCACTCACCACGCCCCCACCGAGATTAATGAGCAGGGAGTTGCGGTTGGCCCCGGCATCGCCGAGCTCCTTCCACACAGCCGAAAGGGTCGGGAGGGTCTTGTAGGTTTCTCCGGCCCTGATGGTGATGATTTTCGCGGCGGCGATGGTTTTCGACTCCTCCATCATGCGAGGGAGAACGAACGACTTGGTGTTAACGTCGACAAGCACGAATACTGAGTCGGGCTTGAGGCTGTCGGCAATTTGGTCGACCGCCTGGGCGACGTGGTTTGTGAAGAGAAGGTTCTTTTTCATAGCTTATTGAATTTCAAGACTTGGCACCCGCGGAGGCTAACAGCCGCGGCAGAGCGTCGGCAAATGCCTCCATCGAGGGGAACACCATGTCGGCCCCGGCCTCCCACATAGCCTCGGCGGGAATGGGCCCGGTGACGACGGCGACGGTGAACGCGCCCGCCGCGGCCCCGGCCTTGACCCCCAGGGGGGCGTTTTCGACGACCATCGACTCGGCAGGCGTCACACCGGCCTTATCCATGGCCATTAGGTAGGGCTCGGGGTCGGGCTTTCCGCGGCTCACATCGCGCGAGGTGACCATCATCCCCTCGCGAAACGCGCCCGGGAACTCAACGGCCAGGCGGCCGATGGTCGACTTCTGTCCCGACCCGGTGACCAGCACGCGCTCCACGGCGTGCCGGGCCAGCGTTTCGAGCATGCGGGCCGCGCCGGGCATCACCGGCACCTTTGGCATTTCATTAAAATAACCAGTTTTGCGGGCATAAAGTTCTTTCTTTTCCTCGTCGGTAGCGGGCCGGTGGAGCTCGCGGCGGAAAATGAGGTCGATGGTGGCGGCGCCCGTCATCCCCTCATAGCCAAAAAACTCGTCGACATCGCACTTGATGCCGAGCTCCGACACCATGCGGTGCCATGCGCGGGCGTGGGAGGGCATGGAGTCGAGGAGGGTGCCGTCCATGTCGATAAGAGCGGCCTTGACGCCGAGGGGTGCGCGGAGGGCGACCTCCTCCGGGGTGGTGTAAACGCTATGTTTCATTTCTTGTAGTTTCCTGAATTGATGCGGTAGATTGTTTCGCGCGTGAGGCCGAGGAATGAGGCAATCTGGGTGAGGTTGGCCACCTTGGTGAGCTTTGGATAGCGCGTGATCGCCCATTGGTAGAGCTCCGGGGCCTTGCAAGTGCGGCTGATGTAGAGTCGCTCCTCGAGCAGGGCGATGTGCATGGCCATAGCGGCGTTCATGAACAGCACCACGTCGGACTCGGAGACCGTGGCCTCCTCCCTGATGATATCCTTCACAGCCGACGGCGGGATATAGAGGAGCCGCGTGGTTTCAAGAAACTCAATGGAGATGGTTTCAGGCTCCTTTGTGAGGCTCACATAAGAGAGGTGGACAAACTCCTCGTCGAAGGCGAAAGAGAGCGTGTGGTCCTTGCCTCCGTGGGTGAAGAACACCCTTGCCGCTCCCGAGAGGATGAAGAAGGCCCTGGAGTTGAGCGAAGCGGCCCCCGTGATGCGCTCGCCGCGGGCGAAAACGCGCTCGCGGATGGCGTCGCGCAGGCGCTGCTCGCCTTCGGGCGAGAGGGTTGCGAAGCGCTTGATGATTTCGATAGGGTGCTTCATCGCGGCAGAAGAATGATGGTGTCGGGGATAATCTTGACCGAGAAAGGGGTGGCCGCGACGCGCGGTCGCGGTCCGCCGGCAAAGTAGAATGTTTTCTGCGTATCCCACGAGGGGATGTCGAGCCTCAACGGCTGCCCGGCGCGGAAATCGGCCCGACGTGCCACTCTGCGGCGGTGAATCTCGCGGCCCGCGGCATCGAGATAAACGATTGTGAAACGGATTTCGGACGCGTCGCGGCCCGCGGCGTTTAGCACGAAGATGGTTTCCTTGGTGGCGCGGAGGGTCTTTTCGTAGCCGTAGAACCGCACCGATAGAGAGTCGCCGGCGAGCGCCACGGTGTCGAGCGGAGCGGCTGCCACAGCGTGGGCTGTAGCCGGGGTCGCGGCGGGGCGCAGCTTGTTGCTGATGGTGCGCTGTGACGACGCCGCAAGGGAGATTGCCACGGCGGCAACGAGAAAGAGGAAGAGGCTTTTCATGGGACTCGTTTCATAGGGCTCGCGGGGTTACGGGGGGAGCTGATGGCGACTGCGGCCACACGCGCAGCAACCCCTCGGAGGGGGCGCTGTCGGCCCGGCGGTCGACCGTCAGCGGGGCCCGGAACATGTAGGGTAGCAGCTTCCAGAGCTGGATCTGGAGCTTGCCTCGCTTTGGCACGATGAGAATGCGGGAGCCGTCGGCCACCTTGAAAGAGAATTTTTTTGGCGCGGTCAGCGTCGCTCCATCAAGTTTTGTGAAGAGCTCGCCGACGTAAACACCCTTTTCGCCAGCGGGCCGGAACCATCCCATGGGTGTCGCGGGCCTGATGGCGGGCACAGCACCGTCGACCACAAGAACCCGGTAGCGACCGCCATCGGGCACCACGGCAAGGAGGCCGTCGCCAGCCGAGGAGGTGTAGAGGCCGGCAATTGGGTCGCCCGACGCGGCGATTGCCTCACGGAGCCCGGCCTCGGAGGGGGACCCCGCTTTGGCCAAGGGGGCAAGGAGAATGAGCAGGGACGCGAGCAAATGCTTCATCGGAAGGGAGGAAGGGGGGCAGCGGCTACGAGCGGTTGAACTTGTAGGCGAAGCCGAAGGATAGAATCTCTTTGAGCTGCCAGTTGTGCCAGCCGTCGATCACGCCGGCGTTGTGCGACTGGTAGCGCAGATGGGCGAAAATCCTGGTGGAGAGGAATTTGTTGATATTGAACGAGATGGTGTTTTCCCAGTCGCCGGTGAGCTGCATATAGTCGGAGAAGACGAACAGGCGGGTGAAATACTCGATGTTGTAGGCGAGCTTCCAGCGGAGGGTTAGCTCGGTCGACGAACCATACTCGCTCTTGGTCTTCCGGCCTGCCTCGATGCCGTAGGCCGTTGGGTCGAGGTGGCTGTTGACGCAGGTTTTGAGGTTGTAGGAGAGCGGCGCGATCGAAGCGTTGAACTGGAGTGTCTTTTTGGGGTTCTCGTAGGAATAGGTCATACCGAGGCCGACAGTGAGGTCGCCCGGGGAGAGGAAGGCGGCGGTCATGACGTTGGAATTGACCTTGTAGTTGTTCAGCAGCTGGGTTTTGAACTGGGCTGTGAGCGAGTAGTACCACCGCTTTGCCGCTTTGTAACCAAACTTGGTGTTGATTTGGAGGAGGTCTTCGGAGATGTTGTAGTCGTGCACCTCGTCGTCGGGAGCGTTGTTCACGCCGAGTTTGTAGGCGAAATAGGTTTCGAAGATGAGGTTGGGGTGGTATGCGGGGTTGAGCTTCACGTTGTAGACAACGTTGGCAATCATGTTGAGGTTTGACTTACCACCCTGGTACCAGTTGGGCGAGATATATGCCTGGGAGAACTGCAACGAGGCGTCGAAGTTGTTGAGCCAGTGGATTTTCTTGATTTCGGGCTCGCCGACGAGATTGACCATCTCCTTTTTGTCGCGCTCGAACTCGACGACGTTGATTTTGGCCTGCTCGGGGTCGACGGTCATCTTGAACTCTTTAGGAGGTCGGGGTAGCGAGGCCTGGTTGAAGCGCACCAGCTCGGGGTGGGCAATCATGAACTTCTGCACGAAAGCGCCCACGCGCGAGTCGCGTGCGACGGCCCTGTCGGCCCATGCGAGAGCATCCCAGCGGTCGTTGTATCGCTCCTTGACGGGGTCGAAGGCGGTTTGCTCGGTCTGGAGGGAGTATGTGTCGAAAATCGCCGGCATGAAGGCAGTTTCGGGCAACAGGAGGTCGTCGACAATGAGGTTGGAGTCGACGGGGAACTTCCAAGGCCCTACCGGGAGCTCATCTTCGGGTTGTGCCTCATCCTCGTCGGCATCGAGGTCGAGCAATTCGCCTGCGGCGTATGTTTCGTTGAAAAGCGACTGCGCCTTCGCGGGCAAAGAGGCAAAGGCATAAACAGCAATAGCCGCCGGCAGCATGGCGGCGGCGATTTTTTTAGAAGCGTAACGCATTGTCGTTGTGGCTAATGGCGTTAAATGGAGATGGTGAATTGCAAACTTCGGTGCCCGGAGGCAGGGGGGAGAGGGCGCGGAGGAGGGGTATTACTCCTCCTCGCGCATGTTGTGGAACACCTGGGTGACATCGTCGTCCTCCTCAAGCTTTTCGAGAAGTTTGTCGATGCTCTCGCGCTGTTCGGGGGTGATGTCCTTGAGGTCGTTGGGGATGCGCACGAACTCGGTGCTCAAGATTTCGAAACCGTTCTCTTCGAGATACTTCTGGATGTTGGAGTAGTCCTCGAAGACACCGGTGAGAATGATCGCTCCGTCCTCGTCGGCTTCAACCTCCTCGACACCGCAGTCGATGAGCTCGAGTTCGAGGTCGTCGAGCGAGACTTCGGGTTTAGCCTGGATTTTGAGCACCACTTTGTGGTCGAAAAGGAAGGTGAGGGAGCCCTGGGTTCCGAGCGAGCCGCCGTGCTTTGTGAAGTATGAGCGCACGTTGGCTACGGTGCGGGTGTTGTTGTCGGTCGCGGCCTCGACGAAGATTGCGATGCCGTGGGGGCCGTATCCCTCGTAGGTGATTTCCTTATAGTCCTTGGAGTCCTTGTCGGTGGCCTTTTTGATGGCGCGTTCAACGGTGTCCTTGGGCATGTTCTCGGACTTGGCGTTCTGCATGAGGGCGCGGAGGCGGGGGTTGGTCGAGGGGTCGGGTCCGCCGGCCTTCACAGCGATGGTGATTTCCTTGCCGATGCGGGTGAAAGTTTTCGACATGTTGCCCCAGCGTTTGAGCTTGCGGGCTTTGCGGTATTCAAATGCTCT
>CAYTBH010000078.1:0-4756 GCA_964435935.1 uncultured Alistipes sp.
AAGGCTACTATCAGGAAACAGGCCGCGCCGGCCGCGATGGCGGCGAAGGGGTGTGCCTCACATTTTACTCGGCCAAGGACCTTAAAAAGCTCGAGAAGTTTATGCAGGGCAAGCCGATTGCCGAGCAGGAAATAGGGCGCCAGTTGCTGGCCGAAACCGCGTCGTACGCCGAATCGTCGGTGTGCCGCCGCAAAACTCTCCTCCATTACTTCGGTGAGGAATACGACGAAGACAACTGTGGGAATTGCGATAACTGCTTAAATCCGAAGAAACAAGTGGACGCTAAAGAAGACTTGATAGCGGTGATTGAAACTGTCGCCGCCCTTAAAGAAAAATTCAAAGCCGACCATATAATTGATGTAATGCTGGGGAGAGAGACCCCGGACACAAAGAACTATGGGCACGACAAACTCGAAGTGTTTGGTTGCGCCCAGGGTTCCAACCGCCGATTCCTGAACACCGTTATCCGCCAAGCCACCATTGCCGGCTATCTCGACCGCGACATCGAGAACTTCGGCCTCATCCGCTTGGTCGATAAAGGGAAGGAGTATCTCAAACACCCCACCCGCTTCTCAGTGGTGGAGGATAACGAGTTTAACGATGTAGAGGAGGCTGTTCCCGTCAAAGGTGGCGCCACCTGCGCGGTCGACCCCGAGCTCTATTCCATTCTGAAAGACCTACGCAAAAAAATAGCACGGAATCTCAACCTCCCCCCATACGTCATTTTCCAGGACAACTCGCTGGAAGCAATGGCCACCTCCTACCCCATCACACTCGACGAGTTGCAGAATATTTCGGGTGTTGGCGCGGGCAAGGCCCATCGCTATGGCGAGGAATTCATCAAGGTGATCCGCCGCCATGTCGAGGATAATGAAATCGAGCGTCCCGAGGACCTCCGCGTGCGCTCGGTTGCCAACAAGAGCCGCATAAAAATTTCGATTATTCAGGCCATCGACCGCAAAATCGACCTCGACGAGCTTGCGAATTCCAAAGGGATGGAGTTCTCTGAGCTTCTCGACGACATCGAAGCCATCGTGTATGCGGGAACGAAAATCAACATCGCATACTTCATCGACGAGGTTATCGACGAGGACCACCAGGAGGATATATTCGAGTACTTCAAAGAGGCCGAGACCGACTCGCTCGAAGACGCCATCCAGGAGCTGGGGTCGGACTACTCTGAGGACGAAATCAGACTGATGCGCATAAAGTTCCTCTCGGAACTCGGAAACTGATGCCGGCGGCATTGCAAAACGCCATAGCAACCACTCATAACAAGAGCGCTATTTCAACAACAAACACTTTGGCGGCGGGCAAACATTTGCCCGCCGCCAATTGTTTTATTGTTGATTGGTTCATCACACGACTCCGTGCTAAAACTCACAAAATCATGGAAGGAAACTCTAAGAAAAAAATAGTTGTCATCGGCGGCGGATTCGCCGGGCTTAATTTTCTGAAACACATTGATGCCGATAAGTTTGAAGTTACGCTTATCGACCGGCACAACTATCATTCGTTTCCGCCATTGTTTTATCAGGTCGCGTCCTCGGGCCTCGACCCCGCGAGCATTTGCTTCCCGTTGCGCCGCGAGTTGCGCAAGCGCCACGGCGACAAGGTGAGATACAGCATGGGCGAAGCACGCGAAATCGACATCGCCCGCCGCATAGTGATTACCACCGCGGAAACCGTGCCCTACGATTTCCTGATACTCGCCGCAGGAACCACCAACAACTTTTTCAATATGCCGCAGCTCGCCGACGATGTTTTCACCATCAAGTCGACACCCGAAGCGCTTCGCTGCCGCAACGAAGTGTTGTCGCTTCTCGAGCGGGCCTCGATTGAGCCTGATGCCGAAAAGCGTAGGAAGATGCTGAGCTTCGTCGTGGTCGGGGGCGGCCCGTCGGGCGTTGAAATTGCCGGAGCTTTGGGCGAGATGAAAAAGTATGTGTTGCCCCGCGAATATCCTTCGATTTCGCCCGACGACATAACCATCACCCTTGTAGAAGGTAATAACAAAGTGCTCGCGACAATGAATGAGAAGTCGTCTGAAGCAGCGGCCAAATCGCTCCGCGAACTGATGGTCGACCTTCGTTTTGGCGCGTTCATGGCAAACTACCAGGATAACGTGCTCACACTGAGCGACGGCACAAAGCTCCCCGCATCAATGGTGATTTGGACAGCCGGTGTCAAAGCCGAGGGTTTCACGTTTACCTCCCACGGCATGCCGCTGACCGAATCGGTCACAGGCCACGCCGGGCGTTTCCCGGTCGACCGTTTCTGCCGCGTCAACAATCTGCAGAACGTCTTCGCGCTGGGCGACATCTCGCTCGTCGAGGGGGACCCGGACTATCCCAAGGGACATCCACAGCTCGCTCAAGTGGCGATACAGCAAGGCCGGCTTGTGGCGAAAAATCTTAACCGCGACTCCGTTGATGCCGGAGAGTGGAAAACATTCCGCTACAACGATAAAGGCTCAATGGCCACCATCGGGCGCAACCGGGCTGTGGTCGACCTGAAGCACCTCCATTTCAGTGGGTTTGTGGCGTGGCTCATGTGGATGTTCATCCACCTGATTTCCATTCTTGGGATGCGCAACAAAATAGCCGTACTGGTTAACTGGACGTGGGCATATTTCAACTACTCGACCTCGCTGCGCCTTCTCATCGGCCCGGCTCGCAAACCTGACCGCGACAGGCCCGCGTTCAAATAGACTCCGCCGCTCAAAGAAACGGGTTGTGGGCGAGTTCGTAGCCTACGGTTGTCGAGGGCCCGTGGCCCGGATATACAACCGTGTCGACGGGAAGCTTAACGATTTTGGCGGCTATGCTTTGAAGCAGCTGGTTATGGTTTCCTCCCGGAAGGTCGGTGCGCCCGATGCTGTTGCGGAAAAGCACGTCGCCTGTCAGCACGAATTTCGAGGATGGCACATAGTAGAGCAAGCTGCCTGGAGAGTGCCCCGGAGCATGGAGTGCTTCGACTCGTTCGCTCCCTAAAGTCACAGCGTCGCCCTCTTTGAGGAAAACGTCGGCAACCGCCGGCCCGAGCGTGTAAGGGAGGTGAAACATCTTTGCCTGCTCGCCGCGAATCTGACCCAGCGGAGCGTCGTTGGAATGGGCATAGACTGTGACACCTTGATATTTTTCGCGGACGTGGTCGATGCCGAGGGTGTGGTCAACGTGCATGTGGGTCAGCAGCACTCGCCGCAAATTCAGTTTCTTTTCGGCAACGAAGCTGTCGAAGATTGCAAACTCGCGGCTGTCGCACATTCCGGGATCTACGACAGCGGCTTCGAGCGTTGCGGGGTCCCAGATAACGTATGTGTTCTCTCCGAAGAGATTAAACTCGAATTTCTGTATTTCCATGTCACACTAACAAAGCGGGAGATAGATAAGTTCTTTTGTCTCGAAAAACGGCTCGGCGAAATAAATCGACACCCGTTCACGGAGCACGTTGCGTCCCATACCGCGGAGCTCGTCGGCAAGGTCGCCCCCCTTGAGGCAAATCACTCCATTGGGAATTCCATTATGCTGCTCTTTGCTGATGTTTTTGCGAACGAGCGGCACAAGCTCGTCAAAACGCATGACGGCGCGACTGACCACAAAATCAAATTTTTCGCGGCACTCTCCAATGTCGCCATGTTGAAAAGTGACATTAGTGAGCCCTACAGCCTCCGCGACACTTTGGGCCACCTTTATTTTCTTGCCGATGCGGTCGATGAGATGGAAACGGCAATCGGGAAACATGATCGCGAGCGGTATGCCCGGAAAACCGCCTCCGGTTCCCAAATCAAGAAACGAGGTCCGCGGTGTCGGCGTGAAGAACTTCGCGATGGCAAGCGAATGGAGGATGTGGTTGGTGTAGAGATTGTCGATATCCTTTCGCGAAATAACGTTGATTTTCGCGTTCCAGTCGGGATAAAGGGTGCCGAGCATCGCGAATTGTTCGGTTTGCCGCTCGGTCAGCCCGGGGAAATACTTCAGTATGATTTCGTTATTCATCGTCGGCGAGTTTTTTAACGATTTCAGCGGTAGCATCATATTCCTCCCACTCAGGGTCCTCTTCGGCCTCGAATGTCAGGGGATAGGCGGGCAGGTCGGCCAGGGCCTCGTTAATCTTCTTTTGGAAAATATTAAGGCTGAGTGTGTAGAACACCCACTCGCGCAGACCGTCGCCGGTGTATATTTCGGTAAGCACGGCCACGGGGTCTTTGCGGAAAGCCGCCTCCAACCTTTCCTGCACTTCCTCCATCTTGCGCGAAAGCTGCTCGTCGGGGAGGTCGGCGGAGCCTTCGTAGGGCCAACCGACTGTCAGGCGGTAAATCATTTTGCCCTTTTTTCTAAACTTGCCGACATCAAGGCGGCAAGCGCCGAGAATCATTTTCGCTGATTCGTTGCTTTCGAAGGGCGCGCACACCCATTCGCCATACTCTTCCTTTTCCATAAACAAGTTGTTTCTTGCCCAAAATTAGTGAAAATATGGCAGCCCGCCAAATGGCAGCCCGCATGGGGAATTTATTTGGATTTATCAATATGCCGTTTGCATAAAAACGGCCTGAATAGTTGGCTCAATGGAAAAAAGAACGTAATTTTGTGGTTTAAACAACGTTAATGAGCCAAAGCGGCAAGTAAATAATCAAAAAAACATCATATTAACTATTCAAAATCATCATCGCAATGAGAAAACTATTACTCTCTGTGCTTTCTGCAGCTCTGTCATTCGGAGCGTATGCAGAGAGCGGCACCATCGAGTTTGATGT
>CAYTBH010000078.1:4856-10759 GCA_964435935.1 uncultured Alistipes sp.
GGCGGCGGTGATGTAACTCTTCCTCCCAGCAAGCCCGTTATTGAAATGGTTGAGGGTGGCGAAGGTTATGTTGTGACAATGAGCTGCTCGACCGAGGGTGCTACCATCCATTACACTGATGACGGCTCTAATCCCACCGCAGAATCGGCAACATACACCGCTCCGATCGAGTGCTGGATGGAAACCACCTATAAGGCTGTTGCCGAAAAGGATGGTCAGCTCTCCGCCGTTACAACATTCACAGCGAATCCCCCCTACGTTCTCGACGGCTTCGCCAACCTCTTTGACTTCATGGAAGCTATGGAGCCCAACCAGAAGGTTCCCGTCGTGGTTATGAGCGATATGACAGCCATTTATCAGAACGGCTCATACCTGTTTGTCAAGGCCGGATCAGAATTTATGAGCTCCTACATGCTCGTTTACGGTAATACCGGCAAGACACTTGCCAACGGCGACACCTTCAACCGCCTTGAAGGACAGTTCACCGTATACAACGGCTTGCCCGAAATCGCATCCCCCGCTATCGTGGGTGACATTACCCCCGGCACCCCCGTTGCTCCCGAAGTTCTCTACGACCTCACTGAGGTTGCACAGTACAATCTCTTCCACTATGTGACCATTGAAAATGTCAACCTCACAATGTCGGGCAAAAACGCCACCCTTACTGATGCCGACGGCAACACCTGCGCCGGCTACAATCAGTTCGGACTCACACTTGAGGACTACGAGGGTTGCACTGTCACCGGCTTCGTGTCTAAGTATGGCGAAAACATCCAGCTCTACATTACAGAAGTTACCGGCGGAGTTGAAGAGGTGCAGGCTCCCGTGTTCACCCCCGCAAGTGGCTCGCCGCTGGCTCTTTACGACGAAGTGACCATCACAGCCGAAGAGGGCGCGTCGATTTACTATCGCGTTGTTGGCGTTACCGAGGACTTCGAGCTTTACGAAGAGCCATATTTCGTAACCTCGACCGGCACACTCACCATCGAAGCATACGCATCGAAGGACGGCATCAATAGCGAGACCGCTACCGCCACCTACACAGTCAGCAAGCCGAGCCCCGGCCTCGCATGGATTAACTATGAGGGCGAACCCGTTACCGAGGTTATCTATGTGATTGACGGCACAGAAGACCAGCAGTGGCTCCCCGAGCCCTCCGGCATGATGATGGGCGACCCCGTGCTCACTTCCAGCAACCCCGAGGTAGCTTCCGTCAATGAGTACATGGGCCTTGACATTCTTGCCGTAGGCGAAACCACCATCACCCTCTCAATCGAAGAAACTTCGATGTATGCGGCCGAATCCGCTTCGTTCGTTCTGAAAGTGATAACAGCCGAAGAGGCTAACGCCATTAAGGCTGTGGTCGAGTTCACCAACCCCAACAACGCTGTTTCCTTATCTGCTGGCAAGGAAGTAACCTGGGAAGCAACCGGCGGCCAGTTCCTCTTCAAAGCAACCGCTTCTTTGGGTGCGCAAGCCGGTACAAATAAAACTTATCCAGCATTCTTAAGCAGCAGTAACTCTCTGGCTTTATACGGTTCAAGTGATAACATCATCACTGTGACAGCTCCTGCCGGATATAAGTTCAAGAGTGCCGAATTCAATTTCAATCCAAATGGTCAGACATGGTTGCCCACAGTGAATGGCAATGGATGCGTTGCCACATCGACATCTAACTCTGAGGTGATTTGCGGTTACACCCTTTCCGCTACGGAATCGCAGATACAAATCGGCTGTGGTGCCACAACAAAGAGCATTCGCATCAATTCCATTACATTCGGACTCACCGAGGCACCGTCGGCAATTGAAAGCGTCAATGCCGAAGCCAACGGCGCTGTTGAATACTTCAACCTCCAGGGTGTGCGTGTCGAGAATCCCGCTTCGGGTCTCTACATCAGCCGCCAGGGCAACAAAGTAAGCAAAGTTGTGATTCGCTAATCACTCCCCACGAATAACCCAATGGGCCGGGTCGCACCTGCGACTCGGCCCATTGATTATTCCGATATGTCTTTGTTTGGGTTATTGGATGCCGTAACAAAGAGCGGCAAGAGCATCGGCACACCGCTCGCCATCAATTGCTGCCGAAACAATGCCTCCGGCATATCCCGCACCTTCGCCACATGGGAAGAGTCCCGGAATATCCACATGGCAGAGAGTCGCGTTGTCGCGCGGAATCCTAACCGGCGACGAGGTACGCGTTTCAGCACCGATAAGCACCGCCTCGTTGGTGAGGAAGCCTTTCTGCTTGCGGCCAAACTCGATGAAAGCTTTTTGCAGGCGCCCTGCAATCGACATCGGAAGCAAGCGGTCGACGCGGGCGGGATGGATGCCGGGAGCGTAGGATGTGGCGGGAAGGTCGGCTGAGTCAGTCCCGTTAACGAAGTCCTTCATGCGCTGCGCGCCGCTATTCTGCGCGCCACCGCTCTCTTTGAAGAATGAGCTTTCGATCATCTCCTGAAACCGCATCATTTTCAAAACCGGGTCATTGCCATCGGGGATATCCTCGGGAAGCACCTCGACCACCATTCCTGAGTTGGCCCACCGACCACCGCGCGACGCAGGCGACATGCCATTTACCACGAGTTGGCCGGGAGCTGTAGCCGCGGGAATAATCACGCCGCCGGGGCACATGCAGAAAGAGTAGACCGCGCGGTCGTCAATGCGTGTGAGCATCGAATATTCAGCCGCCGGAAGGAAGCGCCCCCTACCCTTTGGCGAATGGTATTGCAACTGGTCGATGAGGTTCTGCGGGTGTTCGAGGCGAACGCCGACGGCTATGCCCTTCGGCTCCAGCTTAACCCCGGCTGAGTGCAACATCGCATAGACATCGCGGGCTGAATGGCCTGTGGCGAGTATCACCGGGCCTTCGAGCTCCTCGCCGTTAGCGAGCTTTACTCCCTGGCAGCGGCCATCTTGAATTATCAACCCCTCCACGCGGGTTGAAAAACGCACTTCGCCGCCACACTCCAAAATGGTGTGTCTCATTGTCGAAATCACTTTCGGAAGGCGGTCAGTGCCAATGTGGGGATGCGCGTCGATGAGAATATCTTCCGATGCCCCGTGCTGAACAAAAACATTAAGAATCTTGTCAACGGAGCCGCGTTTCTTGCTGCGCGTGTAGAGTTTCCCGTCGCTATATGCCCCGGCTCCCCCCTCACCGAAACAGTAGTTTGAGTCGGGGTTCACGACATTCTCGCGGGCAATGAGCGCCATGTCTTTGCCGCGCTCTTCGACACTCTTGCCGCGCTCTACAATGATGGGGCGCACACCAAGCTCGATGAGCCGCAGTGCGGCAAACAGACCGGCGGGGCCGGCTCCGACAACGATAGCTTTTGGCGCGTCATCCGGTAGCTTGGCGTATGACACCGGGGAGGCAATAGAGGTGTCATCAGGCACCGTGTCGAGCCAGACACGCACCAGCATATTCAGCATCACCCGCTTCTGACGGGCATCAATCGATCGGCGCACTACCCGCATGCCGGTAATGCGCATGGGGTGCACCCCCATGGATGCGGCCACAGCCTTGATGAGTTTTTCGTCGGTCGAGGCCTCTTCGGGCGTCACGCGCAGCTCGTGCGCGATGTATTTCGGTTTTGTCTGTGTCATGGGTTACTTTAATGATTGGTTGTTAGGCATTGGCCACCTGGCGCATACGCTTCTTGTGGAGTCGGTAGGTTACCCACAGGGTCAGCGCGGCAACGACGAACGCGAGGAAGTCGCTACCGGCCATCGAAGCCCACACCCCGTCAACGCCATAGTGGCGCGGAAGGATGAACAGGAACGGAAGCAGGAACACGAGCTGACGCGTGAGCGAAAGGAATATCGACAGCGCCGGACGGCCAATAGACTGGAAATAGTTCTGTATTACGACCTGGGCACCTACAACCGGGTAGCAAATGAAGTAGATGCGGAAACCGGAGCGGGCGATTTCGGCCAGGGTGGTGTCGGTGGTGAAAAGCGAGGTTATAGCGTCGGGGAACATTTCGGTAATCGCCCAACCAAGACTCGTTATAGCCACGCCGATCCAAATGCCGCGCCAAAGGGTTTTGTTGACTCGGTCGAAGTTCTTGGCTCCGTAGTTGAACCCGAGAATAGGCTGCATGCCTTGGGTTACGCCAAAGACCACCATCACGAAGAACATCGTGGTGCGGTTGATGATGCCGTAGGCTCCCACCGCAAGGTCGCCGTTGGCCCCGGCGCAATCGAGAAGCGCCTTGTTGAGGAAGACCACGACGACGCACGCCGTGACATTCATAAGGAACGGGGAGAGACCGATTGAATAAATGCGCTTGATGATAGCGGGAGTGAACCACCGATTGTGGCGCTCGAAGTGAACAAAACTTTTCTTTGAAAGAAAATGATACAGCACCCACACGAACGCGGCCGACTGACCGCAAACCGTGGCGAAAGCCGCCCCCGCGATGCCCCAATGGAACACATATATAAATATTGGGGCGAGAATCACATTGACGACGACCGAAAGCAGCGCCGAAATCATGGCTTTTTTCGGGTAGCCGGTGGCGCGCATCAAATTATTGAGGCCTATGAAAACGTAGGTTATCGGGGTGGCCCACAGAATGACGCGCATGAATTCCCTGGCAAACGGAATGGTAGCCTCTGTCGCGCCAAAAAAACGAAGTATCGGATCAAGGAAAATCAAAGTCACACCTCCGAACACAATGGAATGGATGAGACACAAAACCATCACGTTGTTGACGACATCAGTGGCGCGCGCAACGTTTTTTTGCCCCAGAAAGATTGAGCTGATGGTGGCACCGCCAACGGCTATGAGCGTGCAGAAAGCCACAACCAGGTTCATCAAAGGGAAAGTGATAGCGAGTCCCGAGATAGCCAACGGCCCAACTCCGCGGCCAATGAAAATGCTGTCAATTATATTATATAGCGAAACAGCCACACTGGCAATTACAGCCGGTATGGAATATTGCGCCAAAAGCTTCCCGATGGGGAGTGTGCCAAGCGTCATAGGGTCGTTGCGATTGACCTTTTGAGCGGACTGGGACCGGGAATTCAAAATGTCCTTGTCGCCCGCATCCAAAGAGCCAGCATCGTTTTTGACCGGCTGAGATGACGTTGGGTTTGATGAATGTTGATCTGCCATTTCTAATAAGTAACTACAAAAGTAACAAAATTCGGCCTTGAAAAAGTGTTAAATCTTGTTTAACGGGCGTTCAACACTTACTGCGAGTCATAAAATATTGACTCAGGGCAAAAAAGAGGCAAAAAAGAGGCGAATTGTTTGGCTGTTCGGGAAAATAAGCGTACCTTTGCGGTCGCAAAACAATACAAAACCACTTTTTAATAAAATTAAATGGCTACAAAAATCAGATTACAGCGTCATGGTCGCAAGAACTATGCGTTTTATCCCATTGTAATCGCCGATAGCAGGGCACCACGAGATGGTAAGTTTATTGAAAGGATAGGTTCCTACAACCCGAACACTAATCCTGCTACAATTACTCTTAATTTCGAACGGGCTTTGTATTGGGTAAATGTGGGTGCGCAACCCACCGACACCGTCCGCTCCATCCTCTCGAACGAGGGTGTGCTCCTGATGAAGCACCTCCAGGGCGGCGTTAAGAAAGGCGCTTTCGACGAAGCAGAGGCACAGCGCCGCTTCGAAGCCTGGAAGGCCGACAAGCAGAAATCAATCGACGCTGTCAAGGCTTCCATGGCAAGCAAGAAAGAACTCGCAATCAAGGAGCGCTACGAGGCTGAAAAGGCTAAGAACGCTGCCAAGGCCGAGGAAGTTGCCAAGAAAAAGGCTGAACTCGCTGCCGCTAAGGCCGCCGAAGAGGCTGCCGCAGCTGCTGCCGAGGCTCCCGCTGAGGAAGCTCCCGCAGCTGAAGAGGCTCCCGCTGAATAAGCAGCCGATTCTTGTCGCG
>CAYTBH010000079.1:0-10384 GCA_964435935.1 uncultured Alistipes sp.
AGAATAATTGATTAACTTTGAAGTACAGAAAACAACCCCAAACAACAACACAAAAAATGAAAGCAGAAAAGAGAAAAGAGATAGCTAAGGCGATCAAGATGCCGATGTGTAACGCCTCAATTTTTAACACCTTTGAGATCGCCAAACGATTCACCCTCCGCGCGCTCATAAGCATGATGACGGTAAAAGTTGAAGATGAATACTGGGTAGTGATTCCACGAGATGCCTCACGCCTTGCAAAACTCGGCTACGAAATCATCAGCGTTTACTCCATTTGATCAAACCCGAAACCCACAACAACATGACACACGAAGAAAACGAACTTTTAAGCAGCCTTCTCAAAAAGAAGCAGGCCGAATGCAATGAAGCAATAGACGTGCTTAACGAGATTTTCGACAACCATGAAGAAGCCAAAATCGAAACCCGACACCTCCGCGAATTTGTGGGCAGAATCATGTTCACCCGGCTAAGTCTCGAATTCGGCAGTCACGCTCAATCGCTGCTCGACCACATGACAGAAGACGGAATGATAAACCGCAATCAAGGCATAGAAGACGAAGCGAAATCCAAGTCCAGCGCCGAGATCAACATCGACAAGCTCTATGGTAAGAAGCTCTACTCTTACGACTCATGGAACGGAAGCTCATGCACTATCACCATTGAGAAAATAGAATCCGAAAGCCAAGGGCTACGCTTCATCGGCACCAACAACTACGATGGGCAGTCCGGAATTTTCGTACCAGAGCATTTAATTAAAGAGCTAATCGAAACTGGCAGCGCTCGAAAGACAAACGAAATCGATCACTGCAATGTAGAAACGATGTGGAGCCTCAAATAGATCAACACATTCTCATACACAACAAGCCCCGACGACACCACATCGCCGGGGCTACTTTCATGGCAATCGCGCTCACCGCTTGCCATGAAAGACCCAATCAAGGACGCGCCGGTTCGCTTCATCAATTTTGTGGAGGTCTTCATCGAGATAGATGTGCGTAAGATCATGGCCGTCGCCATGACCGAGCGCAAGTGCTATATCATCAATAGACACACCGAGAGAGCGAGCTACGGTAGCCCACGAATGGCGCGCCCAATACGTTGTCAAGCCCGGAAACAAAGAAGCACCGGTAGGAGCCTGCCCCTGTCGAGAGTGAGTGCCTATGCTTTTAAGAGCGTGATTGCACTGCCGGACAAATTGGAGATAGTCGGAGCGATTATCCATGAATGAAACAAGGAACCGAGCACCCCGATACTTCTCAATGAGCCGAGCGGCCTCCGGCTCCACTTTCAGCGAATAGAACCGGGAGGTCTTCGATCGATTGAATTCTACGCGCCCGGAGCGGAGAGAGGAATGAGAGAGGTGGAGCAAGTCCACAGCATTAATGCCAACCAGCAAGAAAGACAACTTAAAGAAATCCAAGTAGGGCTCCTGCCAGTCCTCGACTTCAGCAGAGAATAGACGGCGCAAATCCTCGACACACAGCGAGCGCTTCGCCGTCTTTACCGTCTTGATGTGGAATTTGCGGAACGGATACCAAGAGGTCAAACCCTCGTCGATTGCAAAGTTGAAGACGGCGCGCAGATTACGCATGTGGATTGCGCGGGCATTAGGAGAGGGCGCTGTCTTCGCCATAGCAGCATCGAACCCCAGCAGCCAAGACCGAGTGACGTCTTCAAATCGCAGGGTTCGGCCATTGGCATAAGAACGGAGATGCACAAGAGTCCGCTCATAGGTGAGCCGAGTGCTTTCTTTTTTGGTAGCCGCGAATTTCTCAAAGACCGGAAACAAGAGAGAGGGGTCGGGCTTTTCGGGTGTGTTTTCTTCCGGATCCGGCAGCACGGCGTGAGCAACCGCATCATGAATCTCGGCCAAGGTATAACGAGCGCCGGAAGATACCACCGAAAGGAAAGCGTCTTCTGCCCGGAGCTTGAGCCGGGCGATTGCATTATTCAAACGAAGATGAGATGGGTGCTTGTCGGTGACCCTGCAATGTTCGGAATCCCACACGCCGGGCTTCAAAGACAGACCGAGCGACACATACCGAACCTGCCGCAGGTGCGACACTGAAATTTTAAGGAGGGCGGTACCGTCAGATTTAAGACGGCGACCATCAAGGTAGAGCTTCAAACTTGCCATAGTCAAAAGAGCCGACCCAAAATGTGCAAACTTTTGTGCAAACAACGTGGAACCAATCGGAACACGTTGAAACATTTTGAAACACTTTGCAGTCGTTTTTTTTGACGCGCAGCGGCCAAGAAACGGCAAAAGCGCCGAAAACAGAAAGACTCGCAAATCTATTTAACTGATTTGCAAGTCTTTCGCCTGGTGGTGCCACCAGGAATCGAACCGGGGACACAAGGATTTTCAGTCCTTTGCTCTACCAACTGAGCTATGGCACCTTGCGGCGGGCGGCGTTTGCCGCTTTTGCGATGCAAAGGTAGGGAGTTTTTTTGAACTGACCAAATTATTTTTGCGGAATTTATCAAAGTATTTAATCCCGGGCATCGCGTCCGCATCATATCTATATATCAATCAAGCGGTTTCACCACAATGGTGCGGCAAATTATTCTGCCGCGGATCTGCCGCGGGCCTGCTGGGGCGGAACGCGAATTTGGTGAACTTGCCGAAAATGGTTAAATTTGCGGGTAATTGTGCCTTGATTAGGTTCGGTGCGTTACGTTGTATGATGTTCGGCAAGCTTAAATCGAAGCTGTTGACGACTTTTGTGCGAGTCGCTCTGCTCCTCCCCGCGCTGGGTGGAGCCGCCCCTGCTTTTGCCCAGGAGATTGCCACAACGCAATCCGCGACCAATTCTACACCCGAACAATCTGCCGCAAAATCCACACCCGAACAATCCGCGACCAATTCCACACCCGCACAATCCCCAACCAAGTCCGCCCCCGAACAATCTGCGGCAAAATCAGCTCTCGGGCAATCCGCTCCCAATCAGCCCCCCGCTCACGCCGCTCCCGGCAGTCACGGGGTCGCTCGCCATGGCGGGGCGTCGGTTTGGGCCGCGCTGCCCGATTCGATATATGTGGGCGTGCCCGTGGCGCCCGGGTCCGAAGTGGTGACCGACGAGATTCGCTCCGTTGGCGACTCGCTGCAGGTTGTGGCGGCCGACACCGTGCCGGTAATCGACCTCATGCCGGAGCCCGTGCCCGACCTCACCCCCGGCGAGGCTTTCGCGGCCGACTCGGTTGCCGCCGCGGCGAAAGCCAAGCCCGACGAGTGGGTGCGCCACGATGTGGAGTTCACCCCTAACCCCACGAGGGCCGTGTGGCTCTCGGCGCTTTTCCCGGGGCTGGGCCAAATCTATAACCGCCGCTACTGGAAGCTCCCCATCATCGTCGGGGGGTACATGGGCCTCGGATACGCCGTGAGCTGGAACAACACTATGCTCACCGACTACACCCGCGCCTACGCCGACCTTCTCGACAACGACCCCTCTTCGAAAAGCTACATGGACCTCTTCGCCCCAAACGTGAAGGAGGAGAACATCGACAAGAGCTGGCTGCAACGCGTGCTCCGCTCGAAGAAAAACTATTTCAGGCGCAACCGCGACCTGTGCATCATCTGCATGGTCGGGGTCTACCTCCTGGCTATGGTCGACGCCTACGTTGACGCGTCGCTGTCGCATTTCGACATCTCCCCCGACCTTTCGATGGATGTGCAGCCCGCCCTCCTGCAGGACGGCCGCCAGCGCTACCCTTCGGTGGGGCTTGTGTGGGCATTAAACTTCTAAACCAATGGATTTCGCAAGAAAAATCATACTTTCGGGCTGCCTCGCCCTGGCCGTGCTCTCGACCTGGGCCCGACCCTCGGTGCTCGCCCTGACAAGCATCGAGGCCGACTCGACAATCGTATTCCCGGAGAGCGTCGAAACCGACACTCGCCGCCTGATGGAAAACTGGTATCTGACCACCTACACCGCCCTCGACCGCGACGTCGAGTCGCGCCCCGATGTCGAGGTGACCGACCAGGAGCTCATCTCGCGCCTGCAGGCAATCCCCACTATCATCGAGCTCCCGTTCAACTCCATCGTGCGCACCTACATCAACATGTACACCTCGAAGAAGCGCACCCTCGTCGAGAGCATGCTGGGCATGAGCCTTTACTATATGCCCATCTTCGAGCAGGAACTCGAATCGAAAGGGCTCCCCAACGAGCTGAAATATCTCCCCGTGATCGAGAGCGCCCTTAACCCCGACGCCGTTTCGCGCGCCGGAGCCACCGGCCTCTGGCAGCTCATGCTCCCGACGGCCCGCGGCCTTGGCATGGAGGTGAACACCCTTGTCGACGAGCGCCGCGACCCCGTGCGCTCAACCCAGGCCGCCACCACCTACCTCAAGCAGCTCTACGACATCTACGGCGACTGGTCGCTCGCCATCGCCGCCTACAACTGCGGCCCCGGCAACATCAACAAAGCCCTGCGCCGCGCCCAGGCCGCCGACCAGCAGCCATCCGACGCCGAAGCCCCCAAAAAAGATTTCTGGGCCATCTATCCCTACCTGCCGAAGGAAACCCGCGGCTATGTGCCCTGCTTCATAGCGGCCACCTACGTCATGCACCACTATGCCAAGCACAACATCTCGCCCGCCCTGGCCAAGCGCCCCATCCTCACCGACTCGGTCCACGTCAGGAAACGCATCCATTTCCAGCAGATTGCCGACGTGCTCAACATCCCCGTCGATGAGCTGAAAATCCTCAACCCCCAGTATCGCCAGCAAATCATCCCGGGCGACATCCGCGAATACTCGCTCGTGCTCCCCTCCAACCAGGTTTACGCGTTCATCATGAGCGAGAACGCCATCGCGAGCCACAACGAGTCGCTCTATGCCCGCCGCGACGCCGTCGAGCCCGCCTCCGAGGTTGCCGCCGCAGGCGTCGAAGGCGTCGAAGGCAAAGACGGCGACTGGGTGATCACCGAAACAGTGAAATACCACAAAGTGCGCAAAGGCGAAACCATGGCCTCCATCGCGAAAAAATACGGCGTCAGCCTCCGCTCGCTCCGCAACGCCAACGGCGGCGTGCGCAAACCAGCCCGCGGCACCCGCCTCAAAGTAATCACCACCGAGCGCGTATGGCAGCCCCGCCCGCAGGAGGAAGTGGCCGCGACCACTCCGCCCGAAGGCGACAACCTGCTCATTCCCAGCCCGACGGCAACCTCCGTGCCCGAAGAGGCCGCCGATGTCGCTGACATCCAGCCCGAAGAGGCCGCCGATACAGCCCAGCCGGCCGACAACTCGGCCGAAGGCGATGAGAATCTCAGCCTCGGTTCGGTCGTAGGCGCGCCGCGCACCGCCCCCGCCCAGGCCACCCCGCAGCCTCAGAAACAGCCTCAGAAACAGCAGGCCAAGCCCGAGGCCGACAAAGCCAAACCCGCCGCTGCCAAGCCAGCCAAAAAAGAGCAAAAAGCCTCGACCTACACCGTGCGCCCCGGCGACACCCTCTTCGGCATAGCCAAGAAGAACGGAACAACCGTCAAAGCGCTCCAAAAGGCCAACGGCTTGACCGACAAGTCGAAAATCCAACCCGGCCAAAAACTCAAACTGAAATAACGCCGCCCGCGCGGCAGCCAAGCCACCGTATATGAACGCAACCGAACTTATCCTCATCAACATATCGGGCTACGACCGCCCGGGCGTCACCGCCGCGCTCACCGAAATCCTCGCGCGCTACGACGCCATGGTGCTCGACATCGGCCAGGCCGACATCCACCACACCCTCTCGCTCGGCATCCTCTTCCAAACCACCTCCGACCGCTCGGGCGACATAATGAAGGACCTCCTTTTCAAGGCCTACGACCTGCAGGTGAAAATCCGCTTCACCCCCGTCACCGTCGACGAATACGAGCAATGGGTTGGCCGCCAGGGCAAAAACCGCTGGATCATCACCCTGCTTGGCCGCCGGCTCACAGCCCGCCACATCTCGCTCGTGGCCGAGGTAATCGCCACCCAGGGCCTCAACATCGACGCCATTCAGCGCCTCACGGGGCGCCAGCCCCTGGGCGAAGGCTCCCTGCCGCAAACCAAGGCCTGCATCGAGTTCTCAGTGCGCGGCACCCCGGCCAACCGCTCGGAAATGCAGAAACGCTTCATCGACATCTCAGCCGCCGAAGGCTTCGACGTGTCGATGCAGGAGGACACCATGTTCCGCCGCTGCCGCCGCCTGATCTGCTTCGATATGGACTCGACCCTCATCCAGACCGAGTGCATCGACCAGCTCGCCGAGCGCGCCGGCGTCGGCAGCCAGGTAGCCGCCATCACCGAGCGCGCCATGCGTGGCGAAATCGACTTCATCGAGAGCTTCCGCGAGCGCGTGGCCCTGCTCAAGGGACTCGACGCGTCGGTGATGCAGGAGATCGCCGAGAACCTCCCCGTCACCGAGGGCGTCGAGCGCATGATGTCGGTGCTCAAGCGCGCCGGGTTCAAAACAGCCATCCTCTCAGGCGGCTTCACCTTCTTCGGCGACTACCTCAAGCAGAAATACGGCTTCGACTACGTCTATGCCAACGAGCTCGAAGTGGTCGACGGCAAACTCACCGGGCGCTACCTCGGCGACGTCGTCGACGGCAAGCGCAAGGCCGAGCTTCTGCGCCTCATAGCCCAGGTCGAGAACGTCAACATCGCCCAGACAATCGCCGTGGGCGACGGCGCCAACGACCTCCCCATGCTCTCGGCCGCCGGCCTCGGCATCGCATTCCACGCCAAGCCAAAAGTGAAAGCCACCGCCAAGCAGTCGATTTCGACAATCGGCATCGACGGCGTGCTCTATTTCCTCGGATTCAAGGATTCCTACATATCCGAAACGAAGTAACCCGCGCCCCACAGATGACAGCCTCGCCAACAGCCTCGCTCAAAGCGATGTACCACACATTCGGCTGCAAGCTCAACTTCGCCGAAACCTCGGCGATCGCCGCCGCCTTCGCCGCCCGGGGCATTGCGAAAGCCCAGGCTGGCGAAAGCCCCGACATAATCCTCGTCAACTCGTGCAGCGTCACCGAGGAGGCCGACAAAAAGTGCCGCCAGACGGTGCGCTCGCTCCACCGACGCCACCCCCGGGCCGCCATCATCCTCACCGGATGCTACGCCCAGCTCAAACCCGACGAGGCCGCCTCGCTCGAAGGCGTGGCCGTCGTGGCCGGCAACGACAAGAAGGGCCTCATACTCGACTACCTCGACCGCTGGCTCGCCGACGGCACCGCCCGCCGCGAAGTAATCCAGGCCAAGGACATCCGCGCCTTCACCCCCTCGTGCTCGCGGGGCGACCGCACCCGCTATTTCCTCAAGGTGCAGGACGGATGCGACTACTGGTGCACCTACTGCACCATCCCCGCCGCGCGGGGCCGCTCGCGCTCGGCCACCATCAGCCAGCTCGTAGGCCAGGCTCGCGATGTGGCCCGCGACGGTGGCCGCGAAATCGTCATCACCGGGGTCAACATCGGCGACTTCGGCAAGCGCGGCCCCGACGGCCTCGCCCACGCCGACCGCGAGAACTTCCTGCAGCTCATCCAGGCGCTCGACGCCGTCGAGGGCATCGAGCGCTACCGCATCTCCTCCATCGAGCCCGACCTGCTCACAGACGAAATCATCGACTTCGTCAGCCATTCGCGGGCGTTCATGCCCCACTTCCACATTCCGCTTCAGTGCGGTTCCGACACCGTGCTCAAACTCATGCGCCGTCGCTACGACACCGATCTCTTCGCCGAAAAGATAGCCCGCATACGCCAGGCGATGCCCCATGCGTTCATCGGCATCGACATCATCGCCGGCGCCCGCGGCGAGACCGCCGAAGAGTTTGAGCGCTCAGCCTCATTCGTCGAGTCGCTCGACATCACCCGCCTCCATGTGTTCCCCTACTCCGAGCGCCCCGGCACAAAGGCCCTCGAAACACCCCACGTCGTCAGCCGCGAGGAAAAACAGCGCCGCGTCGCCCGCCTCATGCGCCTTTCGGAGCAGAAACTCGGCGAGTTCTCGAGCCGCTTCCTCGGCCAGACGCGCCCCGTGCTCCTCGAGCATCCCAAGCCCGGGCACCCAATGGCCGGATTCACCGACAACTACCTCCGAGTGAACATCCAAGGAGCCCCCGCCGAGCTCGACAACCACATCGTGGCCGTGCGCCTCAACGAAATCGTCACCGGCCAGGGCGGCGAGCCCGAATTTATAGGACAATTAGACCGCCGCCCATGAATCATCCGCGCAAATTCATCAACCTCATTTGGCAAGGAGCCGCGATGGGCCTTCTGCACCTGGTTGCCTTCATGCCCTTCTGGATGCTCTACCGCCTGAGCGACTGCGCCTATCTTCTGCTGCGCGTCGCGGGCTACCGCCGCAAGGTCATACGCAAAAACCTTGCCACATCTTTCCCCGAAAAGAGCGCCGCCGAGCTGCGCCGCATCGAGCACAGCTTCTACCGCAACTTTGCCGACTACATCTTCGAAACCATCAAACTGCTCCACATCAGCGACAAAACAATGCGCCGGCGCATGGTTTTCGAGGGGGTCGGGATTGCCGACCAATACCTTTCCGAAGGTCGACCCATTGTGGCCTATTTCTCGCACATGGGCAACTGGGAGTGGGCCTCGTCGTTCCCGCTGTGGAGCGCCCTCCGCGACTCCCGCGAAGTAGCCTTTTGCCAGATTTACCGCCCACTGCGCAACCAATGGTTCGACCGGCTGATGCTCCGCGTCCGCTCGCGCTTCGGCGCCAAATCGCTCCCGAAGCAAATCGCCTTCCTCGACCTTCTGCGGCTACGCAAACAGGGCAAAACAACCATCACCGGCTTCATGAGCGACCAGAAACCGAGCCATGGCGATCCCGGATACATCACAATGTTCCTAAACCACCCCACGGCATTCATCACCGGCACCGCCACCGTGGCTGTGAGGATGCGCGCCCCGGTGCTCTACTGGCACCTCTCCAAGCCCTCGCGAGGCCATTACCGGGTTGACATCAGGCTGCTCGCTCCCGATGCCTCGCAATGCGCCTCCCCAGGCCTCACTCCCGAGGAAACATTGACCCAGGCCTACGCCACCAACCTCGAGGCCGACATCAAAGCCGACCCCGCCCTCTGGCTCTGGACCCACAAGCGCTGGAAGCGCCCCGTCACCCTCCCCACCCCACACTAATCCAACTCTCGCATGACGCCTTACCTCAGCCGCAAGTTCACTGTCATGTCGGCCATCTCCATCCTGTTGGTAATCTACATCCACATGTTCTATACCGAGGGGGCCTCGATGCCGGCGCTCTTAGCCATTGAGAACACCGTTGGAAGGGGCCTCTGCCAGATTGCCGTGCCGCTGTTCTACCTCATGTCGGGCTACCTGTTTTTTGCCAGGATGCCTGGCGGACTCCGGGCAATCAAAGGCAAACTTAAGAAACGCGCCAAAACTCTGCTCGTTCCATACCTGATAGCCAACACCTTGACATTTTTCTTTTGGCTCGCGCTCAGCATAACCGCGTCCTGCATCCCGGCTATCGAAAGGGTTGTCAACTTCAACGTTGCCAAGGTCATTGACGAGGGACTGCTCCCTACGCTGCGCCTCGTCTTCATCGACCCGCCTATAGCATTCCAATTGTGGTTCGTGAGAGATTTGATGGTGGTAATGCTCTTTTCCCCAGTAATCTACAGTTTCATCTCAGCAATCAGGCATTTTGGCAAAGCTGCCATGGCCGCGGCAATAGCCGCCTTGGTAATCCTCTATGCCGTCTGTGCGCGATATCCGTTTGTTGTCGCCGCATTTTGGTTCACCCTCGGCGGCATAGCGTCAACAACACCCGGTCTTGTTGCCACGCCCCGAGCCAGCAAACTTTGGGCATTCTTTTTATCCGCGGCATATATAACCTTCGCCCTCGCGACGGGGCTCGGCATAATCCCAAACTCAATCGCATCGTACATACCCTTCGTTGGCATTCCGGCAATCTGGATCACCTACGATGTCGTGGCGCACAGAGTCAACGACTGCCGTTTAGGCAAAGAGCTCACTGGGTACACCTTCTTCGTCTACCTGATTCACGAGCCGCTGCTCAACATTTTCAAGAAACTACCTTTGCTGGCATCAACAAGCGAACCCACTCTGATTATTTCCTATCTGATCATCCCGTTGTTGTTTTTCCCGCTGGCATGCGTCTTCGGCAAAATATTGAAAACCTGCTTGCCTAAATTCTACGCCGTTTACACTGGTGGCCGATAGCCAGTATCTCCTCCAGGGAAATATTAAGCGAGAGGGTGTCGCATCCCCACGCCATTTTGGCGAGTTTGCGACACCCTCTCGCTTATAGTTGAAGTTGAGCTCTTATTCAGTTTTGGGGGCCTGGCCTACCAGATCGAGGAACTGGTCGAGGTTCGGGGTGATGATGATCTCGGTGCGACGGTTGCGCT
>CAYTBH010000080.1:0-10134 GCA_964435935.1 uncultured Alistipes sp.
GACCTACATCCAGAAATAATTTAGTATCTTTGCCATAGGACAATCGACTAAAACACTTTACAATGGAATACTTTCTCTGGATGATAATGGGCTGGATATGCAAAGGCTTCGTTTTGTTGTTAATCATATCCTGGATTATATTTTTTTGCCAAATTTTTTGGACGATTGTCACCAATGGAGGCCGTAAATGGTATTACTATAATCCAAGCAAACCATGGAAAGGCGGATATTGGGCGCCCCAACTGCCCCGCCATCCGCCCTACAATGAATACGAGTGGAATCCCCGCACATGCCGCTTCGAGCACAAAAAAACCGGGGCGCCACTACATCCCTGGGAACAACCCACCAAACACCCCCAATCCAAGCAATAACCCCGCAAGCAAATTTTCCAACTGAGCCATACCGATAATTTCAAATACAAGGCTACAAAGAACGGTCTGGGAATAAAGATTTTTCCCGACTATACCGAGAATACTTCTTCGGCACTCCCAAAGCTGGAAAATTCTTAAAACACATCGAATTATGACACAAGATATACAGTTTCAAATAGAATGCCTTGCGGCAGAACTCACTGAAATGCTTATGGCAGAATATGGCTGGGACATACACCGCGCCCTTGACGAGCTTTATTCATCAACCACCTTCGCCAAGCTCAACGATCCCGAATGTGGGCTCTACTATCAGGGCTCAGTCTATATCTTCCAATTCCTCAAATCTGAAATAGAAACCGGCAAAGTCGCATAACATTTGTGATGCGATACATTCTCTCAAATATTTAAAGATAGAAGAGCCAAAATATGGATTATATCAGTTAATTCTGGGACCATATCGGAGCGTTTTTCTTGTTTCGTTGGTTGTTTGGCAAAATCATGGCTCCCGAGAACTATGATAATCCAGTTAGAAAACAAGGTAATTCTCATAGTTATTCATCTACTTCTTATGGCTGCGATTAATATGGTTTGGATAGCCGCTGATACAACGACCTCCATAAAAAACAAGACGATTATGGACTGATTGATGGATTTTAGTTATGGACACAGAGAATCAGATTATTATATATCAGGGCGAGGATGGCGAGACTCGCATTGAGGTGAAGTTTACCGGCGAGACGGTCTGGCTGTCGCAGCAGCAGATGGCAGAGTTATATCAGACTTCGCGCAGTAATGTCGTGGAGCATATCAAGCACATCTATGAGGACGGTGAACTATCCGAAGAGTCAACATGTCGGAATTTCCGACAGGTTCGTCAAGAGGGTCGCAGACAAGTGTCGCGAGAGATTCCGTACTATAATCTCGATATGATTATATCGTTGGGGTATAGGATTCGGTCGGTTATCGCCACGCATTTCCGCCGTTGGGCCACTGAGCGGTTGAAAGAGTATATAATAAAGGGATTCACAATTGACGATGAGCGGCTTAAAGGGAACGGCGGTGGCGCTTACTGGCGCGAGCTACTTGACCGCATCAGAGACATTCGCTCGTCGGAGAAGGTTATGTATCGTCAGGTGCTCGACCTTTATGCCACAGCAGTTGATTATGACCCTCGAAGCGATATTTCGGTTGAGTTCTTCAAGATTGTGCAGAATAAGCTTCATTTTGCCGCTCACGGCCATACAGCGGCCGAAGTTATCTTTCAGCGGGCAAATGCTTCGTCACCGATGATGGGTCTTACTTCTTTCAGAGGCGACCATCCGACATTGCGCGACGCCAAGATTGCCAAGAACTATCTAAGCGAGGATGAACTGAAGATTCTAAACAATCTCGTGTCAGGGTACTTCGACTTTGCCGAAATTCAAGCAATGAAACATCGGCCTATGTATATGAGCGACTATGTGCGGCAGCTTGACAATATACTTTCATCTACAGGCGAGGAACTTCTCAAGGGTCCCGGCACCGTCAGCCATCAGCAGGCTATGGAGAAAGCTGAACAGGAATACCGCCTGTTTCAAGTGCGCGAACTTTCGCCGGTAGAGCGCGACTATCTTGAAACAATAAAAACCCTCGACGCAAAAGCCAAAAGGAAAAGCGCTAGAAAATAAACGGCGACTCGTTGCACGACAGTTCGGGGCATGAGCGAGTTGCGATATTGTTCCGCAACAGCGCCGAAGCCGGGTCAAAACGGGGCGGAGGGGGTGAAGATGGGGGGCCGGAATTAAGGCGGCGATTAAACTTGCGGGCGCGGGGTGGGTCTTATGTAATGACTGAAGGGCGCGAGGGAGCTCGGGCCGCGTGCCCATCGGGCTGAGATTCTGAAGACTCACCTTAAATCAATTCAGCCTCAAATCAAAAGCTATAAATCAAATCAGCTATAAATCAAATCAGCTATGCGTCGCATTATTCTTTCGTTGGCCATGGCCATCGCGTGCGCGTGGGTGTCGGCAAAAGGCACTTTCACAAACCATGTGAACGAGGTGGCCGACGGCTACAATTTCATCCTCTACGAGCCCGACTCGGTTGCCGGGCCGCTCCCGCTGATCATCGCCCTGCACAGCAGGGGCTCCTCGGGCAAGAACCTCGACAACGTCGACCGCTTCGGCACAATCAACGCCCTGCGCTCGGGCATGGAGCTTAACGCCCTGGTGCTCGCCCCGCAGGCCACCGGCGACAAATGGGACCCCGAAAAGATTATGCGCGACGTCGAGTGGGTGGCCGCCAACCGCGCTGTCGACACCGACTGCGTCTACGCCATAGGTATGAGCATGGGGGGCAACGGAGTCGCAGCCCTCTGCGAAGCCTACCCCGAGAAAATCGCCGCCGCCATCATCATGGCCGGCTCGCTGGCCGGCGGCAATCCGGCGAACCTCAACAAGGTGCCTCTGTGGGTGATCCGCGGCCTCAACGACCGCGAAGAGGCAATCGCCCGCACCGACAAGATGGTGAGCGACATGCGCGCCCGGCCTGACAAGGCACCCCGCCTGGTTTACAACAAGGTGAAGGGACTCGACCACCGCCAGCACGAGCGCATGCTCTATATGCCCTACTTCTACCAGTGGCTCATGTCGCACAGCCTCGCTAACCCCAACCGCCCGGTGAACACCACCGTCGACGTCACCACGAAAATGCTCAAGAACGCCTACAAAGGCCTCAACCTCCGCGACACCTCCGCCGCCAAGCGCAAAAGCCGTCGCCCGGGCCCACCGCGCGGTCCGCGCCCCCACCGCTAACCCAACCTTCTACCGCCAAGGGGGCCTTTGCTTTCTTGAGTTGGAATGCCATGGAAGAATCTGGGATATCAATCCCGCAGGCAGGCATTCTCCCTGAGAGCGCGGCTTTTAGCCTTAGTTCTGTCGAGAAGTATCTCATCCATGTGATCTTTAGCCCACTGAATGAGTTGGTTAATTATTGGAAAGAGAGTGTGGGCCCTTGGCGTAAGACTATATTCCACCCTCGGAGGCACCTCTGCGAAGACCGTGCGCGCTACAAATCCATCAGTCTCAAGGGTGCGAAGTGTGAGCACAAGCATTTTCTGTGAAATATCTTTGAGCTCAGCCGAAAGATCTTTGAATCGTAATGAGTCGTGTCCGTTCAATGTGTATAGCACCAAGAGTGTCCACTTATCGCTGATCCGATTTAGAATATTACGGATTGGGCAATCTGGATACAATTCGTTCTTGTTGAAATGTCGTTCCATATCAATTAGGCGGTGTTATTGTGATGACAATCAGTATTACTGCACAAAAGTAATAAATTATTCTTTTGTAAGCAAAGGGATAAAAACACAGGATTAAATTATGTTAATTTTTATTTTGCGGGATTATTAAAACCGGTTTGGCAGTCATCATTACTAACATTCAGGTAAGTCTGTTGAAAACAATGTCAGTGAGAAATTCCCCGGAACAAAACTCGTCGAATTTTAGTCTATAAGATAAAGACATCTTAAAAACAACAAAGATATGACAGACAAAAAAGTAGCGCTAATAGGCGCGAGCGGCTTTGTGGGCTCCGCTATTCTCAACGAACTCCTGAACCGCGGCTATCAGGTCGAGGCCCTGGTACACAATCCCGACAAAATTAAAATCGCGAATCGCGACCTCACAGTGAAAAAGGTTGACGTAGCCGATGAGAAAGCCCTCGAAAACGACCTGCGCGGGTTCGACAGCGTGATCAGCGCCTACAATCCCGGGTGGGCCAACCCCAACATCTATGAGGAGACCCTCGCTAACTATCCCAAGATTCTCCAAGCCGCAAAGAAGGCCGGTGTAAAGCGACTGCTCATCGTCGGCGGGGCCGGCACACTCTTCGTAAAACCTGGTGTGCGACTTATTGACACCGGCACACTTCCCGAAGCATGGGTTCCCGGCGTGAAGTCGCTCGGAGAATTCTATCTCAACACCCTGATGGGCGAGAACGACATTGATTGGGTGTTCTTCTCCCCGGCGGGAAATCTCGGCGACATGGGAGCCAAGGGTCCCGGCAAGCGCACAGGAGTATACCGTCTGGGCAAGGACGACATGATTTTCGATAAAGACGGCAACAGTTTCATTTCTGTCGAAGACTATGCCAAGGCAATGGTTGATGAGCTTGCCGAGCCTGCCCATCATAAAGAACGTTTCACGATAGGTTACTAATAAATACAACACCACTCATCCGACTCTCGTCCGTTATGATTTCTGAACACGAGAAACTTGACATGCTACTCAGAGCACTCCTTCGGGAGCGCCCTGAGTACGCCCGTATCGCCATTCCCGAGCCCATCGAGGGGAAACGCGCCCTGCTGCGCTCTCTTATGAACGTGCGCACGCCCTCACCCTTGGCCAAAGAACTGTTGGAGATTCAGGACCGCGAACTCACGGAGCAAAAACTTGAAAAAGGTGTGGTACACCTTGACTCAATACCTCCATCGCCGCACTACCCCAAACTCAGACTGTGGCAGGGCGACATCACGCGTCTTGAAGTGGACGCGATCGTAAACGCGGCAAATTCAAGGATGCTTGGATGTTTCATTCCTATGCACAGGTGCATCGACAATGCGATTCACTCGGCGGCGGGAATGCAGCTGAGAGAAGAATGCGCTTCAATCATGCGAGCGCAGGGATATGATGAACCAACAGGCAGAGCCAAGATTACCCACGGATACAATCTGCCAGCCAAATGGGTGATTCATACTGTAGGCCCCATTGTCTACGGGGAGCGCCCTACGAATGAAGATTGCCATTTACTTGCCGATTGTTACCGAAACTGTCTGAAACTGGCGGATGAAAAGAACTTGAAATCCGTAGCTTTCTGCTGCATCTCAACCGGTGAGTTTCACTTTCCGCAGGAGAAAGCGGCCCAAATAGCGGTGACTGCCGTACGCGGATATCTTGACAGCAGTCCAGACTCGTCGCTGGAAGCCGTAGTGTTCAATGTGTTCAAAGACAGCGATTATTACTTATACGAGAATTTGTTAGGCTATGAATAGTTTCAGCGACAGAATCAAAGTTGCCCGCGAGAAGTTTGCGGAAGCTGATGCCGTGGTTATAGGTGCCGGCGCCGGACTGTCGGCGGCCGCCGGCCTTGATTACTCCGGGCCAAAGTTCAAGAAAGAATTCGCTGACTATATCGAGCGATATCATTTCCCCGACCTCTATTCCTCAAGTTTCTTTGATTTCCCGACTGAGGAAGAGCGCTGGGCGCGCTGGGCGCGTCACATTGATTATGCGCGCTTCCGCCCGAAGGCTCTTCCGCTTTACCGTGAGCTGCTGGAACTGGTCAACGGCAGGAATTATTTCGTGATTACCACCAACGTTGACGCCCAGTTCAGGAAAGCCGGATTCGACCTGTCGAGAATCTTTGAGGTCCAAGGTGATTACGGGCTTATGCAATGTGCCGTGGGATGCCATCCAGAAGTCTACTCTGACAAAGAGACTGTCGACGAAATCATCAAGAACTCGCATGACTTGACAGTCGATTCGCGATATGTCCCCGTCTGCCCGGTGTGTGGCGGCAACATGGATGTCCATGTGCGCAAGAATCATTTCTTCGTCCAGACTGAGAATTGGAATAAGGCGGCTCAAAGTTATGAAAAGTTCATGGCCCGATATGCCGCGCATGGAAGGGTGGTGTTACTCGAGCTCGGCATAGGCTTTAATACGCCGTCCATTATACGCTATCCATTTGAACAGATTACTTACCGCAATCCAAACGCGACCCTCATACGCTTAAACACAGATTTTCCCCATGGCCCAGCGGAAACCGCTGAGCGCACTATTTCATTCACAGAGAATATGGAGCATGTCGTTGCTGCTTTAACACAATAGGGCATAATCCCATATAGACTGTCGCACGCTCAATTGAGCGATTTCGCTTTGTCGACCAGTCGCTTGCCCATCTCGAAGCATTTATCCTGGTCGATGGGGAACTGGGTGTCGTGCTGGTGTTTCTTTTGTTCAGGGTCAAAGAAGTTGGCATCCATCTTTGAATAGTCGGCAAACTGCAGGGTGTTATATGAATTGTATTGTTCGGCGTAGCCCAGGACGTGCTCAAGGTTGTCGCGGGTCATGCCGAGGGAAACGCTGTAGCCGCCCATCTTATAATATTGTTCATCGGAGTTCATTGTGAATATGATGCCGGATGGGATGACGCGCTTTCCGAGGATTCTCACGAACTGCCCGTCCTCAATTTGATAGGACGAGAGGGGGTAAAGGAACCTTTCAAGAAACGCCCTGACCATTCCAGAGGGGTATCCGAAGAAATTTGGCGAGCCGATGATGATGGCGTCCGCCTCGCGGGCTTTTTCAAGCAGCGGACGGAGGTTGTCGCGGATGGCGCACACGCCGCCTGTATTGTTGCCTTTGCGCTTGCAGGCGAAGCATTCAAGGCACCCCTTTATCGGCTCGGCGTAAAGGTCGACATACTCGGTTTCCGCCCCAGCAGCCGCGGCCCCTTCGAGAGCTTTCTTCACGAGTGTCGCCGTGTTCCAGTTTTTTCGGGCGCTTCCATTAATTCCAATTACTTTCATTGTGGCGTAAGTTTATGTGATTTTTATATGGATAACGCTCAACCGCCGTCGGTTGTTTGACGATGTATTGATTTCCCGCGGCCACGCGCTCCCCCCGAAAAAAAATCGACCACCCGGGCTCGTTAGAGCCCGAGCGGTCGGGTGTCTGGTTCATGAGGGGGGGGTTATGACACAATCGCGTCCTCGGCGGTCCATTCTGTGAGGCTGCCTTCCTTCACCTGGATGCAGACTTCGGTCATGTCGGTCTCGGCGTGGATTTTACGCTTTGCGGCGGGAGCTACGCGAAGCCAGTCACCTGCTTCGAGAGGCACATTCTCACCGTCGATTTCCATGAAGCCTTTGCCTGAAACGATGAAATAGATTTCCTCGTTCTGCTTGTGGCTGTGATAGAAAGGAATCACTGTTCCAGCGGGAAGGTTGTTGACCGAAACCTCGGCGCCGGTGAGGCCGAGGATGTCATGAAGCTCTGTGCGGGGCGCGCCTGCCGCTACATGTGTTTTGCTGTAATTGCTCATTGTTTTTAGTTTTTTAGGTGTTATTTTTTGATATATCTGCAACTAATCATTCGCCAAGCATTCGCTTGATCTGCGCTATGCGAAGCTCATTATAGAGCTGTGTTTGAGGAGAATCGGGGACCAACATGTCGAATCCATGGAACACGCCCGGAATGGTGTGGAGCTCGGCATTCACGCCAGCGCATGAGAGGCGCGCGGTGTAATTGAGACACGACATGCAGAAGAGGTCGATGGTGCCCACCGCGATAAATGCGGGCGGCAGGTTTGACAAGTCGGTAGCGAGCGATGCCGAGAAATAGGGCAGCTCGTCGTCGGCCAATTTCTGACCTCCCAACAGGGTTGACCATCCAAGGCGGTTGTAGGCGGGCGTCCACACCAACTGTCCGGCAAATGGGTCGGGCATTGGGTCCTTGTCCGTTCCGGTGCGGCTGTCGAGCATGGGGTATGTCAACGCCTGGCCGCAGAGGGGCACTCTCCCGTGGTCGCGATTGTAGAGTGCGAGGCGCGCTGCCAGTCCGCCGCCCGCGCTCTCGCCCAAGATCACAATGCGAGCCGGGTCGGCGCCATATTCCGAGGCGTGGTCGTGGATATATTCCAGGCCCGAATAGGCGTCGTGCAGGTCAGCCGGGAAGGGGGCAACGGTGGCCAGGCGATAGTTCACGCTCACCAATATAGCCTGCAATCCATCGGTCAACACATCAGGCTTCGTGGCCATGGTGTTGGCATCGCCCATAAGATACCCGCCGCCATGCATGAAATAAAGAATAGGCAGCGGCCCTTTACGCGTCAGTTTTGTAGGATGCCAAATGTAAAGGTCGATTTTGTTGCCATCCATGCCGTCGATGGTTACCTTTTGGGAGCCAGGCAATGGCTGGCTTTCGCCAATCATACCGATGAAGGGGTTCTTTTCAAACGGGCACTGGCAAGCCTCGAATATCTTGTCGAGGATCGGCAACTGATATTCCTTGGCTATAAGATGCTTTGAGGTGAATTGTTCTGCCATAATTTTTATGTTTGCGCCCCCGTTATGATGCCGCGGGGATCGCTGTTTCTATTTTTTAAACTAAAAATAGGCACATTTGTTCTATTAATCATCGACAAAGGCGATATTGGAATGTATTATGCACCGATTGGAATGTTTTTTCAGCTGATAATTTCTTATTTTTGACAAACTATTGCCCCTCGCAATTGTTTTTAAGGATAAACAACTCATCGACGATGCGAAACGCACTTCCGCCATTATGGACCATCACGGACCTCAACTCCGCTGCCGAGGGGATGAGGTTTGGCTCCGACTTCATATTCTATCGCGATTTCTCGGCCCTCAGGAAGCTCGACAGCAAAATTGTGGTGAATTTTGTCGGATTCATTTTTGTGGCCAAAGGGAAAATCGCGATCACTCTCAACGACATCTCTCTCAGAGCCGAAGCCGGCCAGATAATTTTCTACAAGGCCGGCGACTTTATCTCTGATTTGTTGTTTTCGCCCGACAGCGACGGGATGGTTTGCGGAATTGACGCGACCTTGCCGTTTGAAAGCCGCAGTTCTGTTGGATTTCCCCAACTCACGTCCCTGAAGGGAAACTGCATGGTCTTCAACCTCAACGAAGCCATGGCCAACCTTCTTGGAATCTATGGCGAGTTGTTGGGCCAGAAATATTCGATGGGTGCGGAAAATGTGAGGTTCACAATTATTTCCATGATGGAAGATGTGCTTGTTTCGGTAACCCTTCCCGGAGCGGACACCGAGAAGCAACCCGCGAGGCAATCGGCAGAAAGGCTTTATCAACGGTTCTCGACACTTCTCACAGAATCGTATCCCAAACCGCGTGATATGCAATGGTATGCCGACACGCTCTCCGTGTCGACTAACTATCTCGCGAGGGTTGTGAAACAGATAAGCGGCAAGCGCGCAATGGAATGGATTAATGAAGCCGTCATGACCGATGCGCGCACCGCGTTGATACACACCGACGAATCTGTAAAGGAAATCGCGGCCCGGTTGGGCTTCAACAATCCCGCTTTCTTCGGGAAATACGTCAAAAAGCACTCGGGCCTGACTCCCAAACAGCTAAGGACGTACCTGAAAGCCAAGCAATCTCGCGAATGCGATGATTGCGGTTCCTGATTAAGGTTGGTGATTTATGCCGCCGTTTATGCCGCTTTTTAAGCTCGCTGTTTATACCGTTATTTATGCTGGCTATTTGAGATTACTGTTTGAGGTCGCTGTTTGAGGTCGCTGTTTGAGGCTGATCAGCAGGCTCGTAAACTTTCATTATATGCCCTTTGTTGAAACCAGAAAATAAAAGATTATGAATGCCGAAGAATTACGCGAATACTGTCTGTCGCTTAAAGGTGCCGAGGAGAATATGCCCTGGACCGAGCCACAATATTCGATGCTGGCCACTTTTACAGTAGGTGGCAAATGGTTCTGCCTCGTGGATCTCGACAAAAAATTTATCGACGTGAAATGCTCGCCGGAAACCGTAGCCGAGATGCAGGCCCGCTATCAAGGCGCCTTCCCGGCATGGCACATGAACAAAGAACACTGGCTCGGCGTAAAACTGGAATCAGATGTGCCCGACAAAGTAATCGAAGAACTCCTCTCCGACGGCTACCGGCTCATCGTCAGCAAACTCCCAAAATCCGTCAAAGCGTCGCTGTAACCCCCACCCCATTCC
>CAYTBH010000081.1:0-10024 GCA_964435935.1 uncultured Alistipes sp.
GTTACCGTTCACTCGGTAAACTATTTTTATCACCGATTTTTAGCCCTTAGATAGCACATAAGTTTAGGAAACATCTATTCTATCCGTTGAACTACCAGGGCTCCTAACTCCGCGAAGTTACGCATTATTTCCGACTATAGCAAACAAATGCGTATTCCAAGCCGCTACGCTCGTCGAGCTGCCGCTCGCCGCGCTCAGTTTCAACCCAGAGCGCGGGGTCGGGGCGGTCGAGAAAGGTGTCGGCATCGGCGGGTGTCGGGGCGTAGATTTCCGTGAGGCACAGGCGGTCGGCAAGGGGGAACGCCTGGCGATAGATTTCCCCGCCGCCGATCACGAACACCTCGCGCCCGTCGTCGGCGCCTTTGGCAATCGCCTCCTCGATGGAGCCGACGACCTCGGCCCCGGGGGCAGCGTAGGCGCTGTTCCTGGTCACCACTATGTTGCGCCTTCCGGGCAGAGCGCCCTTGGGGAGCGACTCGAATGTCTTGCGCCCCATGACCACGGTGTGCCCCATGGTGAGTTCCTTGAAATGGCGCAGGTCGGCGCTGACGTGGTATAGGAGGTCGCCACCCCGCCCTATGGCATAGCTGTCGGGGGTGACTGCGGCAATGATTGTCGTCATACTGAAACGGTGGCTTTTATGTGGGGATGCGGGTCGTAGCCTTCGAGCTTGAAGTCGTCATACTGGAAGTCGAAGATGCTCTTCACCTCGGGATTAAGCAGCATGCGCGGCAGGGGCCTCGGCTCGCGCGACAGCTGCTCGGCCACCTGCTCGAAGTGGTTGTTGTAGATGTGGGTGTCACCAAGGGTGTGCACGAACTCGCCCGGACGCAGACCGCACACCTGCGCCACCATCATCGTGAGCAACGCGTAGGAGGCGATGTTGAACGGCACGCCAAGGAACGTGTCGGCCGAGCGCTGGTATAGCTGAAGCGACAAACGTCCATCGGCAACGTAGAACTGGAAAAAGGCGTGGCACGGGGGGAGGTTCATGTTCTTGATGTCGGCAACATTCCAGGCGCTCACTATGATGCGTCGCGAGTCGGGGTCGCGCTTTATGGTCTCGATGGCCTCGCTGATCTGGTCGATGAAGCCCCCTTCGTAGTCGGGCCACGAGCGCCATTGGAAGCCATAGATGTGGCCCAGGTTACCGTCGGGGTCGGCCCATTCGTTCCAGATGCGCACCCCGCGCTCCTGCAGATAGCGGGCGTTGGTATCGCCTTTCAGGAACCACAGCAGCTCGTAGATGATCGACTTGAGATGGAGTTTCTTGGTGGTGAGCAGGGGGAACCCTTTTTCGAGGTCGAAGCGCATCTGATAGCCAAACACGCTGCGCGTGCCGGTGCCGGTGCGGTCTGATTTCTGCACCCCGTTTTCCATTATGTGGCGCAGGAGGTCGAGATATTGTCGCATTTCTTTATTCTTTTAATCACACTATGCCGTCAACTACGATGGCTTTCGCCGGGGTGGCCGGGCAAACATACTGGCATTTGCCGCAACCGATGCAGAGCGAGGTGTCGACTTTCGGCACCATGTCGCTCATCGCGCCGTCGGGGATAGGAGTCTCCTCGGGGCGGTAGTCCATGGCGATGGCTTTGCGCGGGCACGAAAGCGAGCACACCCCGCACCCCACGCAGCGGTCCCAACTGGTCTGGGCGTGGCCGATGATGAAGATGTGCTTTTCGTCGGGCGTGAGTGGCTGGAGCGCCTCAGTGGGGCACAGCTCGGTGCACATCGTGCAGTCGTAGTCGCAGTAGGAGCTGTCATAGTTCATCACCGGGTGGAGGGCGCTGAGCCAGCCGAGCTGCCCGGCAGAGGGGCGGAGCACCCGTTTGGGGCAATGGGCCACGCAGAGGCCGCATCCCGTGCACCTGTCAAGGAACTCTTTGAGGCTGCGGCGCCCTGGGGGCACCACGGGACGCTTCGCGGCGGTGGTTTTTCGCCCCTCGGCGGTATCGATTTTCCGAGCCACGGAGTCGAGCGCCGGAGCGGTGGCAAGCAGCAGGCCGGTGGCCATGAACTTGCGGCGGTCGATTTTCACCGCGGCCGATGTGGCGGCGGGCTGCTCGACCCGCTGCATCATGGGTATGGAGAGTTTCTTTCGCGAGGCGGTGTATTTGATGGCGCCCTCCTGGCAGGCATCGACACAGTTGAAGCACATCACGCAGCGCGAGGAGTCGACAACGTGGTCGGCGAGGTCGATACACTCTGCTTTGCACGCCCGCTCGCAGGCGCGGCAATTGACGCAGAGGTCGGTGTCGATGTCGAAATGAAGCAGTGAGTAGCGGCTGAGAATGCTCAACGACGACCCCGCGGGGCAAAGCGTGTTGCAGAACAGGCGTCCGCGCCACGCCGCCACGCCTCCGATTGCGACCAGGGTGACCAAGGCTGTCGCGAAAGCCGCCACCGACGCGACCGCGACCTTTTGGCCGCACAACGCCCACCAGGCCGGCCCGAGCAGCTGCGACCCGATGCGCCCGAAGGCGCTATAGGGGTCGAAAAGCGTAAGGAGCACCCCCGCCCCGGCGACAGCCGAGCCGGCCACGATGGCCAGCCAGATGTAGCGCAGGCGGTTGGAGGGACGCGAATAGCGATAGCGGTGGGCGACGCGCTGTTTGCGGGTCGCGCGGGGGAGGTGGGCAAAGAGGTCCTGCAACACGCCGAAGGGGCAGAACCACGAGCAGTAGAGCCTCCCGAAAAGCAGCGTCAGCGCGACCCAGAACAGCAGGGCCGAGGTGCCTCCGGCAACCGCCAGGGGCACGAGCTGCATCCTGGGCGCCCAGTCAAGCGCGAGGGCGAGTTTGGCGCTGAGGGTCGTAAACAACACGCAAAACATCGCCAGCACTGCCAGCGACACGACGACGCGGGCATATTTCACCAGTGTCGCTCCCTTAATTTTTTTGTTGTTCCGGCGCATAGCTTGGTCGTTTCGCTTTTCAGTCAAAGTCGGCGGGGTTGAGCCCGGCAGCCGCCAGCGCCTCATGGCGCTCGACGCAGGTGCCGCAGGTGCCGCAATGGCGCTCGCCGCCGCGATAGCAGCTGTAGGTGTGGCCGTAGTCGACTCCGGCGGCAACCCCGCGGCGGCAGATTTCGGCCTTGGTCAGCCCGGTGTAGGGGCATTCGAGCCGCAGCCCGGCGTAGGTGCCGAGACGTATGGCCTCCCCCATCGCACCAACAAATTCGGGGCGGCAGTCGGGATAGATGGCGTGGTCGCCGCTGTGGTTGGCGAGCATCACGGTGGAGAGTCCGCGGCTTTCGGCAAGCCCCGCTGCGACGGCAAGCATGATGCCGTTGCGGAAAGGCACCACGGTGGAGCGCATATTCTCGTCGGCATAGTGGCCCGACGGGATGGCGTCGGCCCCGCTCAGCAGCGAGCTATCGAAATAGCGCCCCATGAAATCGAGCGGAATCTCGAGGTGTTCAATGCCCAGGAGCTCGCAATTGTAGCGGGCGCAAGCCGCCTCGCGCTCGTTGTGGTTTGAGCCGTAGTGGAAGGTGACGGCCAGGGCCACGCGGTCGCGGTACTCGTGGAGCATCGTGGTGGAGTCCATTCCCCCCGAAAGAACGAGCAGCGCGTCTTTTTTCTTTTCAGAGTCCATGGGGTGTGTCAAATTTTGTCGATTGCGCGGTTCATAGCCGCCTCCATGCGGGTTTTGAGGAGCCCCTGGTGCTCGGGGTCGGCATAATTGGCAAAGGGGTGTATGGCGATGCCGCCGCGGGGGGTGAACACGCCGAGCACTTCGAGATACTTAGGGTCCATCAGCTTCACGAGGTCTTTCATGATGATGTTGACGCAGTCCTCATGGAAGTCGCCATGGTTGCGGAACGAGAACAAATATAGCTTCAGGCTCTTGCTCTCAACCATGCGTTCGCGGGGGATGTAGTTGATGAGTATCTTGGCAAAATCGGGCTGCCCTGTTTTTGGGCAAAGCGATGTGAACTCGGGGCAGGTGAATGTCACGAGATACTCGTTCTCGGGGTGCTTGTTGGGAAAGGTTTCAAGCACCTCGGGAGCATAGTCGGTGGGATAGTTCGTCGCGGTGTTGCCAAGGAGGGAAACACCGCCGAGTTCTTCTTCAGTGCGCATCGCGGGGAGTTATTTATATTCGATTTTCCTCACTTTCAGGCGGTCGCCCGAGTCCTTGACGATGTTTTCGAAATAGCGGGTATCCTCGTAGCCGCCGAAGTCGGGATAGGCGGGAATCCCCTCGGGGGTGCGCTGGAAGTTGCCATTGCTGTCGAGCTTCTTGATGTTGCCGTCCATGAAGCGCACGAAGAGGTAGGTGGCCAGGTCGCGGTAGGCATCGGTCGCCTTCTTGGCCCAGATGTCGGCCAGGTCCTGGGTGAGCTCCTTGGCGGTGTCCTCGTCGAATGCCGGAATCTGGTCGATGGCCACGGCGACGTCGACCGCGATGGAGTCCTCGAGCGACTTCTGCACCTTGCGTATGTCGGGAATCATCTGCGAATAGCGGTTGTAGGCCTGGTTGGCCACGAGGTTGTTCATCCAGAAATTCGACTGGGTGTCAAACGTGTTGGTATCGCCGGGACCAAGCTCGCGGGGCGCGCGGGCCACGGAGCAGAACACCGGCAGGTAGACACATGTGTTGGCATCGTCGGTGCCGAACCACAGCAGGCCGCGCAGATACTGCGGTAGGTTCTGGCGAATCTGGGCCACGAACGAGAAGCCGGTCTGCTGGGTGGCTATGGCGCGCTCGTGGGTGTACTCCTCGCCGTCGACGGTGAACGACATCGGGCGCCAGCGATAGGGAACGCCGAAGGGTGCGGCGCCAACATCGAGGGTCATGTCAAATGGGGTTCCTTCGAAGTGGTCGCGCATCGACTCTTTCATGTCGGCGACCGTGAGGGGCTTGTCGGGTTTTACCCACAGCGGCATCGGCTCCCCCTCGGCTTTATTAATCCAGGGGAGGTATTTCTCCATTCCGGTCGAGTGGCGGTTGAAGTAGGACCATACACGGGCATCGCAGCCGCGGAGCGCGCCGAAATCGGTCACGGCGTAGGCTTTCGAGAAGTCAAAGTCCTCGTCCTTGCCGGTGAAATAGCCTTGCTGGCGGGCAAACTGAATCACGTCGGGCGAGTAGATGGTTTCCGGGTCGGAAAGGGGGAATTTGTGGATTCGAGGGTGGTTGGCGTGGCCCGAGATGTAGCCGTCGGGCACCCGGCGGGCTACCCACACTGCATCTTTGGCACGCTTTCCTTTGCCTATGAGGTCCATGATCCACACTTCGTTACCGTCGGCGATAGTGAACGACTCGCCCTCGCTCGCATAGCCGTGCTCCTTGACGAGGTCGGTCATTATCTTCAGCGCCTCGCGGGCGGTTTTAGCGCGCTGCAGGGTGATGTAGATCAGCGAGCCATAGTCGATGAGGCCGCTGCCAGCGAGCTCCTCACGCCCGCCCCAGGTGCTTTCGGCAATCGTCAGGCCGTGCTCGTTCATGTTGCCGACTGTGGCGTAGGTGTGGGCTACCTCGGGGATGTCGCCGAGATATTTGTGGGTGTCCCACTCCACGATGCGGCGTTTCGCGCCCGGGCTGTGGTCGGCGGCGGGCTGGGTGTAAAGCTCGCCATAGAGGTTGTGACTGTCGGCCGCGTACGTCACCATTACAGAGCCGTCGGCGGTGGCGCCATTGGCCGCGATGAGACTGGTGCATGCCGTGGCATCGTTGGCCCCGAGGGCTAATATTGCCGCCATTGCCGCGGCAAAGCTCTTCAATATTTTCATCTTTGGGTTCTTGAGTGGCAAAGAGGATTTGGGATTGGCTTAATCAGAATTGGGATTGCTTAAACAGAGGTCGCGCGCGATAGCCGTCAAAGCGTCGGCCACGACCGCGCACAATCTTTCTTAACTTATTAACGACCCTTTTGGGCAAAAATTATACCGCGGCAAAAAATTATACCGCGACTGAAAATTATCCTGCGACCGAAAAATATACTGTTCCAGAAAAAAGAAAGTCGCGACGCTGCGCGCGTCACGACCTTCTTTTTGTTATGCGATCTCTCCGATTGACCGGTGAGACATCCTGCTGTGGTTTCCCGGGCGCGCCTTCAAAAAGGCTTGGCCGGGGAGCAAGGAGTGCTGATTATTCAGCCTTGGCCTCTTCGGCAGCGGGCTCTTCAGCGGCGGGGAGCTCTGCAACGGGTGCCTCGGCTGCGGGAGCTGCGGCGGCGTTGCCGCTCTTGCGCGAACGACGAGTGCGTCCGGCCTTCTTTTCGCTCTTTTCCTTGAGCATGTTCTCGTTGTAGTCAACAAGCTCGATGAAGCAGGTCTTGGCGTTGTCGCCCAGACGGTTGCCGGTCTTGAGGATGCGGGTGTAGCCGCCGGGACGCTCTGCGATTTTCTGGGAGATTTCGCGGAAGAGCTCGGTGACGGCTTCCTTGTTCTGGAGGTAGGAGAACACCAGGCGGCGGTTGCTCATAGTGTCGTTCTTCGCGCGGTTGATCAGCGGCTCGGCATACATGCGGAGCGCTTTAGCCTTTGCCAAGGTGGTGAAGATTCTCTTATGGCGGATAAGAGAAATGGTCATGTTGGCGAGTAAGGCGTCGCGGTGAGCTTTCTTGCGCGAAAGATGGTTGAATTTTTTATTGTGTCTCATCGGTGTTGTTTACTCTTTGTCAAGTTTAAATTTCGATATGTCCATTCCGAACGAAAGGCCCAGGTTGGCGAGCAGTTCGTCGAGTTCCGTCAGTGACTTCTTACCGAAGTTGCGGAATTTCAGGAGGTCGGTCTTATTGAATACCACCAGTTCGCCAAGGGTTTCAACTTCGGCGCTCTTGAGGCAGTTGAGGGCGCGAACCGAAAGGTCCATGTCGGTGAGCTTCGTTTTGAGAAGCTGGCGCATGTGGAGCACTTCCTCGTCAAATTCCTCTGTGCCGTCGGCTTCCTGAGTTTCGATGGTGATCTTGTCGTCGGAGAAGAGCATCAGGTGGTAAATCAGGATTTTAGCGGCCTCTTTGAGCGCGTCCTTGGGATGGATTGAACCGTTGGTGGTGATTTCGATAATGAGCTTCTCGTAGTCAGTCTTCTGGTCGACGCGGAAGTTTTCAACTGTGTACTTCACGTTTTTGATCGGGGTGTAGATCGAGTCGATTGCCAGAGTCTGGATATCGGTGATATCAAGCTGGTTCTCGTCGGCGGGCACCCAGCCGCGACCTTTGTTGATTGTTACTTCGAGATTGAAGCTCGCGTCAGGATCCAAGTGACAGATGACTTCGTCGGGGTTGAGAACCTCGAAGCCCGAGAGGGCTTTGCCAATGTCGCCGGCCTTGAACACCTCCTGGCCCGACACGGTAATGGTGGCTTTTTCGGTTTCTGTGTCTTCGGTTACCTGCTTCAGGTCAACCTTCTTGAGGTTGAGGATGATGTTGGTGACATCTTCCTTGACGCCGGGGATGGTATCAAACTCGTGTTTCACGCCATCGATTTTGATGGCCTGGATGGCATAGCCTTCGAGCGACGAGAGCAGCACGCGGCGAAGCGCGTTGCCGACTGTGATACCATAGCCGGGTTCCAAAGGCTTGAACTCGAACTTGCCGTAGAAGTTGTTAGCTTCTAACATTACGACTTTGTCAGGTTTTTGGAATGCTAAAATAGCCATGGATCTTGCTTTTAGGGGGGTTACTTAGAATAGAGCTCGACAATCAGCTGCTCCTTGATGTTTTCGGGGATGTCTTCGCGGGTGGGAACGTGAAGGAGTTTGCCTGCTTTGGCCGACTCATCCCATTCAATCCAGGGATATTTGCTGTGGTTGAACCCGGCGAGGCAGTCGGAAATCACTTCGAGCGACTTCGACTTCTCGCGGACGCCGACAACGTCGCCTGCCTGAACGGCGTAGGAGGGGATGTTGACAACCTTGCCGTTGACAGTTACATGCTTGTGGAGCACGAGCTGGCGGGCAGCGGCGCGGGTGGGGGCGATGCCAAGGCGGTAAACGATGTTGTCGAGGCGGCTTTCGAGAAGCTGCAGCAGGATTTCACCGGTGATACCCTTCATCGAAGATGCCTTGTCGAAAAGGTTGCGGAACTGACGTTCGAGAACACCGTAGGTGTATTTCGCCTTCTGCTTCTCACGGAGCTGGATGCCGTATTCAGAAGTTTTGCGGCGACGGTTCTGGCCGTGCTGGCCGGGAGGGAAGTTGCGGCGGCTGAGAATCTTGTCCTCGCCGAAGATGGGTTCCCCGAATTTGCGTGCGATTTTGGTCTTGGGACCTATGTATCTTGCCATGTTGAAAATTCATTTTCGTTCCCTCGCGATTCCGCCGGGCTGTTGCCCCGGCCTGCGGTGGGGCCGCCAGGGGCGGCGGAGGGATGGAAGTTGGGTGATTTCTTTTATTCTCTATATTGCCCGGCGGCGTTGGTTGCCGGAGCTGCGACGAGGTCGATTATACGCGGCGACGTTTCGGAGGACGGCAGCCGTTGTGCGGCAGCGGAGTCACGTCGATAATCTCGGTTACCTCGATGCCCATGCCATGGACGGTGCGGATGGCGCTTTCGCGGCCGTTACCGGGACCCTTGACGTAGGCTTTCACTTTGCGGAGACCCAGGTCGTAGGCTACTTTGCCGCAATCCTGGGCTGCCATCTGGGCGGCGTAGGGAGTGTTCTTTTTCGAACCGCGGAATCCCATCTTGCCTGCCGATGACCAAGAAATCACCTGGCCTTCGCTGTTGGCTAAGCACACGATGATATTGTTGAACGAAGAGTGGACATGAAGCTGGCCGGCGGCATCAACTTTGACGTTTCTTTTCTTAGCTGCGACTGTTTTCTTTGCCATAGTCTGTTACTTTTTACTTTGTGGCTTTCTTCTTGTTGGCGACTGTTTTCTTGCGGCCCTTGCGGGTGCGGGCATTGTTCTTGGTCGACTGACCGCGAAGGGGGAGCCCGATGCGGTGGCGGATGCCGCGATAGCAGCCGATGTCCATGAGTCGCTTGATGTTGAGCTGGATTTCGCTGCGGAGGTCACCTTCTACCTTGTAGCCGGTCTGGATTACCTCGCGGACAGCGGCGGCCTGTGCGTCGGTCCAGTCTTTCACTTTGATGTTAGCGTCTACACCGGCTTTCTCCAGGATGGTCAGGGCGGCCGAGCGGCCGATGCCGAAGATGTAGGTCAAGGCGATAGCGCCTCGCTTGTTTTGGGGGAGGTCAACTCCCACGATTCTTACTGCCATAAAAATGCTTTCTTTAGCGTTTTCTTTTGGTTTTTGTCGCAGATGACAACATTGCTGGCTTCAAGGCCGCCTCATTAGTTCCGGCGGGCCGCCGTGTGGCTCGGATGCCGCGCCTGCTCGGCGCTGCGCCACATCGGCGCTCTGTCGCCCGGGGGCGATGCCTGCGGCTTAATATCCTGTCAGGCGAGCCTGGAAGCGCCTCGCATGCCCGCGGGGGGCGATGCTCGGCCGAATGTTATCCCTGGCGCTGTTTGTTTTTGGGGTTCTTTTTGTTGATGACGTAGAGGCGGCCCTTGCGGCGAACGATCTTGTCGTCGGCTGAGCGCTTCTTAATCGATGCTCTTACTTTCATTGTTGTCAGAGAAATGAGTTATGGTGTTTTTGAAGTGTCCCTAATGATGAAGAGCGGCGGTTATTTGTAACGGAACGCGATGCGGCCTTTGCTCAGGTCGTAGGGCGACATCTCGACTTTCACCCGGTCGCCGGGGAGAATCTTAATGTAGTGCATGCGCATCTTGCCTGAGATGTGGGCTGTGATTTCGTGACCGTTTTCGAGTTTCACTCGGAACATTGCGTTCGAGAGCGATTCCATGATAACGCCGTCTTGTTCGATTGAGTCTTGTTTTGCCATATTGGGAGTTAGAATTGTCTATTTCAATGATTGGCCGCGGAGGGACGGGGAGTGCTCGCGACGTGGTCAGATGTAGGCCTCGCCGAGAGCCTCGCGGATGTAGTCGAAGGTGGTGAGCACCTCGGTCTCTCCGTCGTGGATGGCGAGGGTGTGCTCGTAGTGGGCCGAGGGCTTGCGGTCGCGGGTGCGGCAGGTCCAGCCGTCGGGCTCGAT
>CAYTBH010000082.1:0-10009 GCA_964435935.1 uncultured Alistipes sp.
ACGATAACTTCTGGGAAATGGGCGATACGGGTCCCTGCGGTCCCTGCTCGGAGATCCATATCGACCTGCGCAGCGACGAGGAGCGCAAGGCTGTTCCCGGCGCCGAGCTGGTGAATAAGGATCATCCCCAGGTCATCGAGATCTGGAACCTCGTGTTCATGCAGTTCAACCGCAAGGCCGACCATTCGCTCGAACCGCTCCCCGCCAAGGTTATCGACACCGGCATGGGTTTCGAGCGCCTTTGCATGGCCCTGCAGGGGAAAACGTCGAACTACGACACCGACGTATTCACCCCGCTCATCGCCAAGATTGCCGAGCTCTCGGGTAAAAAATATGGCGAGGACGAAAAAGTCGATGTCGCCATGCGCGTTATTGCCGACCATGTGCGCACCATCGCGTTCTCCATCGCCGACTCCCAGCTCCCCTCCAATGCCAAGGCCGGGTATGTGATTCGCCGCATTCTGCGTCGCGCGGTCCGCTATGCCTACACATTCCTTGCCGCCCGCGAAGCATTCCTCTACCGCCTGGTCGACACTCTCATCGAGTCGATGGGCGAGGCTTATCCCGAGCTCGTTTCGCAGCGCGACCTCATCATGAAGGTCACCAAGGAGGAGGAGGATTCCTTCCTCCGCACTCTCGACAACGGCATCAGCTTGCTTGAGCGCTCAATAGCCGCAGCACGCAAAGAGGGTAAGACCGAGATTTCGGGCAAAGAGGCCTTCGTGCTCTACGACACATACGGCTTCCCCCTGGACCTCACCGAGCTCATTCTGCGTGAAAACGGCATGACCCTCGACCACAAAGAGTTTGACAGCGAGATGGCCGCTCAGAAGGACCGCGCCCGCAAAGCCGCGGCCGTCGAGGCTACCGATTGGGTGGTGCTTGCCGAAGGTGAGCAGGAGTTCGTTGGCTACGACGAAACCGAGTGCGCAGCCAAGATTCTTCGCTATCGCCGCGTTAAGCAGAAGAATAAGGAATATTATCAGATTATCCTCTCCAAAACTCCATTCTATGCCGAGATGGGCGGCCAGGTTGGCGACCGCGGCACCCTGACGGCTCCCGACGGGGAGGTGGTGGAGATTTTCGACACCAAGCGCGAAAACGGCATCGGTGTGCAGCTTTCGACCAAGCTCCCCTCCGACCCCTCGGCTGAATTTGTTGCCGCCATCGACAAGAAGGCCCGCATGGCGACCTCTTGCAACCACACCGCGACACACCTCCTTCACGAAGCGCTCCGCGAAGTGCTCGGAACCCATGTGGAGCAGAAGGGCTCCTTCGTATCGCCCGAGCTTCTGCGCTTCGACTTCTCCCATTTCCAGAAAGTGACCCCCGAGGAGCTCCGCAAGGTCGAGCATTTGGCCAACAGCCGCGTGCGCGCCGCCTATCCTCTCGACGAGCACCGCTGCGTTCCCATCGCCGAGGCTCGCGAAATGGGCGCCATGGCCCTCTTTGGCGAGAAGTATGGCGACGAGGTTCGCGTCGTTCGCTATGGCAACTCCATAGAACTTTGCGGTGGCACCCATGTCGCTAACACGGGTAACATCGGCATGATAAAAATCATCTCCGAAAGCAGCATTGCAGCCGGAATACGCCGTATCGATGCAATAACTGCCGAAACTGTTGAGAACGCTATCGACAAGATGTCGGATACGCTCACGGATATCGGCAAGCTGCTCCACAACGCCCCCGACCTCACAGCAACCATACGCAAGTTTATCGAGGAGAACGCCCAGCTGCGCAGTGAGGCCGACGAGATGGTGAAGGAGCGAATCCGTGCAGCCGCCAAGCAACTCGTTGCCTCGCCCGAGGTAATCAACGATGTAAAGGTGGTTTCGCTCACAGGCACCCACGCTCCCGACATGGTGAAGAATCTCGCGTTCGCTGTCCGCGAATTCTCGCCTGAAAACACCGCTTTCATCGCGGCCACTGTCGATGGCTCTGAAAAGCCGTTGCTCACCGTGATGTTTACCAACGACCTCGTGGCATCGGGCAAAAATGCTTCGGCTTTGGTGCGCGAAGCTGCCAAGGCTATCAAAGGTGGTGGCGGCGGTCAGCCCGGTTTCGCGCAGGCTGGTGGCAAGAATGGTACCGGAATCTCCGAGGCCATGCACATTCTCCGCTCGGCACTGCAATAATTCGAGATAACGAACCTGAACATTACGCCGACCGGGGATGTGACAATCGCCGGTCGGCGCAATATTTTTGACTTTTCGGCGTTATTTCTTAGAAATGAAGCAGTTTAAGTATATCCTATATATTTTGGCGCTCACACTCATTGGGTGTGTGGCGTTTGTGTCGTGTGGTTTTGATGACGATGACGACGAACCCACTCCCGGACCCGGAGAGCCGTCGATCGAACGTCCTTCGAGCCGCACAGTGCTGGTCTACATGGTTGCCAACAACAACCTTGGCGGCTATTTCGACCGCAACGACCTTAACGAGATGAAGCAGGCTGCCCGTGCCGGCGACCTTGGCGACGGTCGTTTGCTGGTGTTCCAACACGGACTCAACGCCGACGAGACCGCCATTGTGCAACGCCTCTATGAAATATGTCCCGATGGCTCGGAATTGCAGCTGGCCGAGTATGACTCCGAGCTCTCCTCGGTGTCGATGGAGCGCATGAATCAGGTGCTCGACGATGTCGAGCGCCTGGCCCCCTCGGAAAGCCGCGGATTGATGCTCTGGAGCCATGCCGACGGGTGGATTAACGCCGGTTACGAGAATCCCGAGGCGGCTTCGAAAGCCTCCCCGCGCGGTTTCGGCCTCGATGGCTCGGGCTCTTCGGCAAAGAAGATGAGCATCAGCGCGCTTGGCCGGGTGCTCGATGGCCGCTTTTTCGATTTCATCTATTTCGACTGTTGCTACATGGCTTCGGTCGAGGTTATGTATGAATTGCGCGAGTCGGCACGCTATTTTGTTGCCTCGGCAGCCGAGCTCCCGGCCGATGGCGCGCGCTATCACGAGGCGTTAAAATTCCTGTTCGCTCCTGAGCTCGATGTGGTTTCTGCCGCACAAGTGTCGTTTGATTTCTACTTAAAAAACTCGTCTAACGGTTGCACATTGTCAGTCGTGCGTTCCGACGCTCTTGACAATCTTGCCGACGCGACGGCGCAGATTTATGCCACGCACCCGACGCAGCCGGAGATAGACACCATCCAGCAGTTTCAGAACTCCGGCAACAACTATTTCGATTTTGACCATTATATGCAAAATCTCGTTGCCGATAATCCCGCCATGTACTCGTTTTGGAAGTCTGTGCTCGACGATGCCATTATGTATCAGGGGGCAACTGAGCGCATACAGATGGTGAACCGTTTCAACGTGGATCACCATTGTGGCCTCACGACCTTTATTCTCACATCGCGGGAAAATGCGTCGAAACAGAACTATTCGCAGCTGAAGTGGTATCGCGATGTCGCTTCGAGGCTTTTTGAGTAGTCAAGGAAATTAACTAACACAAGAAATTCATCACTTTTGCAATATTATGTTTCGCCTGCAAGATGTAATCCCCGGGCTCACACCCGCGTCAACGCCTAACCCCGACGCTCTCCCTAATGTGAAAGACGACTTGGCGTTGCTCAAAGATTTGTCGTTCAACGATTTGATGTCGCGCCTTGTTGAAACTATGGTCAACTTCGCCATCAATGTGGCCATTGCCATACTGGTGTTTTATGTTGGCCGTTTCATCATAAAGCGCATCTATCGCATTGTGTCGGCTATTTTCATTCGGCGCAAGGTTGACACGTCGCTAAGCACATTCGTGCTGTCGCTCATCAATATTGTGCTGTATTTCATCCTGATAGTCACCGTTATCGGCATTATCGGAATTGAAACCACCTCGTTCCTCGCGATTTTCGCGTCAGCCGGCGTCGCTCTCGGTATGGCTCTGAGTGGCACGTTGCAGAATTTCGCAGGTGGTGTGCTCATTTTACTGCTTAAGCCTTACAAAATCGGTGACTATATCGAGGTTCAAGGGTTTGCCGGCACAGTTCGCGAAATCCAGATTTTCTCGACTATCATTACAACCTACGACAATAAGTCGATTTCCATTCCCAACGGCTCCCTTTCAACGGGTAGTGTAAACAACTGGTCGCGTGAGGAGTACCGCCGCGTAACATGGACGGTTTCTATTTCGTACGGCGACGACGTTAACGCCGTTCGCGACGCGATTCTGAATATGTTCCGGGCTGACACACGCATCCGGCAAATCGACGACGATCCGGCCAATATGGAGTTAGTGGGCACCGAGGCCGAGAATGCGGCCGCGGCTGTGCTTGCCGAAAATGTGGCGCGGGAGGCCGCTTCGAAAGCCGATGCCGACAAGGCTCAGGAAACAGAAAGCAAGCGCACGTTCTGGGATAAGGTTCTTTTCCGCCATCGGCAGACCAAGGCTAAGCTGAACAATTGGGAGCTCAGCCGCGAAGCCGAGCTCAAGGCTATGCTACCGAAGCCTAACTATGCCCCGGCGGTGTATTTGAGCGAGTTAGCTTCGTCGTCGGTGGATATCCAGGTGCGAGCCTGGACTAAAACCTCAGACTATTGGGCTGTCTTCTACTACTATAACGAGAAATTCTACAACGAGCTTCCCTCATTCGGAGCCCACTTCCCCTTCCCGCAGCTCGATGTCCACATGGCTTGATGCCGGGGTGGCGGTCACACGGTGATTTCCAAGCCATCGTGTGCCAGGAACACACCCCGCGGCAATGTTGGCTCAACCTCGCTGTGCAGCCCCAAATCGTGGGAAATGTGGGTGAGATAGGCTCGTCCAGGCGCTACTTGGCGCACTACTTCCAGTGCTTCGGAAAGCGACATGTGCGAGCGGTGTTCCCTGATTCGCAGTGCGTTTATAACCAATACTTTCACGCCTCTGAGGGCCTCGATGGCCTCAGGGGCGATTTTTTTAACATCGGTCATATAGGCAAGCTTGCCAAAACGGAACCCTACAACTTGCAGATGATAGTCGACCGAATGAGTGGCCGGAATAGGCAGAACTTCGACCCCGGCTGCCTTGAAAGGCTCAAACGGGTTGATGATGTGTATGTCGTAGGTTGGGACTCCGGGATACTTTTCTTTCGAAAAGCTGTAGGGGATGCTGGCACGAAGTGCGGCGGCTACTTGCTCGGTACAGTAAACGGGGAAGTCGCGGGGCTCGCGGTTGAAATAGCAGTAGGGGCGCAGGTCGTCAACGCCGCCAACGTGGTCGTAGTGCTGATGGGTTATGACCAGGGCGTCGAGGGTGCCGCGACGGTGGTAGCGCAGCATCTGTTCCCTGAAATCGGGCCCGCAGTCAATGAGTATGTGCCGGTCGCCGGTTTCGAGCAGTGCCGAGCATCGCAGCCTGTTGTCGAGCGGGTCGGTCGAGCGGCACACCGGGCACTCGCATCGTAGTTGCGGCACCCCTGTCGAGGTGCCGCTTCCGAGTATGGTTAGTTTCATTGTCGATGACAGTTGAATAGCCTCCGGCTCTTAGACATTGAAGCGGAAGTGCATGATGTCGCCATCCTGGGTGACATATTCTTTGCCCTCGACGCCGAGTTTGCCGGCCTCCTTCACGGCAGCCTCGCCACCGAGGTTCACATAGTCGTCATATTTGATGACCTCGGCACGGATGAAGCCTTTCTCAAAATCGGTGTGGATGATTCCGGCGCACTGGGGCGCTTTCGAGCCGCGGATGAAAGTCCAGGCGCGCACTTCGTCGGCTCCGGCGGTGAAGAAGGTTTGCAGGTTAAGCAGTGCGTAGGCCGCGCGGATAAGGCGCGAAACACCCGACTCCTCAAGCCCTATTTCGTTGAGGAATTCCTGACGCTCTTCGTATGTGTCGAGTTCGGCAATTTCGCTTTCGGTCTGGGCGGCCACGATGAGGATTTGCGAGTCCTCGTCCTTCACGGCTTCGCGCACGGCATCGACGTATTTATTGCCGTTGACGGCCGAGGCATCGTCGACGTTGCAAACGTAGAGCACGGGCTTGCTGGTGAGCAGGAAGAGTTCGCGTGCGAATTTCTGCTCGTCGGGAGTGTCAAGGGTCACGGTGCGTGCCGGCTTTCCCTGGTCGAGGGCTTCCTTGAAGCGGAGCAACACCTCGTATTGCATTTTGGCAACCTTGTCGCCCCCCGTCTGAGCCTGCTTTTGAGTTTTAGCGATGCGGCTTTCGACGGTTTCAAGGTCCTTGAGCTGCAGTTCGTAGTCGATAATCTCCTTGTCGCGCACCGGGTCGACCGTGCCGTCGACATGGGTGATGTTGTCGTCGTCGAAGCAGCGGAGCACATGGAGGATGGCGTCCGTCTCGCGGATGTTGGCCAGGAATTTGTTTCCGAGGCCTTCGCCCTTGCTCGCGCCTTTCACGAGTCCCGCGATGTCAACGATTTCCACTGTCGCGGGAACAACACTTTTGGGGTTGCACATCTCGACGAGTTTGTTCAGGCGCTCGTCGGGAACGGTGATTACGCCGACATTAGGCTCTATGGTGCAGAACGGAAAGTTGGCCGACTGGGCCTTTGCGTTGGAAAGACAATTGAAGAGTGTGGATTTGCCCACGTTGGGCAGCCCCACGATGCCGCATTGAAGTGACATATATAGTTATCGTTTCTTTAAATGTGGTTTAATGATCGGTTGTTTTTGCTCGGGAACTCAGCGCCTCCTTGCAGGGCGTTTGGCTGTTTTCTTTGCGCCGGCCTTTGTGGTTTTGCCACCCTTGTCGGCTTTAGCCTTGCGCGCTTTGCGGGCGGCGGCGGTTGCTTTTTCGCCGCGCGTCATCTTGCGCTCATCCTTTTGCTCCTCCCGGCGTTCTTTCTGCTCTTTGGCACGGGACGCTTTCGAGTAGTGGGCTCCGCGGGTTCCGTGAGCGTTGGGGTTGGTATAGCCCAGGTCGTCCTCCCCCTTGCGGTTGTTGTTGGAGTCGACCACCAGGAAGTCGAGCTGCTTGCGCTCGATATTGGCGTTGGCTACGCGCACGCGCACCTTGTCGCCGAGGCGGTAGACATGGCCGTGTCGACGACCGCGAATCAGGAAGTTCTTTTCGTCGAAGTCATAGTAATCATCAGCGAGGTCGCGCATGGGCACGAGGCCTTCGCACTTGTTTTCGTCGAGCTCCACATAGAAGCCCCATTCCGTGACGCCCGAGATCATGCCGTCGTATTCCTCTGCAATATGGTCGGCCATATACTCAACCTGCTTGTATTTGATGGAGGCGCGTTCGGCGTTAGCGGCAAGCTGCTCCATTTCGGAGGAGTGTTTGCATTCGTCCTCGAGTTTTTCGAGGTTAACGCTGCGTCCGCCGTTGAGGTAGCGGTCGAGCAAGCGGTGGACCATCATGTCGGGGTAGCGGCGGATGGGCGATGTGAAGTGGGTATAGTAGTCAAACCCGAGACCGTAGTGGCCAATGTTGTCGGTGGTGTATATAGCCTTCGCCATAGAGCGTATGGCAAGGATGGAGATATAGTTCTCTTCGCCTTTGCCTTTGACATCCTGCAACATCTTGTTGATGGAGCGGTTGATTTCGCGGGGGGAGCCGGTGACCTTGATGCGGTAGCCGAAGGCGGCAGCCAGTTTCGCGAGGTCGGCGAGGCGCTCGGGGTCGGGCTGGTCGTGTACGCGGTAGACAAATGCCTTTGTGCGTCGGGTCCCTGCGGCTTTGCCGATGGCCGCGGCCACGGTGCGGTTGGCCAGGAGCATGAACTCCTCGATGAGTTTGTTGGCATCTTTCGAGACTTTGAAGTAGACGCCAACGGGGTGGCCGGTCTCGTCGATGTCGAAGCGCACCTCTTCGCGGTCGAAGTCAACCGAACCGTTTTCGAAGCGGCGGGCGCGAAGCTCTTTGGCAAGGCGGTCGAGGGTGAGAATCTCATCCTTCATATCGCCCTTTCCGGTTTCAATCACCTCCTGTGCCTCCTCGTAGGCAAAGCGGCGGTCGCTCTTTATTACGGTGCGCGCGATTCTCGAGGCCTTGATGTTTGCCTGGTCGTCGAGCTCGAAAATCACAGAGAAAGCCAGCTTCTCCTCGTTGGGGCGCAGCGAGCAGATACCGTTGCAAAGATGTTCGGGGAGCATGGGCACCACGCGGTCGACGAGATATACCGAGGTTGCGCGTTTTTGTGCCTCGCGGTCGATAATCGAGTTGGGGGTGACGTAGTGGGTCACATCGGCGATGTGCACGCCGACTTCCCAGTTGCCGTTTTCAAGTTTGCGAATCGAGAGAGCGTCGTCGAAGTCCTTCGCGTCCTTGGGGTCGATGGTGAAGGTTGTCACCTTGCGGAAATCCTCGCGCCGTGCGATCTCTTCGGGGGTTATGCCGGCTCCGATTTTGTCGGCAGCCTTTTCAACGGCTTGCGGATAGCGGTAGGGGAGGCCGTATTCAGCCAGGATAGCGTGAATCTCGGTGTTGTTTTCGCCTGTTTTGCCGAGGATGTCGACCACTTCGCCGCGGGGGTTCTTCGAGTCCTCGGGCCAGTCGGTGATGCGCACGACGGCTTTGTCGCCATGCGCGCCCCCTTTGAGCTTGTTGCGGGGAATGAAGATGTCGAACCCCATGAACTTCGAGTCGGTTTTCAGGAATGTGGCGGCTTTATCCACCATGATTGTGCCGATGATGTTCTGTTCCTTGCGGTCGAGAATTTCGATTACCTCGGCTTCGGCCTCGGCACCTTTGCGGGCGGCTGCCACTGTCACTTTCACGCGGTCGCCGTTGAGGGCGTGCATCGAATTGCGCTCGGCCACGAAGATGGTTTCGTTGTCGTCGTCGGTGATGACGCTGTTTTTGCCATTGGCGCGGCGCACGAAGGTTCCCGTGGCGACATTGGTGCGCATAGGGGTGCGATACTGGCCGGGGGCGTTTTCGAGGAGGAATCCGTCGAACGCCATTTCTGCCAGCATCATGGCCACTTGCTTCTGAGCCGCCGGGGTTTTAGCCCCGACCGCGAAAGCTACCTGTTTATAGTTGAAAGAGTTGTTTTTCTGTTCTGCGATATATTCAGCTATGCTGTCGCGCAGTTTCTGTACGGCTTGTTTAGCTTTGGCCATTATGCGGTGGTTTTATTCTCCCGGGGTGTCGCCGGCGGCTCGTTGACGGGCGCCCTCGCTTAGTCCCGGTTGTAGTTATTATATATTTGTAACGCTTAACATCGCGAAATGTTAAGCGTCACAAACGATAATGGTGTCGTTAAGCGTCGATATTGGCGTAGTTCGCGTTCGCTTCGATGAAGTCGCGACGGGAAGCTACGTCCTCGCCCATGAGCATGGAGAAGATGCGGTCGGCCTCGGCGGCATCAGAAATCTGCACCTGCTTGAGCATGCGTCCGCCGGGTGCCATGGTGGTGTCGCGCAGCTCTTCGGCGCTCATCTCGCCAAGACCTTTGTAGCGCTGCACGCGGGTTTGCGGGCCATACTTGTCGATGAAGGCCTGGCGCTGTTGCTCGGTCCAGCAATACTCCTCGACCTTCTGGCGGCTGCATTTGTAGAGCGGCGGGGTGGCGAGGTAGAGGTAGCCCTGCTCGATGATGGGGCGCATGTGGCGGAAAAAGAGTGTCATGAGAAGCGTGGCGATGTGCGAACCGTCGACATCGGCATCGGTCATGATGATGATTTTGTGGTAGGCGAGTTTGGCGAGGTTAACCTCCTTGGGGTCGTTTTCTGTGCCGATGCTGACGCGGAGCGCGCGGAAAATGTTCGTGATCTGTTCAGATTCAAACACTTTGTGCTCCATGGCCTTTTCGACATTCAGCACCTTGCCTCGGAGGGGAAGGATGGCTTGGAAACGGCGGTCGCGGCCGCTCTTGGCGGTACCGCCTGCCGAGTCACCCTCGACGAGGAAGATTTCGCAGTCTTCGGCTGTGCGGCTTGAGCAGTCGGCCAGTTTGCCGGGGAGGCCGCCTCCGGTGAGGGGCGACTTGCGGAGTATCTTGGCGCGGGCGTTGTAGGCTGCTTGGCGTGCGGTGGCGGCGAGCACCACTTTCTCCACGATGGTTTTTGCCTCTTTGGGGTGCTCCTCGAGGTAGTTGCGCAGCGCGTCGCTGGC
>CAYTBH010000083.1:0-9947 GCA_964435935.1 uncultured Alistipes sp.
CGCGGCATCCACATCTGCAAGTCGATGCTCGCCTGGCAGAAGTGGGGCGACGGCGCGACCCCCGAGTCGACCGGCAAGAAGGGCGACCACCTGATTGGCGACTTCTATGTGCTCTTCGACAAGCACTACCGTGCCGAGCTCCGCGAAATCGCCGAGCGCGACGGAGTGACCCCCGAGGAGGCCGAGCGCCGCTCGCAGCTCATGGCCGAGGCCCGCGACATGCTGCGCCGCTGGGAGGCGGGCGACCCCGAGGTGCGCGCCCTCTGGGAGCGCATGAACTCGTGGGTTTACGCCGGCTTCGACGAGACCTACAAGCGCCTGGGCGTTGACTTCGACAAAATCTACTACGAGAGCCAGACCTACCTCGAAGGAAAGGAGAAGGTGCTCGAAGGGCTCGAAAAGGGGCTGCTCTACCGCAAGGAGGATGGCTCCGTGTGGGCCGACCTCACTAACGAGGGGCTCGACCACAAGCTGCTGCTGCGCGCCGACGGCACCTCGGTCTACATGACCCAGGACATCGGCACCGCCAAGCTGCGCTTCCGCGACTTCCCCATCGACCGCATGATTTATGTCGTCGGCAACGAGCAAAACTATCATTTCCAGGTGCTTTCGCTGCTGCTCGACCGCCTCGGCTTCAAGTGGGGCAAGGACCTGGTCCACTTCTCCTACGGCATGGTGGAGCTCCCCGAGGGAAAGATGAAGAGCCGCGAGGGCACTGTTGTCGATGCCGACGACCTGATGGAAGAGATGGTCAGCGGCGCCCGCGAGGTGTCGCGCGAAATGGACAAGCTCCAGGGCCTCAGCGAGAAAGAGGTCGACGAGATTGCCGAAACCGTGGGTATGGGCGCGCTGAAATACTTCCTGCTCAAGGTCGACCCGCGCAAGAACATGCTCTTCAACCCCAAGGAGTCGATCGACTTCAACGGCAACACGGGCCCCTTCATCCAGTACACCTACGCCCGCATCCGCTCGGTGCTCCGCAAGGCCGCTGAAAAGGGTTACGTCATCGGCGACTATTCGTCGGTTACCCCCAACGAAAAGGAAATCGCCCTGATCCAGGCGCTTGCCGACTTCCCCTCCACGGTTCAGGAAGCGGGCCGCTCCTTCTCGCCCTCGCTCATCGCCAACTATGCCTACGACCTGGTGAAGCAGTACAACCAGTTCTACCACGACTACACCATCCTTGGCGAGGAGAACGAGGCCGTGCGCTCGCTGCGCCTGATGCTGTGCGAGCAGACGTCGCGAGTGGTGAAAACCGCCATGGGCCTTCTCGGCATCAACGTGCCTGAACGAATGTGATGCCTCGGGCGTTAATATGCAAGAAATTACAAAACAGAATAATATGAGCTACTATCAAACTGACTATTATGACGGGCGCGACCAACAGTCGCTCGACGCGAAGGTTTCATCGGTGATGAAATCGGTCTACGTCAAGATGTTTCTCGCCCTCCTTGTGACCGCCGCCACCTCGTGGCTTGCCGCTTCGTGGGGCACCGAGGCCAACGTGGCCTATTACATCGCCACCCACACATGGGTCTACTGGGGCCTCGCCATCCTTGAGCTCGGCCTGGTGTTCTTCATCACCTCGCGCCTCAACAAGCTGTCGCCCGCGATGTCGACCGGGCTGTTCTATCTTTTCGCGATAGTCAACGGCCTGACGCTGTCGATTATCTTCCTGGCGTTCAGCTTCGCGAGCATCTTTAAGACGTTCCTCATCACCGCCGGCGTGTTCGGCGCAATGAGCGTCTATGGCTACACCACCAACCGCGACCTGACGAAGGTGGGCTCGTTCCTCTACATGGCTCTCTTCGGGCTGATTATCCTCTGCGTTGTCAACGCTTTCTGGGCCAACTCGACCCTCGAATGGATTGTGAGCATCGCCGGTGTGCTGATTTTCATCGGCCTCACCGCCTGGGACACCCAGAAAATCAAGCAGATGGCCCAGCAGTATCCCGCCATGGCCGATGGCCGCCTCGCCACATGGGGCGCGCTGAGCCTCTACCTCGACTTCATCAACCTGTTCCTCTACCTGCTCCGCTTCTTCGGTAACAGCCGCGACTGATAGGTTGCGACGCGCGAAAAGTTTTGCCGGATAAGGCGCGGCTTGCCGCCCGCCTTATCCGGCCTTTTTTGTGCCCTGATGGCGCGCTCCGCGGTGCCGGGTCAGCCGTTGTGCGAGCGGTAGGGATGGTCGAGGTCGAGGTAATAGAATTGGTGCTGGTGGCGACGGTCGGCGGGGGGGAGGGTCATATAGTCGCCGTAGGTGTGGGCCAGATATTTCTCGGGCTCGGCGAAGGTCATGAAGGGGATGCCCTCGAAGAGGATTTCGCGCCCCGGCTCGACCCACGACTTGGGGATGGCGCCCAGCGCCCCGTTGTCGTGTTCCACAACCGAGGGCGATGTCTCGTAGGGGTATTCGCGGAATATGCGTTGCAGCTTCTCGTGGAGCCCGCGGCGGGTGAAGAGGCGGCGGGTCAGCAGCGGGGCCCAGCTCGACGGGCCTCGGCCGTGGCGGTAAGGGTCGCGGTATATAAGGTAGAGCGTCCGGCGGAAGAATTTGTAGCGGGCGAAGTGCGAGCGGCGCTCCGCGGCCTTGTCGGTCATGCCGTCGAGGGGGAACACGTCGACGTAGACCCCGCCGAGGTAGCCGAAGTGCTTGCTTTCGATGAGGGTGGTGCCCGCATCCTGGATTTTGCTGAAAGGGAAGGGGTAGTCGGGGTCGTTCTCCGGCCCGATTAGTTCGAGGTGCCCGGGCAGCCACTCCTTCCAATGGGCTTGCAGCAGGTCGTAGTCGGGGCGGGGCATCGCGATGTCGAGGTCGTCGTCCCAGGGAATGAAGCCGCCGTGGCGCACGGCTCCGAGGAGCGTGCCCGCGATGATGTAGTAGCGCAGCCCGCGCTCGCGGCACACGGCGTCGATAGCTTTCAGAATTTCGAGCAGGCGCAGCTGCAGTGGGCGTATTTCGTAGTCCATTTGAGTAGGGGAGGTCAGAGCGATAGGGGGTTGATGCGATAGATGAGCACCGGCGAGCGGAGGTCGGAGCTGCGCCGCGGGTAGCGGGCCACGATGTGGCGCGGAAGATTGTCGGGCAGCATCGCGTTGAAAGCCGCCGAGTCGCGCCGGGCCACCAGCACGAGCCCCTGGGTGGGGAGGTGACGCTCGACGCGGGGGCTGTCGAGCACCGTCAGCCCGTCGGAGGTGTAGTAGTCGACCTGGTAGAATCGCAGCATGCGGTCGTTGACGTAGGAGTAGAGCGGCTCGCCGGGAATGGCGCGGTCGACCAGTTCGCGGGCCAGCGGCAGGTCGCTTTTGGGGTTGAGCGCCGCGGGTTGTATGGCGGCCGAGAACATCCAGTAGATCACCATGATGTCGATCATGGTCCACTGCACAATCTGGCGGTTGTCGCCGCGCGCCATGATTTTCAGTGTCGACAGGCAGCAGAGGAACCCGAGGCAGCAGGCCATGGGGGCGGCAAACCGCGTGCCGAGGTCGGCAAGCACACGCAGCGAGGGCTCGATGGCGGGGATGCGGAGCGACGCGGGCACCAGGCCGAACAGGGCGCAGAGCAGCGCGGCCCCGACCACAACCCCGAGGATTGACACAATCCACCCGAAGGCTTTGAGCACGCGGGTAGTCTTCCACGAAAGCCAGCGGATATAGAAGGCCAGCCAGTAGGCCAGGAAGGGGTACATGGGGAGCAGGTAGACCCCGCGCTTGCTTTGCGGGACGCAGTAGAACACGAACACAATCACGCAGGCGCAGAGGGCCAGCAGCCCGGCGGGGTCGTCGTTGACCGTGTTTCGCCATTTGAGGGTGAGGATGCCGTAGCGGAACTTACGCCATGCGAAGAGCGAAATCAGCGCCAGGAGGGTCCAGGGGGCCATCCCCGCGGGGAGCATCGCGAAATAATACCAGAGGCCGTTTTTGTGCGAGTCGTAGGACATCTGCCCCGTGAAGCGCCCAAAGTTCTCCTCGACCGCCAGGCGCAGAAACTCGTCGCCCCCCATGCGGTAGGCGGCCACATACCATAGCGCCGGGAGCACCAGGGCCGCCAGGCCGCTCAGGGCGAGAGTGATGAAGGTGTGCCAGAATGGGTCGCGCTGAATCAGGCGCCACACCCCGATGACGAGGCAGGGGAGAATCATCCCCACCGGGCCCTTGGTGAGCACCGCCAGCGACATCATCAGAATCCCCACCCATGGCAGCCGCCATCGCCCCGGGTTCTGCTCCCAGTGGCGGGCCATGGCGAGGATGGCGAGCACTGTGAAGCAGCACAGCAGCATGTCGACCCGGCAGGAGGTGGCCGCGCGGTGAACCTCGAAAGCCGTCATGGTGATGAAGGCTGTGAGCACCCCCAGCCCCACCGTTGTGCGCCGGCAGTAGAAGCGGAACACGCAGAGAATCATAGCCGTGGCCGCCAGCGCCGACGGCAGCCGGCTCAGGAACTCGGTGACGTGGCCCCCGTTGAGCCACCCGAGGATGGCGATAAGCCACGCGAGCATCGGCGGTTTGTAGGGTATGTCGGCCCCGACGCTGACGGGGAGAATCCAGTTGCCCTGCTGGAGCATGGAGACTGCCACGATTGCCTCGCGGGGCTCCCCTTTAGAGTAGAAAAGTGTCTGGCCAAGGAAAGCCACAAACGTCACGAGGAGCAACCCGGCAAGCACCAGGGTTGCTCCGTTAAAAGAGATTCCGGCAGAGCGTTTCATCAGATTCCGTAGGAGAGCGTCGTGTAGTAGTTACCGTAATTGCCGTTGAACTCGATGGTCACGAAGCGGTTGTCGCCTCCGAACCACGAGGCCGAGACCACCCCGCCGCTGTTTGCCGTGCTGACCGGGGCGCCGTAGAGCTGCACCAGGCGGCGGTAGAGGGCGTTGTAGCGGCTCATGTCGTAGTACGCCGTCGGGTAGGTGAACTGCGAGCCGCAGAGCACTCCGTTGTTATAGTACATCGCCGCGTCGGGCCACATGAGGTTCATCTGGGGAACGTTCGAGAGATAGACCACGTCGCTGCCATAGTTGCTCACCGTGTAGCCGCTCGAGGCCAGCGCGTTCAGCGACGACGCGAGGGTCGCTCCGAGCGCCACGCCGAGAATGGTGGTGAACACGGGGCCGGCTCCGGCTGTGTAGTGCCAGCGGGGTGGGGGCACTGGGCGGTTCCAGTGGCCGAAGAAGGGCACTGGGTGGCGGTAGCCGGGGCGCATGGGGCGCGGCGGCAATCCCGCGGGAGGGCCGGGCCGATGGGCCGGATGCCCGAATCCCGGTTGCGGCGGGCGCTGGGCGGGGCGGTTCACGTTCCCGGGGCGGTGTGCCGGGGTGCCCGGGCGTGCCGGGGTCGCGGGCCGGTTGGTGTTCCCGGGGCGGTGGTTGTTGTTGCCGGGAGTGCTGTTGCCCGGTTTATGGTTGTTGCCCGGAGTCGACGGGCGGTTTGTCGAGCCGGTGGCCGGGCGGTTGGTGTTACCGGGCCGGTTGGCATTGCCGCTGTTGCCGGGGCGCTGGCTGTGGGACGAGCCGCGGCTCGAGCTGTGAGAGTTTGCTCCCCGCTGGGCGCTGGGCGCCGTCTGGCGGGCGCGTCCCTGGGCCTCGGCCACGGGCGCGAAGACCATCGCGGCGGCGACCAACAGGGCCGAAATTGTTGTCGTAATCTTTCTCATAGCCGTTTCGTATTTTTGTTGCGGGTTGAGGGAGGGAGCGGTGCCCTCTTTCTCATTTAGAGCGCTAAGATAGCAAAAAGGTTTAAGTAGAGGCCCCTTTTCGCGGCTTTTTCGTATTTTCGCGTTATGATTTACCAGTATCGCACCAGTGGGACCTGTTCCCGCATGATTTCGATTGACCTCGCCGACGACGGCACAATCAACAACGTGGAGTTTCTCGGCGGCTGCCCGGGCAACACTTTGGGAGTGTGCGCCCTCGCGAAAGGGCGCGGGGCCAAGGAGGTGGCCGACCTATGCCGCGGCATCCCCTGCCGCGACAAGGGCACGTCGTGCCCCGACCAGCTGGCGCGCTTCATCGACCAGCTCGCGGCCCAGAATGTGATTAACGATTGACCCCAGTGCCGACCGATATGAAATTCAAACATCTGATTTTCTGCGCAGCGACAGCCCTTGCGCTCGCCTGCTGCGGCAACCACAGCAAGGTGCAGCCCGTTGTCGACGCGCTCAACTCGCCCGAATTCCGCGCCCGCGAGGTGCAGACGGGGCTTTTCACCGGCTCGGAAGCCAAAATCGAGGGGGACACCCTGGTGTTCACCATCGATTGCTCCGACAAGGTGGCAATCAACGACTTGCCGCCCCACAGCCGTGAGTTTCTCGAGCAGTCGGCCACGGCCGAGTTCGCCTCGCTCTGTTCCGGCGGCGAGTTCCGCGAAGGGATGGAGGCGCTCCGCGACGAGCGGATGGGGGTGAAAATCGTGTGGCGCGACCCCAAGGGGGCCCAGATTGCCGTGGCGCTGTCGCCGGCGGCGATTTTGGGGAGCCGCTGACCCCGCGCCGCGGCTCAGCCGCCCTCGGCTTTTTTGTGCTTTTTGTAGGCCGCCGCGAGCCGCGTGTGGTAGCCTCTCGATTTCGCCTTCGGCCCGTTGTATTTCAGGGCGAAGGCGAGCCAGTTCTTTTTGCGTATATCGTCGACCATGCCGCTGTTTGTGATAAACTTGGCAAAGAGCTCGAGCTGGTCGCGCTCCGACCGGCTCATGAGCTCCACGAACTCCTGCACCGACCCGGTGTCGCACTTCTTCCAGTTGAACCCGCCGATCTGGAACATGCCCCAGAAGGTCGATTCGAGCGCCGAAGCCTCGTCGATGGCTTTCGCGGCGTCGAGGCGCGCCTGCTGCGCCGCCTGGTAGGAGCCGTGGCGCCGCGTGTCGGGGCGGCGGAACACCTCGGGGGCGAGTTTCTTGGCCCGCGTCAGGCTCACCCCGTGGCGCGGGGCAAATTTGTTGTACATCGACAGGTCGAAGTTAATCAGCGGCTTGCCGTCGTCCCAGAAACCCTCGTGGGCCGCGCCCGCCTCGATGTCGACCACCGCCTTGATGGCCGCGACTTCCACCCCGAGCTCCTCGGCCACGGTGCGGTAGTCCTCCTCCGTCAGGTCGCGGTAGCGGTCCTGGTCGGGCTCCACCAGCGGCGGCAGCTCGAAGGGGGTGAGGAACATCGTGGTGTCGTGGGCCTCGAACGTGTCGGCGATCGGGCGCAGCGGGGGGTGTTGGGCCGCGCAGCCGAAACTTAGCGCCGCGGCGCAGAGGCCGGCGGCGGCTTTGAGCGGGTGTTTCATGGTGTAAGGCGGGAAAATATTAAGGGGATGCCCCGGGCCGTCGCGACGGCTCTGAAGCATCCCCGTGGAAGGTTACGCGCTGGGTATATCTCTCTCAGAGGGCGCGGCTCAGGCCTTGTGCAGGCCGGCAACCTTTTCGAGTGTGCGCTTAAGCTGCTGATAGAAGCGCTCGACGGCGGGGATGTTCATGCGCTCCGAGGGCGAGTGAACGTCGCGCAGCGTCGGGCCGAACGACACCATGTCGAGGTATGGATAGTTCTGCTGGAACAGAGCGCACTCGAGCCCGGCGTGGATGGCTTTCACCGCGGGGCGCACGCCGTAGAGCTCCTCGTAGGCTTCCGAGGCGAGCTTCATGATGGTGGAGTCGAGGTTCGGGGTCCACGCGGGATAGCCGTCGCCATGCTCCACGGCCGCGCCGGCGAGGGTGAAGCAGGCTTCAACCTGGTTGGCGATGTCATATTTCCGCGAGTCGACACACGAGCGCTGCGAGGTGGTAACCACGATTTCGTCGTCGGCCTTCATCTTCACCGACGCGAGGTTGGTCGAGGTCTCAACCAGCCCAGGCATGTCGCGGCTCATCGAAATCACTCCGTGGGGGGCGCAGTAGAGAGCCAGTACCAGGTTGCGCGATGTGGCCTGGTCGACGGTGAATTCGGGCTTGTCGACGCTCTCGAGCTCGAGCTTCATGGTGGTTTCGAGCCCCTTGTATTCGGCCTCGATGTCGGCCACATAGCGGTTGAAGGCCACGCGGATATCCTCCTTGCGCGAGGTGTGCACGCCGAACACGGCGTGGGCGGCGCGGGGAATGGCGTTGCGCAGGTTGCCGCCGTCGAATTCCGAAATCACCACCTCGTGCTCCTTCATGATGTTGAACAGGAAGCGCGCCACGATTTTGTTGGCGTTGGCGCGGCCCAGGTGGATGTCGCCGCCCGAGTGGCCCCCGAGGCCGTCGCGGAGGTCAAATTTGAAGTAATGGTAGTCGGTCGGTGCAAACGAGCGCTTGTATTTAAAGGTGGCAACCGTGTCGATGCCGCCGGCGCAGCCTACGAACACCTCCGCGTCGTCCTCCGAGTCGAGGTTGATGAGGATGGTGCCCTTGAGCTCCCCCTTTTCGAGATTGTTGGCGCCGGTCATGCCGGTTTCCTCGTCAACGGTGATGAGCGCCTCGAGCGGCCCGTGCACGAGCGACTTGTCGGTCATCACTGCCAGGGCGGCGGCCACGCCGATGCCGTTGTCGGCACCCAGGGTCGTCCCGTTGGCGCGCACCCATTCTCCATCCACGATGGTCTCGATGGGGCGGGTGTTGAAGTCGAAGCTCTTGTCGTTGCTCTCGCACACCATGTCCATGTGGCCCTGGAGAATCACCGTCGGGGCGTCCTCGTGGCCCGGGGTGGCCGGCTCGCGCACAATCACGTTGCCAATCTTGTCGGCTTGCACGTCAAGGCCGTGCTTCTTGCAGAAGTCGAGCAGGAAGGCGCGTATTTTTTCCTCCTTTTTCGAGGGGCGTGGAATCTTGGTGATCTGGTCGAAGATTTCGAACACCTCTTTGGGTTGCAGGTCTTTTACTTCCATGAGCTGGTATAATTTTTGTGTCCGTTAAAAAATGCTCTTAAAAATCGTGCGTTATCCTAAATATTCGTTAAAAGTGACGCTCCGATGCCGCTAAGTTACAAAATAAAATCGATAAACCCCGAAAAATTGAACCGACTTTCTTAAATTTGCGCAAAATATCAAGGAGCCAACCATGTCGCCGACAATCATCCTGACGATAGCCCTCCTGGCCCTGGCAATAGTGCTGATGGGGGTGAAGGCGCTCTTCGTGAAAGGGGGCCGCTTCCCGCAGGCCCACAGCCACGAGCTCCGCGACATAGCCCGGCGCCAGCGCCGCGGCCCCCACAGCCACCTTGAATCGAACCCCGACTGACAAGAAACATCACCTATCTTTATAATATGAAGAAATTCTTCCTGGCAGCCCTCGCCGCAGGGCTCCTCTGCGGCGCCACCGCCTGCTCCAATAACGCCGACAACAAGGCAGCCGAGCCCAAAGCCGAAGCTCCCGCCGCCAAGCCCGAAAAGCCCGCCGGCGACACCTTCGCCCCCACCACCAACATCCGCTACTACAACATGGACTCCGTGATGGCCAACTACGACATGGTGAAATCCTTCAACGAGTCAAACCTCCGCACCATGACCGAGCTCCAGAACGCCCAGCGCTCACGCGAAAACGAGCTCAACCGCCTGGCCAACTCCATCCAGCAGAAAATGCAGAGCAACGGCTACCTCTCCGAGGCATCGTACAAAGCCGATGTCGACGACCTCAACAAAAAGCAGCAGTCGGCCCAGAACTATCTCGGCTCCCTGCAGCAGAAAGCCGAAGTCGAGGCGATGCGCCAGCAGCAGGAATTCCTCGACTCGCTCAACAACTACCTTGTGGAGTATAACAAGACCCGCCACTACGACGCCATCCTCATCTACGCCCCCGGCGAGGTGTTCAACCCGGCGCTCGACATCACCGCCGACGTGATCGCCGGCCTCAACAGCCGCTACAAGGCAGCCAAGTAAGCACGCTCACAGTCAAATCGACTTTTCACACCAAAAAGACAAGTTCAAGCCAAGGCGGCGCCCCGGACCCCCGGCGCGCCGCCTTCAATTTTTCCTTCCCTCTTTAACCCCCTCAAC
>CAYTBH010000084.1:0-9738 GCA_964435935.1 uncultured Alistipes sp.
CCTTGGCCAGACGCTCCTCATAACCGTCGGCATAGAAGTAGCGTGATGAGTCGGGGGTGTGGATCTCGTCGATGAGATATACCTTACCGTCGCGTTTGCCAAATTCATATTTGGTGTCAACGAGGATAAGACCCTTCTCGGCAGCCATAGCAGTGCCGCGTTCGAAGAGGGCGCGGGTGTAGCGCTCCATAGTCTCGTAGTCCTCCTTGCTGACGATGCCCTGGGCTATGATCTCCTCACGCGAGATATTCTCGTCGTGACCGGCATCGGCCTTGGTGGTCGGGGTGATGATGGGCTCGGGGAAGCGCTCGTTCTCGCGCATGCCGTCGGGCAGCTTCACGCCGCAGAGCTCGCGGCAGCCGGCGGCATATTCGCGCCAGGCCGAGCCGGTGAGGTAGCCGCGGATGATCATTTCAACGGGGAAACCCTCGCAGCGGTAGCCTACGGTGGCCATCGGGTCGGGGGTGGCGAGGCGCCAGTTGGGCACGATGTCGGCAGTGGCTTCCAGGAAGTAGGTTGCGAGCTGGTTGAGCACCTGGCCCTTGTAGGGGATGCCTTCGGGGAGAATCACGTCGAAGGCCGAGATGCGGTCGGTGGCGACCATTACCAGGATGTCGTTGTTGATGGTGTAGACGTCGCGGACTTTGCCGTGGTAAACGGCTGTCTGGCCCGGGAAGTTGTAGTTGGTTTGGGTGAGAGTTTCCACTGTTGAGAGTATGTTGGTGAGTGATAATGTGTTGGCTTTGCGTCGTGGCTTAGTCGTCGATGGGCTCGGCAAGGTCGTCGGGCTCCTCTGTGGCCTCGAAGGCTTTGCGCTGCTCCTCGTCGCGCTCGTAGGCCTCGACGATGCGCTGCACCAGCTGGTGGCGCACGATGTCCTTCTTGCCGAACTCCACGCGGCCTATGCCGGGGATGTCGCGGAGCACCCGCAGGGCCTGCACCAGGCCCGACGAGGTGGTGCGCGGAAGGTCGATCTGGGTGACGTCGCCGGTGATTACCATCTTGGCGTTCACGCCCAGGCGGGTGAGGAACATTTTGATTTGGTGGGGTGTGGTGTTCTGCGCCTCGTCGAGCACGATCACGGCGTCGTTGAGCGTGCGGCCGCGCATGAAGGCCAGCGGCGCTATCTGAATCACCTTCGTTTCCATGTATTCCTTCAGCTTGGCCGCCGGAATCATGTCCTCGAGCGCGTCGTAGAGGGGCTGGAGGTAGGGGTCGATTTTGTCCTTCATGTCGCCGGGGAGGAACCCGAGCTTTTCGCCGGCTTCGACCGCCGGGCGCGAAAGGATGATTTTTTTGACCTCGCGGTTTTTGAGGGCGCGCACCGCCAGGGCGATGGCGACGTAGGTTTTGCCCGTTCCGGCAGGGCCGAGGGCGAAGGTGAGGTCGTTTTTCTGGAACGCGGCCACGAGGCGCTGCTGTGTCGGGGTGCGTCCCGAAATGGGGCGGCCGTTCACGCCGTAGATAATCACGTCGTCGGCTTTCATGTCGCGCGGCTGCTCGCCCCTGACTACGTCGAGAATCACATCCTCGGTCAGTTTGTTGTATTTGTTGCAATAGGCCTCGAGCTCCTTGACCTTTTTCTCGAATTCGGCTGTCTCGGCGTCGTCGCCGATCACCTTGATCACGGAGCCGCGCGCCGTCATGCGCAGTTTGGGAAACAGGTTGCGGATAAGCTGCATGTTGGAGTTGTTAACGCCATAGAAGCTCACCGGGTCCGCCTGGTCGATTATTACAATTCTTTCAATCATAGTCGTCGGTGCAAAGTTACAAAAAATCCCTCGTTTATCGGGAAAAGCCGTCTGCAAAAAATCTCGGGCAGCGGCTATATATTATAAAGCGTCGGCGGAGGCGGAAAGTTCGCGCCGGCTCAGTCGAGAAACAAAATTATCCGCGAGGCGTTGGCGGGGCTCACGGGGATGGTGCATTTCACCGGCAGCGGGTTCGTGTCGCCCGGGGTGATGTCGCCGGCGAAATCGGTGTCGGCCACCCTCCCCGCTGTGTCGTAGACGGCGTAACGGGCCACGGCCACAGTCCCGCGCCCCTGGTTGAGGCGCCGCAGCTCGAAGGTGAGGGTCATGGAGTCGCGGTCGGCAAGCACGCAGGCGGGGTTGGCGATGCGGGCTCCGCGGCGCGCCTCGTTGTCGTGGCGTATCTCGATGGCGCGTTCGATGTTGGCGCGGATGTCGCCTTCGCCCGGGGTGATGTCGTCGGCGAGGCTTTCGTAGCTGGCGAGCGGCTCGGCGGCAATGGCCTCCCGGCGGTCGAGCCCCGGGGTGTAGGGGGCGGGTGAGAGGCTGCTCGCCACCCATGCCGGCTTGCCGAGCGCCTCGAGGGCCGCCTCGAGCACGCTGGCCACCATGTCGTGGCGAAATCCAGTGCGGGTGGCGAAGCGGTCGGCCTGGGCGCGGGCAGCGTCGTCGTCGGTCTGCCGGGCTATGGCTCCCAACACTCCCGAGGCAGCCGCGGCGCGGGTGATGTAGCGCAACGCCGGGAGCGCGTCAAACGCGCCCTCGGCGGCAAGCAGTTGGTCGATGTCGGGGCGCAACAACACCTCGGGGCCATGTCGGTCGACAAGTTGCTGGAAGTGGTGGCGCAGCGGCATCGCGGTGGGTTGTCAAAGTGGTTTCGCGGGCCTATTTATAGTTCTCGGCCCGGTCGCGGATTTCTTCGAGAATCTGGCGGTCGGCCTCTGAGAGCGACTTTCCGCGGCGCGCCATCATGCGCGTGGCGGTGTCGAAAAATTTCTCCATCGGCAGGTCGTTGAAGCCGGCGGCGCTCCCTTCGCTGAACGAGGCGATGAAGTTGCGCGGGAAGCCGGTGCCGTGGATGTTGACCCCGACGCCCACCACCGTCGCGGTGTTGAACATCGTGTTGATGCCGGCCTTCGAGTGGTCGGCCATGATGAGGCCGCAGAATTGCAGCCCGGTGCGCAGGAAGCGGTGGGCCGGATAGTTCCACAGCTTGATTTCGGTGTAGTCGTTTTTGAGGTTCGAGGCAGTGCAGCCGGCGCCGAGGTTGCACCATTCGCCAATGACGGCGTTCCCTAAGAAGCCGTCGTGGGCCTTGTTGGAGTAGCCGAAAATCACCACGTTGTTGAGCTCGCCCCCGACTTTGCACCATGGGCCAAGCGTGGTGCCGGGGTAGATGCGGGTGCCCATGTTCACTGTCGAGTGGTCGCCGAGGGCGATGGGGCCGCGGAGGCAGCTCCCCTCCATGATTTCAACGTGGCGGCCGACGTAGATGGGGCCGTGCGAGGCGTTGAGCACCACCCCCTCGACAATCGCTCCGCTCTCGATGTAGATGTCGTCGTGCGAGCCGATGACGATGTTGCTGCGGGGTATCGACTGCCCTTCGCGGCCGCGGGTGAGCTCGGCAAAGTCCTCCTCGATCTGGGTGCTGTTGAGCAGGAAGATGTCGTAGAGGTGGCCTACGCGCTCCACCCGGCCCGACCACACCTCGGCTTCCTCGGGCATCGTGTCGAGGGCCCGGCGCGCCTCGGCCAGGTCGCCGGCGGCGGCAATCGGGAAGCGCTCGCCCTTGCGGTTCTCGCCAACGAGGGCCTCGCCCGGCTTGAGCTCGCCGACGCGGGCCGCGAGCTCGGCGTTGGGAATCACGTTGGAGGCTACGACGATGTTCCCCTCGGCGGATTCCCGGATGGGAAACTTCTCGGCGAGGTATTCCTGGGTCGAGTAGCTGTAGGTGGCGGGGAGCAGGCGCTCCCATTTGGCCTTGATGGTGTTGATGCCGACGAGGAAGTCGGCCACCGGACGGGTGTATGACAGCGGGAGGAGGTTTTCCCAAACGGAGGGGATGTCGTGGAGGATTATGTTTTTATGGCTCATCTCGTTGCGCGGTGTTTTTGCCTGTCAGCGGGCGCGTTGCGGCTCGGTTCGGGGCGAGTTGAACTTTAGTTGGGCAGTTTGCCCGTAAATTTTAGCAAATGTATTAACTTTGCGCATAATTTACAAATTTAAACGCGCGAAATATCGCCTTTGAATTTCAAAATGGTGTTTTCCAACCCGCGTTCGCGCCACTGCCGGCGCTCCGGGATGCCACACGCGCGCTATTTGCTGCTTACAACTTAATGATTTACCTAAAACTATGGATTTCAGAAAACTAACAGCCGAGGAAATCGCGGCCCTCGAAGCGAGGGGGTGCGAGGCCTCGTCGTGGGGCGACGTTATGGTCGCCGAGCCGTTTCGCCCGGAGCACTACCGCTCGGTGTCGTTTGTCGGCTCTGTGAAGCTCGGCACAACCGAGGGGCGCGTCGACCGCGACGGCTCTTTCAGCCAGAACTGCGGCATCTACGACGCCGTCATCGCCGACTGCGCGATTGGCAACGATGTGCTCATCAACAAAATAGGCAACTACATCGCCCGCTACGACATTGCCGACGGCGCGGTGATTGAAAACGTTGGGCGCATAGCCATGGAGGGGCCCGACTCCACTTTCGGCAACGGTGTCGAAGTGTCGGTGCTCAACGAAACGGGTGGCCGGGAGGTGCCCATATGCGACTATCTCTCGGCCCATGTGGCCTATCTCATCGCCATGTACCGCCACGACTCGGCCCTCGTGACCCGCCTGCGCGGCCTCATTGCCGACTATGCCGAGAGCCGCCGCTCCACCCGCGGACGCATCGAGGAGGGGGTCACCATCCTCAACGCCGGGACGTTGACCAACGTTTATGTGGGCCCCGCCGCCCGCATCGACGGCGCCACGAGGCTCTCCAACGGTTCGATTATGTCGGAACCGTGCGACCCCGCTTACGTCGGCCCCAACGTGATGGCCTCTGACTTCATCATGCAGGCCGGGGCGAAGGTCGACGACGGTGCCGTGATGGTGCACACCTTCGTCGGCCAGGCGACTCACCTGACGCGCCTCTTCTCGGCCCACGACTCCCTGTTCTTTGCCAACTGCGCTTGCGAAAACGGCGAGTCGGCGGCCATATTCGCCGGCCCCTACACTGTGACGATGCACAAGTCGAGCCTCCTCATCGCCGGCATGTTCTCGTTCCTCAACGCGGGCTCGGGCTCGAACCAGAGCAACCACATGTACAAGCTCGGCCCGATCCACCAGGGCGTGGTCGACCGCGGCTCGAAAACCACCTCCGACTCCTATATATTGTGGCCGGCGCACATCGGCGCGTTCTCCCTCGTGATGGGGCGCCATGTGAGCCACCCCGACACTTCGCGCCTCCCCTTCTCCTACCTCATCGAGAGCGCCGGGGTGTCGCACCTCGTGCCGGGCGTGAACCTCAAGAGCGTGGGCACCATCCGCGACGCGCAGAAGTGGCCCAAGCGCGACAAACGTCGCACCCCCAACAAGCTCGACCTCATCAATTTCAACCTCCTCAGCCCCTACACGGTGTCGAAGATGATGGACGGCATCGACCTCCTCGACGACATCGAGCGCACCTCGGGAGTCACCTCGGAGAACTACTCCTACCAGGGCATGACCATCAAGGCCAAAGCTCTGCGCAAGGGGCGCGACTTCTACCGGCTCGCGATCGACAAGTTCATGGGCAACTCGGTGCTCAACCGCCTCGAGGGCGCCGTGCTCAAGAGCGACGAGGATATCCGCCGCCTGCTCGCCCCGACGCTCAAGCCGGGTGCCCGCGAGTGGCTCGACCTCTCGGGCCTCATCGCTCCGAAGAGCGAGGTGAAGCGCCTCACAGCCGACATCGCCTCTGGAGCCGTCGGCTCGCTCGCCGAGGTCAACAGCCGCCTCAAAGAGCTCTACGACAGCTACTATGAGCTGGAATGGACCTGGGTGGCGGCCAATTTCAGCCGCTGGTGGGGCAAGGAGTGCTCTGAGCTCACCGCTGACGATGTGCGCGAAATCGCCGGCCGCTGGCTCGACAGCGTGGTGACAATCGACAAGATGCTCTACGAGGATGCCCGCAAGGAGTTCTCGTCGGTGGCCCGCATCGGCTTCGGAGTCGACGTGCATTCCGACCACAACACGAAGGCCGACTTCGAGCACGTCCGCGGCGACTTCGAGCGCGACCCGTTTGTGCGCATGGTGCTCGAACATATCGAGGCCAAGACGGCCCTCGCCAACGACCTCTACGATCGTCTGCCGCGCTGATGTTCCCAAGATTCTGAAAGCCCGATCCAATATGCGCCCGGGGCAAGCGGCCTGCCAATCGCCAGCCGCTTGCCCCGGGCTTTCCATGCCGTTTTCCGCGTCGATTTCAGCGCGTCGCGGACACGATTTTTTCACATTTTTTTGGATAAGTAGAAAATTTGCGTTAATTTTGCCGCGAATTCAAGCGGGAATTTCCAACACACAATCACACAATTTACGCTGTTTCCGCTACTCAACATACTGAAACTGACACAATTTACTTTTTCTAAATATTAAACCACAGTTATGAAAATCAAAGCACTTGTACTGGGCGTTTGCGTAGCAGTCGCAGCCCTTCCCGCAATGGCCGATGGCTACAACCGCGTGACCGTTTCCTATGAAAACGAAAACTACAGCCCTAACGAAGGCAGTGACGGCTTCAACGCCAATGGTTTCGGCGTTGAATACACCCGCGGCTTCGGCGTCGCTTCGTTCCCCCTCTACATCGAGGCTGGCGTAAAGGCTACCTTCGGTTTCCACAATGAGTCGGAAAAGGAACATGGTCTCAAGGTTGAGGACAAATTCACCGCTATCAGCCTCAACATCCCCGTGAACGTGGCTTACCGCATCGCACTCGGTGCCAACAACATGTCGGTTACTCCCTACACCGGTCTTAACTTCCGCGTTCGCTGCACAGCACAGGACAAGCTTACCGCTTCCTACGATGGCGAATCTGAGAGCGAAACATCGAGCTGGTTCAGCAAGGATGACATGGGGGACAAAACCGCCAATCGTTTCCAGATGGGTTGGAACATCGGCGCTCGCTTCAACTATGGCCCCTTCGGCATTGGTCTGGGCTACACTCTCGACTTCATGCGCTTCTACAGCAATGGTGACTACCACATCAGCACCGGCATGTTCAACGTTGGTCTGAGCTACACTTTTTAATCTCAGACGCTGAGAAAGCACATACATAAAAAAAGGCTAACGCCGCGGCGTCGATTCCCGACACCGCGGCGTTTGTTTTGTTCCGTCGCGAGGTTGTGCCTCAGCTTGCTGTGGCTGTTTAGAATGTGTAGCTGAAGCCAAAGTTTATGTCGTTGGCGTCAACTCCGAAGCCGAAGCCGCTGTGTGCGCCGCCATTGCGGGCCGCCTTGTTAGCCCCCTCGTAGCCTAAGAAGCCAACCCTGGCTGTCAGGGTGAAGTGCTTGTTGAGGTCAAGCGACACGCCGGGGCGGAAACCGATGCCGTAGGTCGCGGCGAGGTCGCTGTGGCCGCCCTCGTAGCCGGTGCGTCCGAGGCCCACCTCAACGGTGCCGTCGACGAACACTCTCACCTTGTTGTTCTGGTAGAAGTTATAACGGACGTAGGGGGCGATGTTGAACATGTTGTAGCTCACATCCTGGCCCGAATAGTTGTGGTACCAGCCGAGCGAAGCGCCGACATAGTATTTCGGGTTGAGCTTGTAGCCGATTTCAGGCTTGATGGCCACCTGCGTCGAGTGGTTGGTGATGTCGCGCCAGAAGCCCACGGCGCCTCCCACATAAATCTTGTTGGTGTCGATGGTTATTTCCTCGGCCTGTACTGCGCCTACTGCGGAAACTGCGAGAAGAGCAAGTGCAAAAATCTTTTTCATATCCCAATAGTTTTTAAGTTGTCTGTTTGTGGTTTGTTTTGGTGGGGTAGGGGTTGAAACGCTGATTGCGACGGAACGCCTCATTCGTCATTGGAAGCGTTTTATGTTTCAACGCCGCGCCGCCGCAAAAGTTTTCAAGAAGAGCGCCTTTAACATTCGCCATCTCCCGGCCTGCCGATCCCCTTGACGGCGTTTGGCGACTCGCCTCGGCGGCATCTTCGAGCCCGCCTCTGCGGCGCTTGGCAGCTATCCTTGGCGGCGTTCGAGCGCATCGCCGGGGTTGCGAAATTTTTTATTCGTTGATTGCGAAAATGTTTGGAAATCAATGAGAAAATGCGTAACTTTGCACTGCTTTTAAGGGTATGCTGTGCACGCTCGGCCGCAATCCTCTGTGGATCAGGCCGATGGAGCTGTGCGCGGCCCCGCCCCTGGAAGCCCCGGAATCTGAACAAAGCTATTTAGAACTATAAAAATTTAAGTAACTGAGATGCCTACTATCCAACAATTAGTAAGAAAAGGACGCGAGGCTCTGGTGGACAAGAGCAAATCGCCCGCCCTCGACAGCTGCCCCCAGCGCCGCGGCGTGTGCGTGCGCGTTTACACCACCACCCCCAAAAAGCCTAACTCGGCCATGCGTAAAGTGGCCCGCGTGCGCCTCACCAACGGCAAGGAGGTCAACTCCTACATCCCCGGCGAAGGCCACAACCTCCAGGAACACTCCATCGTGCTCGTGCGCGGCGGCCGTGTGAAGGACCTCCCCGGTGTGCGCTACCACATCGTGCGCGGCACCCTCGACACCAGCGGCGTGAAGGACCGCACACAGCGCCGTTCGAAATACGGAGCCAAGCGTCCCAAGGCCGGTGCGGCCAAGAAGTAATCCGGCACCCGCTCCCAGCGGCCTGACAATGGCCCGCGAGTCCGCCGGGTGAAGTTATTCTTAACGCACCCTTCGAGAATCAACAGGCATCCACCTTTGTTTCTCCAAAATAACAAATCAACCAATTCTTAACCAAGTTTTTGATTTCCCGAAGCTGTTAATCCCGGTTGAGTAAGCCAAGCGCCCCCGATGAACGGCAGCGCCGCTGAAGATTCCCAGCCAGCAACAAGAAACGAAAACACATCGCGCCAAGGCGGCGCTAAAACAGAAATGAGAAAAGCTAAGCCCAAAAAGCGGGTGATTCTTCCCGACCCCGTGTTCCACGACGTTAAGGTCACCAAGTTCGTCAACCACCTGATGTACGACGGCAAAAAGAACACCGCTTTCGAAATTTTCTACACCGCTCTTGAAACCGTGGGCGGCAAAATGCAGAACGAGGAAAAAACTCCCCTCGAAATCTGGAAAAAGGCCCTCGAGAACGTAACACCCCAGGTCGAGGTTAAGTCGCGCCGCGTCGGTGGCGCAACCTTCCAGGTCCCCACCGAAATCCGCCCCGACCGCAAGGAGTCTATATCGATGAAGAACCTCATCAACTACGCCCGCAAACGCGGCGGCAAAACCATGAGCGACAAGCTCGCCGCCGAAATCATGGACGCTTTCAACGACCAGGGCGGCGCCTTCAAGCGCAAGGAGGACATGCACAAGATGGCCGAGGCCAACCGCGCATTCGCCCACTTCCGTTTCTAAGTCTCGCCACACCTTATATTATATAGTAGTCGAGACTTCCGATTAGACTTCATTTTCCCTTTCCAACACTGAAAAATGGCTAAAGACGACCAGCTTAAATACACGCGCAACATCGGCATCATGGCCCACATCGATGCCGGCAAAACAACCACTTCCGAGCGCATCCTCTTCTACACCGGCCTGACCCACAAAATCGGTGAGGTTCACGACGGTGCCGCAACTATGGACTGGATGGAGCAGGAACAGGAGCGCGGTATCACAATCACCTCCGCCGCTACCACCGCTTTCTGGAACTACGACGGACAGAAATACAAAATCAACCTGATTGACACTCCGGGGCACGTTGACTTCACCGTAGAAGTTGAACGCTCTCTCCGCGTGCTCGACGGCGCCGTGGCTACTTTCTGCG
>CAYTBH010000085.1:0-9626 GCA_964435935.1 uncultured Alistipes sp.
AGTTGACGGCGCGGATTTCTTGAGCGAGTGTGAAGCCGTCTTTCTTAGGCATCATCACGTCGAGCACGCAAATGTCGTATTTTCCTTTCAGGAAAGCGCGGTAACCAGCCTCGCCGTCGGCATAGAGATCGGCGTTAAAGCCCTTGGCCTGAAGGTATTCTCTCAGCAGCATGCCGAGGTTTTCGTCGTCCTCGCATAGGAGGATTCGCATACGGTCGTCCATAGTTATTATATTTTGTTATATTATTATAATTTTTTTCATAGGTTAATTGTTCACTCGGCTGGCGGTGAAAACGCGTTTTTTTGCCGCGGTTCAGTTGTTGAGCAGCGGCATGGTGATGGTGAAGGTCGTTCCCTTGCCGAGTTCGCTCTCAACCTTGATGTTGCCACCCATGAGCTCCGTCATTTTGTTGACGTAGGCCAGTCCGAGGCCGAAGCCTTTGACATCGTGGCGGTTGCCGGTTGAAACGCGATAGAACTTCTCAAAGATTTTTCGGAGGTCCTCCTTGCGGATGCCTATGCCGTTGTCCGAGATTATGATTTGGATTTTGTCGCCGCCGGCATCGCGAGTGGCGACGGAGAGGGTGAGCGGAACATCCTCTTTGCGATACTTCACCGCGTTGTCGAGCAGGTTGAAAATCACGTTGGTGAAGTGCATCTCGTCGGCGTTGATGATGGCGTCCTGGGCGTCGAGATTGGCTGTGAGCCGGCCCCCGTATTTTTCGACCTTCAGCCGGAAGGTGTTGATTACTTGTTGAATCACGGCGTTGGCGTCGACCTCCTGCAATCGCAGGGTGGCTTTCTTCTTGTCGAACATTGACATCTGGAGCACCTTCTCGACCTGGAAACGCAGGCGCTTCGTTTCGTCGTTGATTACGCCCGAAATGTGTTGCAGCATCGGTTGCGACTTGCGCACCGAGGGATCGTTGAGCATCTGCGCCGCGAGCGAAATGGTCGAAATTGGGGTTTTGAACTCGTGGGTCATGTTGTTTATGAAGTCATTCTTCATCTCGGTCAGCTTCTTCTGCCTTAACGCCACTATGATAGTGTAGAGGAACACTATGAGCAGAATGAAGGTGAAAATGAACGACGGAATCATGAACTTCACCGAGCTGAGCACATATTTGGTCTTTTGCGGGAAGTAGACTTTCAAGTAGTTTTTCTTCGAAGGGGGATCGCTGTGGAAGAGCGACTGCACGAACAGCGAGTTGTCATCGTTTTCGAGGTTGCTCTGCTTAGAGAATCCTGGCGACGAGTAGAATATGTGGCCGCTGCGGTTAACGACGGCGAACTCAAAGGGGAGTTCGAGGCCGTTGTTGGCGAGTTCGCGGGAAAGATAGCGGCGCACGGCTGTTGAATCGACGCGCTCCTCGATCGGGCGGTCGTAGGCCTTGTTCATTATGTTGATTATGACATCGTCAATCACTCCTTTCTGGTAGAGGTACTGGCCTTTCAGCTCCTCGCGCATTGTGTTGTAGGAGTTTGTGATGTTCGATTGCTGATTCTGAATGTTGTAGATTTTGTCGGCATCGGCTTTCAGAATCACGTCGCCAACCAGGCCGCTGTGTGTTGAGAACGAATATTTCACCCCTCCGAGATGCGGCGCGCCTCCATACTGGGTGTAGACCGACGACGACTCGACGTCGGCCACATCCTCCTCGAGGAAATATTTGGTTTCATCCTGCTCAAGGAGCGAGGCCACTGCGTAGAGCGAGCGCTTTACGCCCTCGGAAAACTGGTCGTCGCGCATGCGGATCATCGACTCCATATACATAATCTGTATGTACAAAAGCCCGACTACGGTCATGGCCATGAGCACGGTTAGAAGCCAGATGGTGGATTTTTTCATTTATATTTCTCTCCTATCGGATGTGACAAATTGTTGTTTGAAAGCGACTCATGCCAGGGGGCATAAATACAATGTAATAAACGCCCGCGGCTTGCCAAAGGTTGTGCCAAGTGGTTCCGAAAGTTATCAACAGACAGATTGTTGTGGCTGAATCCGCTACAATTTTAACATTTGGCTCAAAATTAACATTTAAATCTTAAAGCGCCAAATAAAAAATTCCAACCCTCCGAGCGGTTAAACCAATTTAACGAAATTGCGCCCTCTCTCACGATATTTTCTGAAATTTTGACACGGGTCCATCTCCCGGAGTGCTCTCTCCGGCCTGAGGGCTTGCGGCGGAAGGTGAAAAAAGCGTCAGTCGCCGTGTCGGAAGAAGCGACACGGCGACCGATTATTGTTTCGCCCTATTATATTATATATAGGTGTAAGTTCAGATTCAGCCTTTCACGATGGGCTTGCCTTTGTATTTGCCGCCAAACGAGAAGTTGATGCCGAGCTGGATGTTGGCGTTGAAGTGACCAACGGGGATGGGCGGGTTCTTCGCGATTTTGAACACCTGGTGGTCAGAACCGAGGAAGAAGTTGAAGCCTTTGGGATGGAAGTTGATCATCCAGCCAAACGACGAGCCGAAGGTCGAGATGCCGTAGTTGATCGTAGCGTCAAACCAGCCAGTGGGCTTCACGTTGGCCGAGAAGCGGCCCTCGGTCCAGCTGAAGCAGCCTGCCATGCGCTGGGTGAAAAGGAAGCCGGCCGAAAGGCGCTTGTAGAAGGGCATGTCATATTCGGCACCGATGGTCAGCGTGGCGTGCAGAGCGCGGGTTTCGCCCTCTTTCTGAGGCTGTTTTTCGAAGTTGAGGCAGTCGTCGAGCTTGTCGCCAAGGTCTTCGAGCTGCTGGTCGATTTTATTTTGTTCGTAGTCGTCCTGGGTGTCGTCGATGGCGATGTCCTGGAAGCCGTCAAACTCCCAAGCGCGTCCCGGCATGCGGGCAACCACGGCACCATTCCATTTGATGAAGCCAAGGTCGGTGATGGCTGCCGACAGGCGGAGGCCGTCGACAAACTTGCTCATGTCGTAGGTTGCGCCAAGGTCAAATGCCATACCGAAACCGGCGAGGCCGAAGCTGTTGTATTTAATGCCGTCGAAGTCGATCTGCTGCGCGCGGTCGGGCTTGTCGAGTTCTTTGCCCGACTCTGCGTTGGTGGGCACATAGAGGCCGTTGCCCGCACCGAGAAACAGCTCGCCATCGCCGTCGATGACCCATTTCTTGTCGCCCATTTCGATGTTCATCTTGTTGATGTTAGCGTCAACGTGGGCGAGGCCGAGCAGGAATTTCACTTTCACACCGGCTGCGAGTTCGGGAGTGATCTGGCGCTGGTGGCCGAGAGCGATTTCGGCATAGCTCATCATGCGCAGGCGCAGGTTGCCGAAGTCATACTTCGTATCGGGGCCGTTCTGACCGACTTTCATGAACTCGAACAGGCCCTTGGGCATCGACATGCCGATGTCGCTCTTGACGTTAAGGCCGAAGTAGTTGTAGCCGCCGAAGCCTTTGAAGCCTACCGAGAGGATGTTGAGGTCAACGCCTGTGAGGAGCTTGCTGGTGTTTGAGAGGCCGCCAAGAAATTCCGAGCTGCTCACGCTCTTGTTCATGAAGGTGGTGAGCTGGCCGTCGTCCTTCTTGTAGATGAAGTTATTGAGGCCGAAGTTCGACTGGAATCCGAGCGATATGTTGCCGAATACGAGACCCGAGACGTAGCCGCGTTCTGGGGCGATTGCCGGGTTCATTTCATGGCGGAAGTTATAGCCGTCGAGGAAGTAGGCTGAGCGAGAAACCTCCTGTGCACCGGCGGTGAGGAAACCGGCGGCCAGTGCGCCGGCGAGCATATATTTGTTAATTGCTTTCATGTGTGTTGTGTATGGGAGATTAGTCGTTGTCGTTTAGGTCAATGTCGATGCTCCCTTTGAGGGTCGCGGTGACATCGGTGAATTTGATGCCCATATCCTCGTTGAGGGGCACGCCGGCACACTGCGCGTCGGTGTGGGCCGTGAAGCTGGCGCTGATGCCCTTGACTTCGGCCAGGTTGTTGGCCTTCGAGGTGAGCACTGCCTTGATTTTGCTGGTGGCGGGGCCGTTCTTGCCGCCGGCTGCTATGGTGCCGGTGACTTTGCAAGTGATGTCTGTGAGCACGTTGCCATTCTCGCCCTTGGCCTCGATGACGGGGGTGAGGTTGAGGGGCAGGCCGTTGACAGCGTTGAAGTTCAGCTCGATAGCTTCGAAGTTGAATTTGTCGAAGTCATCGGTGTCGAGGTCGTTTGATTCGGTCATGTAGTCGATGGTGGTGTTTTCGCCAAACACGAACGGAATCACGGCCTGATAGTAATAAACCTCGTCGTAAGTCTTGTTCAGGGTGATGGTGTACTCCTTGTCCTGAGGAACCTGGGCGTGGATGCCGGTGATGGTAACCCGGCTCGGGATGGTCAGGAAGAGGTCGCCAATGTTTGAAATCACGACATTGGAGCTAAGCGACGCATCGCTGACGGCGCGGCGTGAGATGCAAATCTGGGTTTTGCCGGCTGCGTTGATTTTAACCTTCTGGCCACCGTATTCAGCACCGATGCGCACGATGTTTTCCTTGCCGTTCTGGTCCTTAATCACATTGCCCTTGTCGTCGTAGGGGGTGAGGATGGCGCTGAAAAGCACGTCGACGGGAGCAGGGTTGTCAACTGTGAAGTAGAGCTGGGGATTGTAGAGGTCGAGGTGGTTTTTTTCGTCATCAAGGAAGTCGGGAATGTCGTTGATATTGAAGTCGCTCTCCTCGATTTTGATTTGCGGGTTGACTTTGCCGGTGACGGTCAGAAGGCGTGCCTGGACGGGCTTAACCTCAGAGGTCATAGCCAGATTGATGCTCTGTCCCGGAGTTGCTTTCGACAGGTCAATACCGAGTTTGCCGACAAGCTTCACGTTGTCGTTCATGTTGAATTTGTGGTCGGCTGTAAGACCTTGACCTTTGGCGTATTCCGAAGTGAAGTCGAGCTTGACAATCTTAATGTTCAAGTTGACGCGTTCGTTTGTGGCGTCAAGGTTGTCGTTGAAAACGATTGTGCTGTGGCCCTCCATCGAGAGTTTCTGCGACGAGCCCTCAGCCAGTTCGATATACCAGAATTTGGGGAACTCGATTTTGAAACCTTTCATCAGGCAGATCTGGCCGGAGTAGTTGGTGTTGAAATCGATAATTACATCAACTTCAAGATTGGTGGTTGCTTCCGAAAGACTCACGATGTCGGTTGTTACATCCGTGGCGTTAAGTTTCACATCGTGGTTCAGCTCGATGTTGTCGGGGAGCACCTGGATGCCGGTTGGCAATGCCGCAGCGGGCACATTGGGCACGTTGAAAGATGCCAGCTCGAAATGGTCGGTGCTACCGGCGATGTCATCGATGAATACGTCGGGAATCTCCACCTTTGTGTTTGAAGGTTCGTCGGGTTCCTGGATGAGGACATAGTCGCCCACGCCGAGCCCGTATTTCTTGGCATCGTTGGCTTTGATTACTTTAATCGACGATGACCCGTCTTCGTTCAAGTCGAACAGGTTCTTGAGGGTCAGCATCTGGGTCGAGCTTCCGGGGATTGTGAGGCCGTTAGTGCCGATGGTGACGTTCATGTCCATATCCTTCGACAGGTCGTAGTCATTGTCGACACACCCTGAGAGGATTGCCAGAGCCGAAAAGGCGACGCCCGCCGCAAATGGGCGGCCTATGGCAGTCTTGCGGAATTTTGTCATAGAAATGTGTTGGTTTATTGCGTGTTTTATAAAAATATTCAGTTTCTGTTCGTGGTGTTTAACGGGCGCGAAAATAAGCATAAATTTCCATTATTTTATGCTATTTTGCGAAATTGACGGAAATTTTAACACTATTGTCTTTTGTTTTCCGTGATTCGTGGCTTTTTGCTAACTTTGTGCCGCTTTCGGCGCGACGCCGGGCTTAATTGTGATTGAACAACAATGAGTAGCATTTCCAACAAACCGGCTCCGCTTCGGACTGAGAAAGGTATTCTCGGCCAACTTTTCTGGTCGTTCCTCCGCATCGGGGCTTTCACTTTCGGTGGCGGCTGGGCAATGATTTCGCTGATTGAGCGCGAGGTTGTGGACAATCGCCAATGGATTGGTCGCGAAGAGTTTCTTGACCTCCTGGCCGTGGCCCAGTCGCTTCCAGGCATCCTGGCTGTCAATATCGCCGTGGCTGTCGGCGACCGCCTACGGGGAATGCGCGGCAGTGTGTGCGCCGCGTTGGGCAACATCCTCCCCAGCTTCCTCATCATCCTGACGATAGCGATTTTCCTAACCCCCGACCTTATCAAGAACAACCCGGTGGTGGCCGCTATTTTCCAAGGGATTCGCCCCGCCGTGGTGGCCCTGATTGTGGCTCCGATGCTCACATCGGCCAAGGCCGCTAAAATCGGGTGGAAAACGGTTTGGATTCCCATCGTTGTAGCCCTGCTTATTTGGTCAAAATGGCCCGTGGTGTCAAACCCGATTCTGTATATCGTCCTCGGCGGAGTGCTTGGATGGCTTGTTCTTCTCATTATTGAAAAACGCCGCCCCAAAGGGTATGGCGACCAAACTGACGACTGATGATTTACCTCAAACTTATATGGAGCTACCTTAAAATAGGGCTCTTCGGTTTTGGCGGCGGATATGCCATGCTGTCGCTCATTGAGCGCGAAATCGTCGCGCCGGGATGGATTACAGAGCAGATGTTCACCGACATCGTGGCTATCTCACAGATGACTCCCGGACCTATCGGCATCAACTCGGCAACATATATAGGTTATGTGGCTCCGATGCACGCCGGGTTCCCTAATCCCGTCTATGGCGTGCTCGGCTCGCTGCTTTGCACCTTTATCGTCGTGTTACCGTCGTTTCTCCTGGTGGCCTATACGAGCCACATCATATCGCGCCACCGCAACAGCATCGTCGTGCGCGGCATCTTCAAGGGGCTCAGGCCGGTGGTAATCGGCCTAATCGGTTCGGCGGCCTTGTTGCTGATGAACGCCGACAATTTCGGCGATACCCCCCGCGAGGCAACAATCTCCACGATAATCGCTGTGATCGCGCTTACGCTGGTTCTCCGCTTCAAGATGCACCCCATCTTAGTGATTGTGCTCAGCGGCGTCGTCGGGTTCCTGCTATACTATTAAGGTTCGCTATTTGATGAATTACCAGGAAACAATCGACTATCTATATTCGCAGACACCGCAATTCCAGCAGATTGGGGCTGCGGCCTATAAGCCGGGGCTCGACACGGTGCGCTCGCTCGCCGGCCTCTTCGGCAACCCGCAGGACCAACTGCGCACCATCCATGTCGGCGGAACCAACGGCAAAGGCTCCACTGCCCATTCCCTGGCTTCGTGCCTGCAGGCGGCTGGTCTAAAGGTGGGCTTGTTCACGTCGCCCCACCTGGTTGACTTCCGAGAACGTATCCGGGTCAACGGCGCGATGATTCCCGAGGAGGAGGTGACGCGGTTTGTCGAGCGCTTTCGCGAAGTGCGCCCGGCGGGGTGCGACCCATCGTTTTTTGAACTCACCACAGTGATGGCTTTCGACTGGTTCGCCCGGTGCGGAGTCGATGCCGCTGTGATCGAGGTGGGGCTTGGAGGCCGGCTCGACTCCACGAATATAATCACGCCTGAGCTGTGTGTCATCACAAATATCTCAAAGGACCATACAGCTCAGCTCGGCAACACACTTGAGGCAATAGCCTCCGAGAAAGCCGGGATTATAAAGAGCGGCACGCCGGTTGTGATAGGCGAGTCAGCCGGAGGTGTAAGGGAGGTCTTTCGCGCTGCGGCCGCTGCGGCCGGCGCCCCGATCCGGTATGCCGACGACGAGTTCGCCGCTTTGACAGCCGCGCAAACCCCCGACGGGTTTCTTGAGGCAGTCGACACTCCATTCGGGCCGATTCGATTCCAGCTCACAGGGCTGTGCCAGCATAGCAACCTGCGCACCATTGTTTGCGCGCTCGACGAGTTGAAGCGGGCCGGTTTCCCGTTGACCGACGAGGCTGTGGCCCGCGGACTTGCCACTGTCTGCGATTCCACCGGCTTGATGGGGCGCTGGATGAAGGTGATGGACTCCCCTTTGGTGATTTGCGACACCGGGCATAACGAAGGGGGGTGGGAGCTACTTGGAAAGCAACTCTCGGCTTTCGGCCCGAGGCTCACCGCCATCATCGGGTTCGTCAATGACAAAGACCTCGGCCACATCTTCCCCCACCTTCCGAAGGAGGCCGACTATATATTCACCCGGGCATCCGTGCCGAGGGCTCTTCCCGCCGAGGAGTTGGCTGTTCTCGCCGCCAAAGCAGGTATTCGGGGCTCTGTGACCTTCAGTGTAGAGCAAGCGCTCAACGACGCTCTCAGGCAGGCGCGCCGCGACCCCGAGGCGGTTATTTTCGTGGGAGGAAGCACTTTCGTTGTTGCCGACCTGCTCGCGGCATTGAAAAACCGTTGACTATGGCTGTTGAAGAAATCACATCGCTCGATGACCCCCGGGTCGCCCCTTACGCCTCCCTCACCGAGGCGCAGTTGCGCAACCGCCTTAATCCCTCAGAGGCGCTTTTTATCGCCGAGAGCCCGAAGGTGATCCGCGTGGCCCTTGACGCCGGCTACGAGCCTCAGTCGATGCTCTGCGAGCCGAAGCATATCGAGGGTGACGCTGCCGACATCATCGCGCGGTGGCCCGAAATGCCGGTCTATACAGGGCGACGCGAACTCCTTGCCGCCCTTACAGGCTACAAGTTGACCCGCGGAGTTCTTTGCGCGATGCGCCGCCCCGAGCCTAAGAGGGTGGGGGAGGTGCTCGATGGGGCTCGCCGCGTGGTGGTGATCCACGGCGTGGTTGACACCACTAATATAGGCGCGATTTTCAGAGCGGCTGCCGCGCTCGGCATAGATGCGGCGCTGCTCACTCCCGATTCCTGCGACCCGTTCAACCGTCGCTCCGTGAGGGTTTCCATGGGGAGTGTGTTCCTGCTTCCGTGGGCGTGGCTCGACGGGGGAATTGAGTCGTTGGGCGCCTACGGCTTCAAAACCGCGGCCATGGCTCTCACTGACAATTCGGTGTCGTTGGATAACCCCTCGCTTATGGCTGAGCCGCGCCTCGCCATCGTGATGGGCACCGAGGGCGACGGCCTCCCCGTAGATGTGATAGCCGGGGCCGACTACACGGTGAAGATACCGATGGCCCGCGGAGTCGATTCTCTTAACGTCGCGTCGGCAGCCGCCGTGGCCTTCTGGCAGCTGGGTCGCGCCCGCTGATGGCGTCGCTAAGCACCTTCGAGGCGTGTCAAAAGCATAAATCGGGCATTCGCGAGAAAAAATGTGAAAAAAATCGCGTGAAATTTTGCCAGTTCAAAATTAATGCCTAACTTTGCATCGCAATTGAGGGGGATGCCCCACGAAAGCAAGCAACTCCGAGGCGAAGGCCGAGGATTCTGAAGGCGAAAGCCCAAGAGAACTTTAAAATATTAATTTGCGAAAATAGCTCAGTTGGTAGAGCACGACCTTGCCAAGGTCGGGGTCGCGGGTTCGAGTCCCGTTTTTCGCTCTGAGTTTATCTCAATAGAACTTTATTTTATTGTATAACCGAGAGCTGAGATTCTTGCAGCGCTTCTCAAAGATGCGCGAGCATTTCAAAGCGGGTTCGGCAACGAATTCCGATTAAGAATGCGAAAATAGCTCAGTTGGTAGAGCACGACCTTGCCAAGGTCGGGGTCG
>CAYTBH010000086.1:0-9471 GCA_964435935.1 uncultured Alistipes sp.
CGGCCAACGTGCGCGCACGCTTCAAGAACATCAACGGCATGCTCCGCAGCGGTTCCACCGGCCAGATCATCCTGCCGGTTGTGAAGAACGACGTGATCATGATTCCCCAGAAGGCCACCTACGAAATCCAGAACCTGCGCTTCGTCTATGTTGTCAACGACTCCAACAAGACTGTCAGCACCCAGGTGACCGTCGACCCCCTGAACGACGGCAAGAACTTCGTTGTCACCTCGGGCCTCAAACCCGGCGAGCGCATCGTGGTCGAAGGCGTGGGCAACAAGGTTAAGGACGGCATGGAAATCAAGCCCGTCGACGCGGCCGAGGCTGCCGCGAAAGCCGCCGCAATGCGTCAGGGCGCCCAGCAGCAGGCTGCCAAATAAGGCATCGCATTCATTTAAAATATTGAACATCACATCAGATGAAACTCGATACATTCATCAACCGTCCGGTGCTCTCGACGGTTATATCAATCTTCATCGTCCTGCTCGGCATAATCGGCCTGGCGTCGCTGCCGGTGACGCAGTACCCGAATATCGCGCCCCCCACCATCTCGGTGTCCACCACCTATAGTGGCGCGAACGCCCAGGCCGTGTTAAACTCAGTGATTGCCCCCCTCGAGGAGTCGATTAACGGCGCCGAGGGCATGACCTATATCGAATCGACGGCCACCAACACCGGCGCGGCCACCATCACCGTGCACTTTGAGCAGGGCTTCGACCCCGACATGGCCGCCGTCGACGTGCAGAACCGCGTGGCCAAGGCGCAGAACCTCCTCCCCTCGGAGGTGACGAAGGTGGGCGTGCTCACCCAGAAACGCCAGTCGTCGATGCTCCTGGGCGTGGCCCTCTACAGCGAGACCCCTGACGGCTATAGCTGCGAGTTTATCGACAACTACCTAAAAATCAACGTTATCCCCGTGCTTCAGCGTGTGCGTGGCGTGGGCGACGTGATGAGCTTCGGCGGCGACTACTCGATGCGCATTTGGATTAAGCCCGAGGTTATGGCCCAGTATGGCCTCAACCCCTCCGACGTGGCGGCCGCCCTGAGCGACCAGAACGTGGAGGCTGCCCCCGGCTCGTTTGGCGCGCAGGGCGACCAGAGCTTCCAGTACACCATCAAATACCGCGGCCGCTACGAAACGCCCGAGGAGTTCGGCAACATCGTGATCCGCACCAGCTCCAACGGCGAGGTGCTCCGCGTCAAGGACGTGGCTGATGTCGAGCTCGGCAAGGTGACCTACGACTTCGCCAACACCCTCAACGGCCTCCCCGGCTCGATGTGCATGGTGTTCCAGACCGCCGGCTCCAACGCTACGCAGATTATCAACGACTGTCTTGCCGAGGTTGAGCGCATGAAGAAGGACCTTCCCCAGGGCCTCAACTTCGCCATCCCGATGAACAACAACGACTTCCTCTACGCCTCGATCAACAAGGTGCTGCACACCCTTCTGGAGGCGTTCATCCTGGTGTTCTTCGTTGTTTACCTCTTCCTTGGCGACATCCGATCGACCCTCATCCCCGCCATCGCGATTCCCGTGGCGCTGATCGGCACATTCTTCGTGCTTAAAATCATAGGCTTCTCGATTAACCTCATCACCCTCTCGGCCCTCGTGCTTGCAATCGCGATTGTGGTCGACGACGCGATAGTGGTGGTCGAGGCGGTGCATGCCAAGCTGGATGCCGGCTACAAGAGCTCGCGCAAGGCCTCGATCGACGCGATGAACGAAATAGGCACCGCCATTATCTCCATCACGCTGGTCATGATGCTGGTGTTCATCCCCGTGTCGTTCATGCCCGGCACCGCCGGCGTGTTCTATCAGCAGTTCGGCCTCACCATGGCGATTGCCATCGGTTTCTCGGCTCTGAACGCGCTGACCCTCTCGCCCGCGCTTTGCGCCGTGTTCCTCAAACCCCACCAGGCCGGGCACCAGGAGTCGCTCGGCAAACGCGTCGGCGAGGCCTACAAGGCAGCCGGCCAGGCAGTGGCCCAGAACGTGGCTTCGCGCTGGAAGCGAGTGTGGCTCCCCATCGGCACCTTCGCCCTCCTCTGCGCCACCATCACTTTCATGGTGCTTGGATGGTTTGATTTCGAGAACGTGCTCAAGGGCATCATCGCCTGCGTGTGCGGCGTGCTGGCCGTGTGCGGCCTCTTCACCAAGGCATTCAAGGAGTCGTTTGAGCGTGTCTATGCCAAGGTGCTCGGCGGCTACAACAAGTGGGTTTCCTTCTTCACCCGCCACAAAATCACCAGTTTCGTTGTTGTCGCCATCTCGATCGTCATTCTTGTGTGGCGCATGAACGCCACCCCGACAGCGCTCGTGCCCAACGAGGACACCGGCACATTCTTCGTGATGGTCGACATGCCGGCGGGCACCTCGCAGGAGCGCACCGCCGAGGTTATGGACAAGGTCGACCAGATCATCCTGTCGATTCCCGCCGTGGAGTTCAGCCAGAAAATCCTGGGCTACAGCTTCGTGGCCGGCCAGGGCGCTACCTACGGCACCTTCATCGTTAAGCTCAAGAACTGGAGCGAGCGAAATATGAAGACGGAGAACGTCGACGCCATCCTCGGGCGCGTTTACGCCGCCACGGGCCAGCTCATCAAGGATGGCCGCGTGATTGCCTTCGCGCCCCCCATGATCACGGGTTACTCCGTGACCAACGGTTTCGAGCTGAAGCTGCAGGACAAGACCGGCGGCTCGATCGACGACTTCTTCGCCATCACCCAGAACTTCCTCGCCCAGCTCAACGCCCAGCCTGAAATCCAGGTGGCCTACACGACGTTCAACCCCACCTTCCCGCAATACCGCATCGACATCGACGCCGCCAAGGCGCAGCAGGCCGGCCTGTCGACCTCGTCGATTCTCTCGACCCTGCAGGGCTACTACGGCTCGATGTATGTGTCGAACTTCAACCGTTTCGGCAAAATCTACCGCGTGATGATGCAGGCTCCGCCCGAGTCGCGCGTCTCGGAGGAGAGCCTCAAGAACATCAAGGTGCGCTCGGCTTCGGGCAAGATGGCCTCGCTCGAGAACTTCGTGACCCTCAGCCGCGTCTACGGCCCCGACTTGCTCAACCGCTTCAACCTCTTCACCTCGATTTCCGTCACTGGTAACCCCGCTCCGGGCTATTCGTCGGGCGAGGCCCTGGCCGCCATCGAGCGCGTTGCCGACCAGGCGCTCCCCACCGGCTACGGCTTTGAATACGCCGGCATGACTCGCGAGGAGGGCACCCAGTCGGGCAACTCCACGGCCATCATCTTCGGCCTCTGCCTGCTGTTTGTCTACCTGCTCCTTTCGGCGCAGTACGAGAGCTACATCCTCCCCTGGGCGGTTATCCTCTCGATTCCCTTCGGCCTCATGGGCACCTTCATCTTCGCCGGCATCTTCGACATCTCCAACAACATCTATCTGCAGATCGCGTTGATTATGCTCATAGGCCTGCTGGCGAAAAACGCCATCCTCATCGTGGAGTTCGCCCTCGAACGCCGCCGCACCGGCATGTCGGTGGTGAAGGCCGCCATCTCGGGTGCCGAGGCCCGTCTGCGCCCCATCCTCATGACGTCGCTCGCCCTCATCATCGGCCTTCTGCCCATGATGTTTGCCTCGGGCGTCGGCGCCAACGGCAACCGCGCCCTGGGCGTAGGCTCGGTGGGCGGCATGTTGATTGGCATGTTGCTCCAGATTTTCTTCGTTCCGGCCCTGTTCGTGGCCTTCCAGCTCATCCAGGAGAAAATCACCCCCTTGAAGTGGCGCGACACCAACAACGACGCCATCGAGAGCGAAATCGAACAGTATTCACGCTAACATTTCCGACAAAACAAGATGAATTCCAGAAATATAGCACTGACCGTGGCAACAGGCTTGGCCCTGTCGATGCTCTCGTCGTGCCACATATATAAGAAATTCGACATGCCCTCGGACACTCCCGACACCCGGGAGTATGCCGAGGTGTCGAAGCAGACCCCCGACTCGGCCGCCTTCGGCAACCTGCAATGGCAGCAGGTGTTCACCGACCCCCTGCTGCAGGACTACATTGCCCGCGCGCTGGCCAACAACAACGACCTCGAGAATGCCCGCCTCAACGTGGAGGTGGCGCGCGCCAACGTGCTGGGCGCCCGCCTGAGCTACCTCCCCTCGGTGGCCCTCTCGGCCCAGGGCAACCTCTCGAAGTTCCACGATGTGCCCGGGATGACCGACTGGTCGAAGACCTACAACATCCCCCTGTCGATTTCATGGGAGTTCGATGTCTTTGCCAAGACCCTCAACCGCAAGCGCGCCTCGGAGGCCGCACTGCGCCTGCAGCAGGACTATCAGCAGGCAGTGCGCTCGCAAATCATCGGCGCGGTTGCCACCACCTACTACTCCATCTCGTGCCTTGAGTCGCAGCTGTCGCTTTCGCGCCAGACAGCGGTGCTGTGGAGCCAGAGCGTGCAGACCATGAAGGACTTCAAGGAGGCCGGCCGCACAACCGAGGCTGCCGTGGTGCAGAGCGAAGGCCAGTACTACAGCATCCTCGCGCAGATTGCCGAGCTCGAGGCTTCGCTCGACGCCGCCAACAACACCTTCGCCCTGCTGCTCAACGAAGGACCCCGCGCTTACGCCATCCCCGAGGCCGCCCACATGGAGATTCCCGCCATCGTGCGCGACGGAGTGCCCATGCGCGAGCTTGCCCAGCGCCCAGATGTGAAAGCTGCCGAGGAGAGCCTCGCCGCGGCCTACTACGCCACCAACTCGGCCCGCGCCAACTTCTACCCCACCCTCACCTTCACCTCCAACGGCGGGTTCACCAACTCGGTGGGCAGCTACATCATGAACCCCGGCAAGTGGTTTGAAAACCTCGTCGGCTCGCTGACGGCCCCCCTCTTCTCGCGCGGCGCCAACATCGCCAACCTCAAGGGCTCGAAGGCGCAGCAGCAGCAGGCGCTCAACAACTTCCGCTACAAGCTCCTTGCCGCCGCGGCCGAGGTTCAGGACAATTTCGTGAACTACGACAAGCAGACCGAGAAGTCGCAGCTCCTCGTTAAGCAGGTCGACGCGCTGACGAAGGCTGTTGACTACACCAACGACCTCTTTGCCTACAACGGCGGCTCGACAACCTATCTCGAGGTGCTCACCGCCCAGTCGTCGCTCCTCTCGGCCCAGATGAACTACCTCTCGACCGAGCTCGCCCGCGACCGCGCCCTCATCAGCCTCTACCAGAGCCTTGGCGGAGGACGGTAACCCATCAATTCCCGACCATTAAAAACACCAACAAATCATGATAAGCCCTCTTGCATTCGTTGACCCCTCCGCCAAGCTCGGAAACAACGTCACCGTACACCCGTTCGCCTTCATCGACAAAAATGTCGAAATCGGCGACGACTGCGAGATTTTCCCCTACGCCTCCGTCATGCGCGGAACACGCATGGGCAAGAAATGCCGCGTGTTCCAGGGAGCCATCGTCGGGGCCGAACCCCAGGACTTCCGCTGGAAGGGTGAGGACACCCGCTGCGAGGTCGGCGACAACGTCATCATCCGCGAGCATGTGATTATCAACCGCGCCATCCGTCCCGAGGGTGCCACAACCATCGGCAACGACACCTTCATCATGGCCGACGCCCATGTGGGCCACGACACCAAGGTGATGGGGCGCTGCGTGCTGGGCAACGGCTCGACCGTGGCCGGCGACTGCGAAATCGACGAATGCTCCATCCTGTCGTCCAACTGCGTGCTTCACGAAGGCTCGAAAGTGGGCAAATGGGTGCTCATCAAGGGCGGTTGCCGCATCTCGGGCAACGTGCCCCCCTATGTGATCATCGCCCACAACCCTGCGGTTTACTTCGGCATCAACGCCTACATCATGCGCAAGAAGGATTTCTCCGACCAGCAGATCGACGACATCGCCAAAGCCTACCGCAACATCTACCAGAGCGGCATATCGCTTTACAACGCCATGCGCCGCATCGAGGCCGACATCGAGCCCTCGGAGGTGCGCTCGGAAATCCTCAACTTCATCCGAGCCAACAACTCGCGCATCGTCGCCATCCCCATCGACATGATTGACTGACCCGCCGTGCCGCGCCGCCTCCCAGGGCGCCGGCATAGCTCATAGAAAAAGCGCCCCGAAAGAGATCCGACATCTTTCGGGGCGCTTTTCGCGTTTGAAACGCCCGCTATATGTTATGCTTGATTTGCTCCGCGGTTGGCAGGTGGTTGAGCAGCTGTTTGATTTCCCTCTCATACTCAGCCACGCCTATCGGGCGGTCGATTCCTTCAAACGACCATTCAACTATTGTGTCGTCTTTCGAACGGCATTGTCAGAATCCCGTCGGAAGCTTCGGGGTCGAAAAAGTCAACAGCCTGTTGACTTTTTGTAAACCGCTCATTAGTGGTTTTTTCAAAGGTAAGCATCAAAATAGAGCAGTCGCAAGCGGAGAGGCGTGTTTAAAGTTTTTTTAACAAACCAGGGTCGGCGGGAATGGACGGGGTTGGCGAGGTGTTGGTCGGGTGATATGGCGGGTTTGTTGAATTTGTGGGGAGGGATGTTTAAACTTTGGGGCTGGGGCGGGGTCTTAAAGGTGGTTTCCCAAGAAAATTGAGTAATTTTGCCAAAAATTTCGCATTCACTCAGCAATGGCTTACAATACAAATCACAATAACGCGCTGCGGCGTTTGCTGTTCCTGCCCGTCGGGGCGGTGGCTCTTGCCGCGGCGGCATTCAATATCACGGGCGTGGTCACCGACCTTGAGGGCTCTCCGATGCCCGACGCGACGGTGAGAATCCTTTCGCGTCGCGACAGCTCGTTTGTGCGCGGCGGCGTTGCCGACCTCGACGGCCGCTTCAACATCGCGGGCGTGAACAATGGCCGCTACATCGTGGAGGCTGGCTACATCGGCTATAACAAGGCGTTTGCCAACGTCAATGTGCGCGGCGGCAACGCGTCGGCCGACACGCTGCGCGTCAGCGAGTCGTCGGTGATGCTCCAGGAAACGACGGTGATCGGCGTGAAAACCCCCATCAAGGTGATGGAGGACACGATCGAGTTCAACGCCGACTCCTACAAGACGCAGCCCAACGCCGTTGTGGAGGACCTGCTGAAGCGCCTCCCCGGCGCCGAGGTCGACTCCGAGGGCAAAATCACGGTCAACGGCAAGGAGGTGACGAAAATCCTGGTCGACGGCAAGGAGTTCTTTGCCGACGACCCGAAAGTGGCCTCGAAAAACCTCCCGGTCAACATGGTCGACAAGCTGCAGGTGGTCGACCGCAAGAGCGACCTGGCGCGCCTGACGGGCGTTGACGACGGCGAGGACGAAACCGTGATCAACCTCACTGTGAAAAAGGGGATGAAAAACGGGTGGTTCGGCACCGTCGAGGGGGGCTACGGCACCGACAAGCGCTACCAGGGCACCTTCAACATCAACCGCTTCTGGAACGGCAACCAGATTACCTTCCTCGGCTCGGCCAACAACACCAACGACCTTGGGTTCACCGACGGCAACGGCTCGCGTTTCCGCCGTTTCGGCGGCAGCCAGGGCATCAATGAGTCGCAGTCGTTCGGCGTGAACTTCAACGTGGGCAAGGACGAGATTATCCGCGTGGGGGGCAACGTGCTCTACTCGCACACCAACCTCCACACCCGCACCCGCCAGAACCGCGAATACCTCTTCCCCGACTCGGCTTCCTACGACAACTCGCTGAAGAACACCCGCGACAAGGGTCACAACGTGCGCGCCGACTTCCGCATCGAATGGAAGCCCGACTCGTTCAACACCTTCGACTTCCGCCCCTATCTGTCGTATAACCAGAACAACTCCACGTCGTTTGCCACCGACACCCTCTACAGCGGCTACATTGGCCGCGACGCGCTGGTGAACGACAGCCGCAACGACTCGTGGGACAACGGCAAGTCGTGGGAGTTCGGAGGCCGCATAATCTACAACCACAACTTCAAGTCGCGCCCCGGACGTTCGTTTTCGCTGATGGGCAACTACCGCTTCTCCAACGTGCACGAGGACGAGGATGCCTACACCTACAACGTGTTCTACCGCCTGAAGAACAAGTTTGAGAACGACTCGGTCGACTCCTACGACGAATACTCCAAATCGCACACCTGGGCCAACAACGTCACCGCCCGCGTGAGCTGGACCGAGCCCCTGGGCGACGCCAGCCGCGGCAACTTCCTCACTCTGAGCTACCGAGTGCAATATCGCTGGAACAACGCCGACAAGGAGGTTTCGCGCCGCCAGATTATCTACGACGACGGCCCTATGGGCGCCCCCTTCTACTCGCCCTGGCTCTACAACGACACGCTCTCGAACTCGTTCCGCAACAACTTCATGACCCAGGAGGTGCGCCTTGGCTACAAGCGGGTGCACAAGCTCTATAACCTCGACGTGGGTGTGGCCGTGGTGCCGTCGATGTCGAAGTCAGAGAACCTCACCCGCTCCGACAAGAGCATCCCCGAGCGCTGGGTGTGGAACTACGCCCCCTTCCTGCGCTTCCGCTACAAGTGGTCGAAGCAGACGTCGCTGACGATGAACTACTATGGCCGCTCGTCGCAACCCTCGATGAAGCAGTTACAGCCCGTGCCCGACTATTCCAACCCGCTGAACGTCGTCGTGGGTAACCCGTCGCTCGACCCGACGTTCAACCACCACCTGATGGCCCGCTTCCAGAATTTCAACCAGGAGCACCAGCGCTCGATCATGGCGATGCTCGATGTGAACCTCGAGCAGAACTCGATTATCTCGCGCACGGTGTCGAACAAGGAAAGCGGCGGCCGCGTGACATACTACGAGAATGTCAACGGCGTTTGGAACGCGCGGTTGATGAACATGTTCTCGCAGCCGCTGGGGGCGTCGAAACTCTGGTCGTTCAACAACAACATGTTCGTGATGTACCGCCAGTCGGCAGGCTACAACAACAACCTCTTCAACCGCTCAGGGTCGCTGATGTTTGCCGAGAGCCCCTCGATCGCGTTCCGCCCCAAGAACCTCGAGCTGGAGCTGCGACCCAACTACCGCGTCAACTACTCCCACAACAGCCTCGACCGCATAGCCTCGACCACAATCCACAACTACGGCGGCGGCTTCAACGCCACCTACTACACCCCCTTCGGCATAGTGCTGGCCACCGACCTCAACTACACCGCTTCGACGGGCTATGCCGCCGGTTACGACCAGAACGAGTGGATGTGGAACGCGTCGATTTCCTACCAGTTCCTCCCCGGCAATGCGGCGACCATCCAGCTCAAAGGCTACGACCTGCTGCAGCAGCGCCAGACGGTGCGCCGCACGGTTTCGGCCAACTACATCGACAACACGGAATACAACTCGCTGACGCGCTATTTCATGCTCACCTTCACCTATCGCTTCAACACGTTTGGCAAAGGACGCGAGCCCCAGTCGCGCGACGCGGGGCGCGGTTTCCCGGGCGGTCCCGGCGGTCCTGGCGGACGCGGCCCCGGCGGCCCCCCTCCGGGCATGCGCCA
>CAYTBH010000087.1:0-9011 GCA_964435935.1 uncultured Alistipes sp.
ATCTATGATGACTCGTTTGTCCCGGAGAACAAAGCGCGATACGGTACGCCGAAGTTATGCCTAAGGCCGAGTTAAAGTTGGTGGAAAGGAAAAATCATGGATTCACCGAAACAGCTGATTCAACCATCGCTTACATCGCCCAATGGCTTAAGAGGCAAACCCGCTGATTGGTGATTGGCGACATATCAACCCTTTACCTGCCGCAAGTACTCCGACGGCGTAATACCCGTTTGTTTTTTGAACATCCGGCTAAGATGCTGTGGGTATTCCAGGCCGATGTCGTATGCCACTTCGGAGATTGTCTTGCCCGCGGCGAGGCCGTTTTTGGCCTGCAGGACAAGGAAATTTCGGATATAGTTTCCTGCAGTATCTCCAGTGGTGCGCTTTATCAAGTCGCCGAGATAGTTGGGCGACATGCACAGGCGGTCGGCCAGATATTGGATGGTGGGGATTCCATGCTCCAGCTGACGACCATCGGCATAGTAGGCCGACAACGTATCCTGAAAACGCGCGAGTATATCGGAATTTTCCTTCCTCCGCGTCACGAACTGCCGGTTGTAAAACCGCTCGCAGTATTTGAGCAAAACATTGATATAGCCAATGATTATTTCATCCTGTTCAACATCAGGCTCCTCCTCGGTTTCCTTCTGAATTGCTTTCAGCAACGATACGATTATGTCGTGCTCCTCCTTATTCATGTGAAGGCCTTCGTTGATGTGGTAGTCAAAAAAGGAATACTCATGGATCTGTTTCTCCAGCCGGGTCCCGCGCAAAAGATCGGGATGAAAAAGTAACGCCCAACCTGAAATTGAAATCGTGTCGCCATCGTCCTCCTTGCCCCCTATCTGGCCTGGCGACACGCACAACAGCGTGGATTCCTTGTAGTCATACTTTCCACATCCATATTGCAGGTTAACCGTATCATCATCTCGCAGAAATATCGCATACACCCCATAATTGTTCAGGCTTGAACGTACAGGCGACAAGGCGTTGTAATCAATAACGCTCACCAGTTTGTGCCGGTCGGTCTGGCCGAGATACGCGCTGTAATCGCCGGGGTAATTTACTTTGAGTATCTTTTTCATATCCATTGCAAAGATAGCAACAATAATATGATTCACTGGGTGAAATGCGCTATTTCCGTTAAATTGGTTGGAAGCACCGCATAATTGATACGTTGGATTGCGGCGAAAACGTTAATTTCGCATTGTCAAAAAAGCACAGCGATATGACGAACGAGATTTTGATTCCCCCTGACGTGTGCGAAGATGAGGTGGTGCTCTATCTGGCACGAAGATACAAACGCACTCCCATCGACATCATCAGCAGCTTCCTCGCGCAAGAGGGGTTATCAAGCCCCACCCCGGAGGACAAAAAGCGCCATATTCTTTTGGAGGATAACGAAATGGCAATATTAAGGGATATGAAGATAATCCCATCTGAGACATAGATGCGCTGACTCCCGGCAGCAAAAATCACGAACTCAAATAAATAAGGTATGAAAAGAGCCTCCATCCTTTCATTGATATTGACATTAACATTAAGCATTATGGCACAACAGAAAATTGTACAGACAGCCGGACGCGCGCAGCTTGGCGAGTTCGCGCCCGAATTCGCCCACCTAAACGACGACATACTTTTTGGCGAAGTATGGAGCCGCAATGACCTCCTTTCGTTGCGTGACCGCAGCCTTGTGACAATCACCTCGCTCATATCTCAGGGCATTACCGATTCCTCGCTGACATTCCACCTCCAGGAAGCAAAGAAAAACGGAATCACCCGCACTGAAGCCGCTGAGATCATCACTCATATAGCGTTCTATGCCGGTTGGCCGAAGGCTTGGGCCGCATTCCGCCTCGCAAAAGAGGTGTGGAACGACGACATCCATGGCGACGACGCCAAGGCTGAATTCCAGAAACAGATGTTTTTCCCTATCGGCGAGCCCAACACGGCATACGCGAAATATTTCATCGGCCAAAGTTATCTCGCCCCAATCTCAACTGAACAGATAAAGTTCTTCAACGTGACTTTCGAACCCGGTTGCCGCAACAACTGGCATATCCACAGGGCAACAAAAGGTGGAGGGCAGATGCTTGTAGGTGTGGCTGGCCGCGGTTGGTATCAGGAAGAGGGCAAGCCTGCCGTGGAAATACTGCCCGGCACAGTTATCCACATTCCGGCCAATGTGAAACACTGGCATGGCGCGGCTGCCGACAGCTGGTTCGCGCATCTCGCATTTGAACTTGACGGCGAAAACACCTCCAATGAATGGCTTGAACCCGTCAACGATGCTCAATACGGCACGCTGAAATAACCCACCACCCTATCCTTCCGCAAAATAACAAAAACAGGCAAGACTCTTGAAAATCTCGAGTCTTGCCGGTTTTTATATGGATTAACTAATTATTTGATTGTATTGGAGTTCTGATTGTAGGCTTTTGCCACGCAGCGCCATTCACCATCGAGCTTCAGAAGCAGTAGGAAGTCGGTAAAGTCAATGCGGCCGCCCCACCCTTCTTCGAGAACACGCACAACCGCCACAGTTTCCTCTACGGCGAGCACATCAATACGGGCCTTGAAATTATCTCCGGCTCCAACGGTATCGACATTGTGGTAAAATTGATTGATTGAACCACGTTCCAACGCTCCGTCAAGAATGCCGAAGAGCACGGCATCTTCGGTGAACAGAGTCCTGGCATATTCGCTATTGCCTTCGGCAACGCTTTTCACGAACTTTTCCGCGGCTTTTGCCACGGCGTCGTATTCCTTTATTTGGTCCCTCATAAATCATTGATTTTTAGTTAGCTTTTCGGTCACAAAATTAATATGGTATAGTGGTATTCACAAGTACCGAAAAATTATTCATATACCGAAAAATTATTCGGTATACTGATAATCAGAAAGATTCCGTAAATTCGCAGAACAAATACAAATCATGGGATACGAAAAGAAAATACCCGTCGACCTTGACTGCCCTCTAAGACTAACGATGAGTCTGATTGAGTCAAAATGGAAATCGTGCATTCTCGACGAACTTCGTTCGGGCACCCCGATGCGTCCGAGCGAGCTGCATAGGTGTCTGCCCGAAGCCGCTCCGCGGGTTCTTGACATTCAGCTGAAAGATATGGTGGAGGATGGATTGGTGACAAAGAAAATATTCCCGGAATTGGCTCCCCGCTCCGAATATGAGATTACCGGCCTTGGCAAGTCGTTGCTCCCCATCATCGATATGATGCTCCAATGGGGCGAGGAACACTATGAAATCTTCGAGAAAAAATACGGCTCTAAATGACTCGAATCGGAGAAGAGAAACGTGTTGTCACCCGAATGGTCGGGATATATTGCCGTCGCAGGGAGGGGAACAGGACGCTTTGCCCGGAATGCGCAGAGCTATTGCGCTATGCCCATTCACGGCTGTCGCTTTGCCCAAAAGGGAACGCGAAGCCCACTTGTCGCAAATGCGCTGTTCACTGCTATAATCCTGAAATGCGCGAGAGGATGCGCATAGTTATGCGGTATTCCGGGCCGAGAATGCTGCTTTACTCCCCTTTAGCGGCTATACGCCACATCGTAAGGGAGTTAAAGCGCTGACTACCTTTCATACCGCGCGGGAAGGCAGCCTGCATAATCGCAATGCCCGGGAAGTCACCTATCGAGGTGACCACCCGGGCATTGGTATATGATGTTATGATACTTAATTTACGAGCATCCCTGCAGCCACGGCCTGCGCCGCGTCATCGCCTTTGGTCGCACGAATAATCTCGATGGCGAATGGCAATGTGGTACCGGGACCTTCAGAGGTAATCAGGTTCGGTTCCGTAACAACGGTCTGTTTCACATACTCGCCACCGTTTGAGTTGATGGCGTCTCCGAGTCCGGGATAGCATGTGGCTTTCTTCCCTTTGAGCACTCCGAGCGGAGCGAGCACAACGGCGGGTCCGGCGCAAATCGAAGCTATGCGGCCGTTCTTCTGATAATGGGCCATAATCTTGTCCCTGACATCGCTGTTGGCAAAGAGGTTCTGCGCCCCGGGGTCTCCTCCGGGAATAATCAACCAGTCGGCATCGGCGGTGTTAACCTCCGAAATCAGGGAGTCGGCAACGAGCGTTTGCCCTGTTGCTCCTTTAACCTGCAGATTGTCTGATACCGCCACAACCGTAACGGGCATATTTGCTCGGCGAAGCGCGTCGATCGTCGCTGTCGCCTCTACCTCCTCGACACCTGGTGCGAGAAAGATGTATGATGTTTGCGCGTTCATAATAAAAGTACCTAAAGTAATTGATAAAGCGGTTAAAACGCTTTTGAATATTGAGTGTGCCATATTTGTTCGAAAGAATATTTTGTTCATTCTTTTATAGAACCACTAATCCCGGGTATAAGTTCAGCCGAGGCCGCGATTGCGTCTACAAAAGAATCGGTTTTTAATCTCGGCAATCGGTTTTTAATCTCGGCAATCGTTTAGAACAACACCTTGTGCAGCCAGTCGGCCACGAGAACCGAGGTCTCCTTCGAGGTTTGGGAGAACACATGGTTTTCATCGGGAATGAGCTTCAACTCGCTGTTGGCGATTTTCTCATTGTAGCGCTCGGCATAGGTGTAGGGCACAACCTGGTCGTGGGTCCCTTGCACAATCAGTGTCGGGCCGGTATAGTTGGCCGCGGTTTCGTAAATTGGCAGGCGGAGTGCTGTCTCAACATAGTTCTTGCCAAGAAGCAGCGCGCCGGCCTCGGGCGAATGGGGCAACTCAACATAATCGCCTCTGAAATTCCAGGGGTCATAATGCGCTCCCATAGTGTTGCCTCGCAGAGCGTCATCGCGAAGCACCGCCGCGGCGGCCAGCAGAACCTCGGCCTTAACCACTTTGTCGCCGAGCTCGCCGCTGACCATGCTTACCACTACCCCGCCCTGCGAGTGGCCCACAAGGCTGATATCCTTTACCCAAGGTTGCTTTTGCGCCCACGCGATCACGGCTTTCAGGTCGTCAATCTCGTTTAGCACCGTCATATCCTTGAATTCGCCGTCGCTGCGGCCATGGCCATTGAAGTCAAAGCGAATTGTGGCCATTCCTTGCGACACGATGCTGGCCGACAGGTCGTTGATAAACGGTCGTTGGCAGTTGCCACTGAACCCGTGGCAAAGTATCACCACCGGCACTTTCCCCGACGCTGCCGGGCGCTCGACGATGGTAAACAGTTTACCCACAGCTCCTTCAATGCGGAGAGTGTCGGTTGTTTGGGCGGTGGCAGAAAAAAGTCCCATGATTGCGGCAAACGCTGTTAAAAGTTTCTTTTTCATATATTTATCTGAGAAATGGCAAGGTGCAGGAACGAATGCCGGCACTTGCCATTACATTTATGATTAGTCGGTGAAGCTCAATCTACCGCTTACGATGTCGTCGACCATCCCCTCGTAAGGATCCTGCGAAATCACTTTCTCGTTGTTCGCGCCTTCGTTCTTCGAGTAGAAGATTTTACCGAACTCCGGCACAACGTATTTGGGATAGGTGGCATACTTCTCGCGACTCTCCTCCATTAATGGAATGTGCTCGTTTTGGTAACATACTGTGATTTCGGGATGTTCCTGCACCCATTTCGGAAAGAAAATCACTCCGTGCAGCCTGTTCTGCTCAGGCATGAAGTTCAGGCTTACGTCGGTGCCGGTCGGCTCGGTCCATGAAATTTTGTAGACACCATCGGCGAGTTTCACAATGTCGGCTTTCTGGTCTCTGACCCATCGGCCGCCGACCATTCCGCTGTGTATTCGGTAGTCGACCGTGTTTTCGTTCTTCACATAAAGTTCGTACATCCACCCGTTGTCGTAGGTGTAAATGAAATGAGATCCAATAAATTCGTCCATAGTTTTTATTTATTATTTCGTCATTCCTTCGGGCAAGTGCGATTGTGTCAGATATTCCGATGATGTCTCACAGGGATATGAGATAAACCTCGTTGCGGAGGGAAGTAATTTTAAATTACACTTATATAACATAATTTATGCCCCGCAGGTTCACTATGGATTATAACTAAATTTAGGACCTTCCCAATTAAAACGCCAGAAAAAAGTCCCATAAAGGTCTATAAAGAAACCCGATAGCCGCCCTGCTGATTTTTTCGCCGGGTGGCGCGCTGAATGATACAGGTTATCGCTATCTTTGCGGCACCATCACACCAAACGCATGAACCAGCTTCAAAAATACACCTGGCTTATTGAAACGATTCGTCGGGCGGGCAAAATCTCCCACAAGGAGCTCTCGGCCCGCTGGGAGCGAGCCAAGGAGTTGAGCGACTACAGGCCGCTCCACCGCGCCACGTTCAACCGCTGGCGCGCGGCCATCTACAACCAGTTCTCAATCGACATCCGTTGCCAAACCAAGGGGGGCTACCTCTACTACATCGCCAATCCCGAGGATATCGACCACGACAAGCTCAAAAAGTGGATGCTCGATTCCTTTGCCGCGGGCAACATCATCGGCGAGAACCTCTCGCTCAAGGGGCGAATACTGGTTGAGGAAATCCCCTCGGGGCGCGAACATCTCACCCCGCTGTTGGAGGCCATGAGGGAGAACCGGGTGGTTAACGTCACCTACCGCTCCTTTCGTAAGCCCAGCGGCCACACTTTCCCCATCGAGCCCTACTGCGTGAAGCTGTTTGGAAACCGCTGGTATGTGGTGGCCCGCAACATTGGCTACGACGACATACGGGTCTACGCTCTCGACCGTGTGGAGCGAATCGAAATCACTTCCGAGAGGTTCAAGTTGCCTCCCGACTTCGACGCCGCGGCTTTCTTCGACACGGCCTTCGGCATCGTGGTCGACAGCGCCGTGAAGCCCGAAAGAATCGTGATCCGCGCCAACGAGCACCATAAGCACTACCTCGAGTCGCTGCCGCTCCACCACAGCCAGCGGCTTATCGAGGACCGCGGCACGCATGCCGACTTCGAGCTGTACCTCGCCCCAACCTACGACTTTGTGATGAAATTGCTCCAAGCCGGGGCGATGGTCGAGGTGCTCAGCCCGGCCTCGCTGCGCGAGACGATGAAGCGCTGGATTGCCGACATGCAAGAGCTCTATTAGAGTTGGCCGAGAAGGAGTTGGCCGAGGGCCAAAGGTTGAGGGGTTGAAGGGGGGAGAGGTTGAGAGGGGAGCTGGGGAGCTGGGGATCCTCGGCTGACGCCTCGGCACAGTGGGTGAGTTGGCCTCCGGCCAAAGGGGGGGAGGTTGAGGGGTTGAAGGATTGAAGGTTAGCGGTCGAGGAGGCCTTTCTCGGCCATGAGGTCGGTGATGTAGGTGGCGTCGGCTTGGGCCTGCGCGGGGTCGATGCCGTAGTGCTTCACAAGCAGGGCAGCAGCGTCGGCCACTTCAAACGACTTTCCTTTCAACGCTTCCCACAGCATCGCGGCCGACTTGTTGAGCGTGATCATCTTGCCGAAGCTGTCGGAGTTGTTCCCTTCGGCCAACACTACGTTCTGCCCCATCACGGTGCGCAGAGTGAATCCTTTCTTTATCTTCATATCAATTTTTAGTTTAAAAGGCTTTGGTTTAAGAGTTTAGGAGGGGTTAGTTTAAGAGCTTTAAGTCTGGGAGTTTAAACTTTTAAACTCCTAAACTCCCAACTCCCTGATGGCAAGTGAGGGCCGCGGCGGCGTCGGGGCGGCAGTGCATCTCGTAGCAGGGCACCGAGGCCGCGAGGCGCTCGATGGCGCGGTGGCGCTTTTCGCGCAGTGAATCGCTCACAAACGGCATAAAGAACACCGAGGAGGTTAGCGACGCGAACGCCCTCAGTGGCGCGAGTCGCCGCAGCTCGTTCTCCTCCCCCCTGACGATGCGCACGAACGCCCCCACCGGGGCTGCCGCGTCGCGATAGCAGTGAGTCTTGCCGCTCCACGGCGTGCCGTAGGCCGTCGCCAACCCGTCTGCCGTGAAGCGAATCACCGGGTGGTCGTCGTTTAGTAGCTCGGTCCCGGCGACGTGCCGCGTCCACAACCGTGCGTGGGTGCTCTTCCCCGTGCCGCTCTTCCCCTGGAAGAGATAGGCGCGCCCATCGTTTATCACCGCCGCCGAGTGAATCAGCAGCGTGCCGTTGCCGCTTGTCGCGAGCATGTAGGCAATCATCAGGGCGTGGGTCAGGAAATACTCGTCGTTCTCGTAGCCATCGGGCGCAATGCGTATTTCGGCGCGGTCCAGCTCCGGCGGCATCGTGAGCCACAGGCGCGTAGTCGGGTCATCAATGTGCATAAACTCCACGGCGAGGCTGCCATCCCCAAGCCGCGAGGCGCGCGACGTGATCGCCCCGATGCCGGCGTGCTCAGGCTCGTAGATAACCTCGGCAGCGCGGCGCGGCATCCGCCCGACCAGCACCTCCACCTCCAGCACGGGGCGCGCGGCCTCCCGGGCTGCGAACACGCCGTAGCGCGGCTTGAGCGCCTCCCAGGCAGCGAGGCCATCGGGCACCGACACACTGAACGCGTTTTGAGCGACTATAAATAACTCTTTCATTTCTTGAATATTGACTGTAACCGCACTCGCAGGCCGTTGGCATGCGCGCGTAGCAGGTAGTAAAGTCGGCGAGCCGGCCAAATGGCGCTCCACAGGCCTCTGTAAAGCCTGTAAGCCCGGCTGGTCACCGAAAACCGTTTCGCCGGAACAGCGTCCCATGGCCGCCAGCCCGACAGACGATGAACCTCGGCCACGCGGCCAAGGATATCGGCCCGGCGCGCAACCTCACAGTTCAAGCAGTTGTCGCCGCGGGTGATGTACTGTCGTCCATCGGCAGCATCCTCGATCCTAACCAACCGATGCACCACGTTGGTCACCTTGCCGCTCGGGAGCCTGTATGCGAAAAAAAGCATATCGCCCACCGACGGCTCGCCTGCCAATGGCACCACCACGACGCGGTGCCGCCCACCCCATAGCAGGGGGCGCATGCTCGTGCCAGCGGTCTTCGGCATCGCGAACCCGTCGCGCTCAATCATCTCGCGCTGCTCAGCGACAGAATGCATCAGTTCGTAGGATA
>CAYTBH010000088.1:0-8581 GCA_964435935.1 uncultured Alistipes sp.
GATGAGGAAGGCTTTGGTGAAGTTGGTTGCCGTGTTCATCAGTTTCACGGCCATTATGGCGGTGTGGAAGCTGGTGTTCATGGCGTTCAGGATGCCTGATTTGCTCGGGTCGATAGGGCAGGTGATGCTCCACGGGCTTTCGATGGATATGTCGGTGGCCGGCTATCTGTCGGTGGTGCCCGGGCTGCTCATCGCCGCCGAGGCGGCCACGCGCCGCCGTTGGCCCCGGGTGGCGCTCGACGTTTATTTCGGACTCATTTCGGCGCTTTTGGGGGCTATTTACTGCCTCGACCTGCTTCTCTACGGCTATTGGGGTTTCCGGCTCGACACCACTCCGCTCTTCTATTTCTCAACGTCGCCTGCCGCGGCGATGGCTTCGGCCAGGTGGTGGGAGGTGGTTGCCGGACTCGCGGCGTGGATTGCCTCGGGGTTGCTCAACTGGCTCGTGCTGAGCCTTGGAGCTGGAAAAATTGAGGTTGTTCCGGCTGAGCGCCGCCGCTGGTTGGCACCTGTGGTGACGGTTGTGGCCACGGCTTTTCTCTTCATTCCGATCCGCGGCAGCTTCACCGTGTCGACTATGAATTTGAGCCGCTGCTATTTCTCGCACGACATACGCTTGAACCATGCGGCAACCAATCCGGCGTTCTCGCTCCTCTATTCGGCTACACATCAGAGCGATTTCGACTCGCAATTTCAATATTTCAGCCGCGACGATGCCGACAGGCTCGCGGCCTCGCTGCTTGCTCCCGGCGAGGAGGCCGACAGCTCGGCCACGGCTATACCCTGCGAGCGCCTGCTGCGCACCCAGCGCCCCGACGTGGTGCTGGTGATTCTCGAAAGCTTTTCGAGCCACCTCATGCCGTCGCTCGGAGGCGACTCCGTTGCCGTGGGGCTCGACTCGCTCGGGCGCGAGGGGCTGTTGTTCAGCAACCTGTATGCCAGTAGTTTCCGCACCGACCGCGGTGTTCCGGCCATATTGAGTGCCTTTCCCGGCCCTCCGACGGTGTCGGTGATGAAATATGTCGACAAAATCGAGCACCTGCCGTCGTTTCCCCGCGTGATGCGCGACAAAGGGGGCTACCGCCTCAGTTATTATTATGGGGGCGACGCCAATTTCTTCAACATGATGGCCTACCTGATGTGCATGGGCTTCGACAAGGTGGTTTCCGACAAGGATTTCCCCGTAGGCGAGAAGCTGAGCAAGTGGGGCGCGCACGACGACCGCCTTTTTGACCGCGTGTGGGCCGATATGAGCGCCCGCCGAGGCCAACCGGCCGACAGCGACCCGAGGCTCACTGTGATTCAGACATCGAGCTCCCACGAGCCCTTCGAGGTGCCCTACGCCAATCCGCGCTTCGCCGGCAAGCCCCGGCGCAATGCCTTCGCCTTCACCGACAGCTGCCTGACGGCTTTCGTCGACTCGCTGCGCACGCTCCCCGCCTGGGGCAACACGCTAGTGATCGCCGTTCCCGACCATTACGGAGCGTGGCCCACCGGCCTCGACGACATCGTGGAGCGCCACCGGGTGCCGATGGTCATGGTGGGGGGTGCCCTCGAATGCCGCGGCCAGGTGGTTGACCGCGTGGGCAATCAGACCGACCTCGCGGCGACCCTGCTGAGCGCCCTCGGCCTCCCGGCAGGCGAGTTCCGCTTCAGCCGCGACCTGCTCGACCCGCGCACCCCCTCGGCGGCGTTTTTCGCGCAGAAGGACCGCCTGGGTGTCATAACCCCCCGCGACACGGTGGTTTTCAACCTCGACAGCGACCAGCCCGAAAGGCTTGCCGGCCCCGAGGCCCCGCTGCGCCTCGATCAGGGGAAGGCCGCCATCCAGCGCCTCTATCTCGACCTCGACTCGCTTTGAGCCCCCCTGAACCTTTTTTCATAATCGGTTGTTCTATCCTTAGAATAACAAGGAACTAACAACTGACTGATATGAAAAAAATTAAAGGCACTGAAACCGAGAAAAACCTTCTGAAATCGTTTGCCGGCGAGTCACAGGCCCGTAACCGCTACACCATTTTTGCCGAAGTGGCGCAGAAAGAGGGCTACGAGGAGATTGCCGCCATCTTTATGGAAACCGCCGAGCAGGAGCTGGCCCATGCCAAGCGCTTCTTCTCGATGCTCGACGAAGGCATGCTCGAAATAACAGCCGCTTATCCCGCCGGCCCGATCGGCGACACCAAGCGCAACCTCGCCGAGGCCGCTGCCGGCGAGCACGATGAGTGGGCCGACCTCTACGCCTCGTTTGCCGACAAGGCCGAAGAGGAGGGTTTTCCCGCCATCGCCGCTCTCTACCGCAACATTTCCGACGTAGAGAAATTCCACGAAGCGCGTTTCCGCCGTCTGCAGGAGAGGGTTGAAACCGGCACATTCTTCACCTCCGACAGCCCCGAAACCCTTTGGCAGTGCCGCTATTGCGGATATGTTGCCAAAGGCAAGGACGCGCCCAAGGGTTGCCCCGTCTGCGGTCGTCCCCAGGGCTTCTTCCAGAAGTACTACGGCGAATAACCCCAACAGAATTAACAACTTATCAACGCCTCGCAGGCTGCCCCGACGGCAACCGGCGGGGCGTCGTTTTATTGCAAACGCGAGAAAGTTTTGGGAAAGTGGGACGAAATGGTTACTTTTGCGGATGAAAGACAAAAGGGGTGCCGCGTGGCGCATGCCGGCGGCTGAGAGCATACCCTATGAACTTGATGCGGGCAATTCCGCCGAAAGGATTTTGTTACTTTTTTGCAGTTCATAGCTATCGGTTAACGGGCTTCAAGTGGCTCCCCTGATTATATTTAAACCGTTGGTTATGAACATTTTTTATAATCAGACTGAATTGAGGCTCCCTTCCGACCGCGTGTCGGTGGGCGAGTTGCTGAAGTCGCGGGGCGTTCCCGCGGCCGGGGTCGCCGTTGCTGTCAACGACCGCGTGGTGAGAAAGTCGGCATGGGACGAAACCCTCCTTGCCGAGGGCGACAAAGTGGTGGTAATCACGGCAGTGTGCGGAGGATGAGTTATAAAGATAACGAATTCCGCCTAATAGCCGTCACCCCCGAGAAGATTTACCCCGGCGAGGCGCCCCGCATAGCGGCTCTCCTTGAACGCGGATGGTGGAGGGTGCACATACGCAAGCCGGGCGAAAGCGCGGCTAACGTGGCGCGGCTCATCGGCGACATTCCCCTCAATCTGCGCGAACGGCTTTCGATTCACAGCCATTTCGATATGGCCGCGGAGCTTGGCGTGGGCGGCGTGCACCTCAATTTCCGCGAGCCCGAACCACCCGCGGGGTGGCGGGGACTCGTTTCGGCAAGCTGCCATTCGTTTTCGGAGGTTGCCTACCATCGCGACCGCTGCGACTATATGTTCCTGAGTCCCATCTACGATTCCATATCCAAGGAAAACTACCCCGGACGCTTCACCGCCAGTGAATTGGCTGAGTCGAATCTGGTCGACAGCAAGCTCTTTGCCCTCGGGGGAGTGAGGATTTACAAGTTGCGCGACCTGCGCGGGCTTGGCTTCGGCGGGGCGGCGCTCATGGGGGGCGCGTGGGATGTGATTGACCCCGACGACACCCGCGTCCAGTTCATCACCGACCGCCTCGAAGGGGTGGAGGAGGTGCTCCAGGGCGGATGCCGATGGGTGCAGCTGCGTATGAAGGATGCCACCGACGCGGAGGTCGCCTCTGTGGCGCTCCCAGTCGCGAGACTCTGCCGGCGGTTCCACGCCCTGTTTGTCATCGACGACCGCGTGCACCTCGTGGAGCCCCTCGGGGCCGACGGCGTGCACCTTGGAAAGAACGATATGCCGGTGGCCGAGGCTCGCCGCCTGCTCGGCCCCTCGAAGATTATCGGTGCCACGGCCAACACCCCCGACGATGCTCTCGCAGCCATCATGGAGGGGGCCGACTACCTCGGCGTGGGGCCCTTCCGCTTCACAACCACGAAGAAAAACCTCGCCCCGCTGCTCGGGGCCGAGGGGATTGCCAATGTAATTGAAACCGTGCGCGGTGCCGGGAGCAGAGTCCCTGTGGTGGCTATCGGAGGCATAGGGGTTGACGACCTTGCCGCCGTCAAAGCCACGGGCGCGACCGGAGTGGCGCTCAGCGGAGTGTTGCTGAGGGCCGAAAACAAACGACTGAAAACAAGAGAAATACTAAACACATGGAAAAACTCATAATTGGTGGCCGCGAGTTCTCAAGCCGCCTTTTCGTTGGCACCGGCAAGTTCAGTTCCAACGCCCTGATGAGCGAGGCCATCAACGCCTCAGGCTCGGAAATGGTAACAGTGGCCTTGAAGCGCGTCGACGCCGCGAACAGCGCCGAAGACGACATGCTGCGCCACGTTTTGCGCCCCGGGGTGCAACTGCTGCCCAACACCTCGGGAGCGCGCGACGCCCGCGAGGCGGTGCTTGTCGCGCAGCTTGCCCGCGAGGCTTTCGAAACCGACTTCATAAAGCTCGAAATCCATCCCGACCCGAAATACCTGCTCCCCGACCCGGTGGAAACGCTCAAAGCCACCGAGGAGCTGGCCAAGCTCGGTTTCGTGGTGTTGCCCTACATCCAGGCCGACCCCGTGCTGTGCAAGCGGCTCGAGGAGGCGGGCACAGCCGCCGTGATGCCCCTTGGAGCCCCTATCGGCACTAACAAAGGAATCGTGGTGCGCGACATGCTTGAAATAATCATCGAGGAGAGCCGGGTGCCGGTGGTGGTCGATGCCGGGCTCGGAGCCCCGTCGCACGCCGCCCTCGCCATGGAGCTCGGGGCCGACGCCGTGCTGGTCAACACCGCCATTGCCGTTGCCGGCGACCCGGTGGCCATGGCACGCGCCTTTGCAAAGGCCGTCGAGGCGGGCCGCGAAGCCCGCGAGGCGGGGCTCGGCAGCTCGTCGCGGGTGGCCGTGGCAAGTAGTCCGTTAACCTCTTTCCTCGACTAAGCCCATGTTTTCTGACGAACTCTTAAAACACGACTGGGACGCGACCACGGAGCGCATTATGGCCAAGACAGCCGACGATGTGCGACGCGCCCTGCGAAAGGCCAGCCCCGACTGGGACGACTTCATGGCGCTCGTGTCGCCCGCGGCTGCCCCTTTCCTTGAAGAGATGGCCGCGCTGAGCCGCCACTACACCCAGGAACGGTTTGGCAAGACGGTGTCGATGTACATTCCGATGTACATAACCAATTCGTGCACAAACTCATGCGTCTACTGCGGCTTCAACCACCACAACAAGTTTCAGCGCGTTGTGCTCACCCCCGGGCAAATCAAGGACGAATGCGAGGCCATAAAGGAGCTCGGCCCGTTTGAAAACCTGCTTCTCGTCACCGGCGAGAACCCCCGCGTGGCCGGGGTCGACTATCTCGAAGAGGCGTTGCGCGTCTGCCGACCCTATTTCTCGAACCTCTCGATGGAGGTGATGCCGCTGAAGGCCGAGGACTATGAGCGCCTCACCCATTCGGGACTCAACGGCGTGGTTTGCTTCCAGGAAACCTACCACCGCGAGAAATATAAAACCTACCACCCGGCGGGCATGAAGTCGAACTTCGAGTGGCGCGTCAACGGTTTCGACCGCATGGGGCAGGCCGGGCTCCACAAAATCGGCATGGGGGTGCTCATCGGGCTTGAGGACTGGCGCACCGACGTGGCCATGATGGCCCTGCACCTGCGCTATCTGCGCAAGCGCTACTGGCGCACGCGTTTCAGTGTCAATTTTCCGCGCATGCGACCCGCGGCGGGCGGTTTCCAGCCCAATGTGGTGATGACCGACCGCGAACTGGCGCAACTCACATTCGCTTTCCGCATTTTCGACCACGATGTCGACATCTCGGTGTCGACCCGCGAGCGCCCCGACTTCCGCGACAACATCCTCACCCTTGGCGCTACCTCCATTTCGGCCGGCTCGAAAACCGATCCGGGAGGCTATCGCACCTATCCCCAGTCGCTCGAGCAGTTTGCCGTAAGCGACGAGCGCTCACCCATGGAGGTTGCAGCCGCCGTGCGAAGCCGCGGCTACGAGGCTGTGTGGAAAGACTGGGACAAAGTTTTCGACTGATTATGGATAAAGAACGTTACACCAGACAAATAATGCTCCCCGAGGTTGGCGAGCTCGGCCAGGAGCGGCTTGCATCCTCGGCGGCCCTCATTGTGGGGCTCGGCGGGCTCGGATGCCCGGCGGGGCTCTATCTTACCGGAGCCGGGGTGGGGCGGCTCGGCCTCGCCGACAGCGACACCGTTTCGCTATCGAACCTCCAGCGCCAGACCCTCTACTCCGAGGCCGAGGTGGGGAGGCCCAAGGTGCTCGCGGCCCGCGACCGCCTGGGCGCCCTCAATGGCGAGGTGACCTTTGAAACCATTCCCGAAGGGCTCACCAAGGAGAACGCCGCGGAGCTCATCGGGCGATATGACGTGGTTGTCGACTGCTGCGACAACTTTGCCACGCGCTATCTTATTGGCGACACCTGCCGGCGGCTCGGCAAGCCGTGGGTCCACGGCACCATTGGCGCGTTTCGCGGCCAGGTGGCAACCTTCATGCCCGATGCCGAAGTGCCCTACGACGCGCTTTACCCCGACCGCGAACTGCTTGCCGCCCGCCCCGCCGCTGCCGGAGGGGTGATCGGGGCGGTGCCCGGAGTGGTGGGCGCTCTCGAGGCTGCCGAGGCATTGCGCGTGCTCCTGGGGCTGCGCCCCGCGCTGGCCGGCAAACTGCTTTCCATCGACATCTCCACAATGTCGTTTAACACCATAACACTCTGAATCAATGAAGTCTGAAAAATGGAGCCAACAGGTTTGGACCCTCGGCACCCCGATATATGAGGCCATCACGCGCCTTCCTTTCGTGCGCGAGCTCGCCGACGGCACCCTCAGCCGCGAGCGTTTCCTTTTCTATCTGCGGCAGGATGCCATCTACATCGAAAACTATGCCCGCTCGCTGGCCCGCGTCGCCTCGCGGTTGCCCGAATCGGCAATGGTCGAGGACTTTCTGAAATTCGCCCTCGACGGTCTGCTCGTGGAGCGCGCGCTTCACCAGTCATATCTCGGTCCCGAGGGACTTAAAGGCGCGGCTCCCACGGCTGTCAACCTCCTTTATATGGACCACGAAACGGCGCTCGCTCTCGCCCCTGTCGAGGTGGAGGCCGCCGGGGTGTTGCCCTGCTTCTGGGTCTATCAGAAGGTTGGGGAGTCGATTCTCGCCGATGCTTCGCCCGAAAATCCTTATTATCACTGGATTGAAACATACGGCGACTCTTCGTTCAAAGAGTCGACCCGCCGGGCGATAGAGATTTGCGACCTCCTTGCCGAGCGCGCTTCAGAGGATGTGCGCCGCGAAATGACCCGCGCCTACCTTCGCTCGACCCGCTTCGAGCAGATGTTTTGGGAGAGCGCCTATCGCATGGACGAAATGCTACCTTATTGACAGCTAACGATGGAAAAGACCTACAAACGAGTGATGACAATAGCCGGGAGCGACCCCTCGGGGGGTGCCGGCGTGCAGGCCGACATTAAGACCATCTCGGCCCTCGGTTGCTTCGCCACCTCGGCAATCGTGGCCGTTGTCGACGAAAACACCGTAGGGGTGACCGGGGTGCATCCCGTCCCCGTTGAGTTCGTTGTCGGGCAGATTCATTCCATTCTCGACGACATAGGTTCCGACGCGGTGAAAATCGGCATGCTGCATTCTTCCGGGCTTATAAGGGCAGTGCGCCGGACGCTTGACGAGTACCCGGCAATGCGCGACGTTGTGCTTGACCCCGTGATGGTAGCCACCTCGGGCGACCCCCTGCTGGAGGCCGACGCCGTGGCCACTCTGCGCGACGAGCTCATCCCGCGGGCAAGGGTAATCACCCCCAACATTCCCGAAGCCGAGCTGCTCTTAGGGCGCTCCATTTCGAGCCAGGCCGACATCCCCGACGCCGCGCGCGAGCTCGCGGCCCTCGGCCCGTCGGTACTCCTCAAAGCGGGCCATCTCGCCGGGGGCGACGCTGATTCCGCCGACAGCCCGGCAACGCTGGTCGATATATTCTACAATGCCGAAACCGGGCGCATGCTGCGACTCTCCTCCCCCTGCGTCGCAACCCGCAACACGCATGGCACCGGGTGCACCCTCTCCTCGGCTTTCGCCTCATTCCTCGCCCTTGGCAAGCCCCTCGACGAAGCCGCCACCGCGGCAAAAGCCTACATCACCGCCGCCATCACCGCCGGCGCCCCCTACCGCATAGGCCGCGGCCACGGCCCCGTGCACCACTTCCACGCCCTTTGGCCCTCGGAAGCCCCTGCTGACTGAACCCCGTGAAAAAATTGGCGCCGCGCGGAGATTCTCCGCGCGGCGCTTGGCTGTGCCCTGAACCGGAATCGAACCGGTAAGGATTGCTCCAACGGTGTTTGAGACCGTCGCGTCTACCAATTCCGCCATCAGGGCCGATGTTGGGGGGGACGGGTGTCGCGAAAGCGCGTTGCCCGCCTTGGTTTCGTTGGCAAAGTTAAGGCTTTTTTGTCAGCGACGCAACCCGTAAAAGGGTTTGGCGCAAAAAAAATTACCCGTCATCACGACGAATAATCTTCTTACCTTAAATCTAATACCATGAAAAACTGATGCAAAG
>CAYTBH010000089.1:0-8531 GCA_964435935.1 uncultured Alistipes sp.
GGGCTGCCCGAGGACACGGCAGTCTACACCCACCGTTCGGGCCGCACTGGCCGCGCCGGCAAAACGGGCGTCAGCGTCGCCATCATCCATTCGCGCGAAAAGGGCAAGTTGCGCGAAATCGAGCGCATCATCGGCAAAACCTTCGAACGCAAGGAGGTGCCCACCCCCGAGCACATCATCGAAAAACAGCTCTACTATCTTGCCGACCGCATTGAGCGCGCCGAGGTCGACGATGCCGAAATGGAACGCTACATGCCGGGCGTGATGAAAAAGCTCGGGTGGCTTTCGGCCGAGGACCTCACAAAGAGGGTGCTTTCTCTTGAATTGCGCCGCCTGCTCAACTATTATAAGGACGCTCCCGCCATCGATTTCATCGATGAGAAGCCCACTCGCAAGAAGTCGGAGAAGGAGCGCGCCCTTGAAGGACCACGCTCCGACAAGGAGAAGGACCGCCGAACCGCCTCCAAGGGAATGGAGCGTATCTACATCAACCTCGGCAAACGCGACGGTTTCTTTGCTGGCAACCTCATCGAGATGCTCAACAAGAATGTCGAGGGGCCGCGCGTCGATGTTGGCCGCATAGATTTGCTCCCCGGCTACTCGCTCTTCGACGTGAAGAAGGCCGATGCCAAGCGCGTGGTCAATTCGCTTAAAGGGCTCGATTTCGTCGGCAAGCGCGTATACAGCGAGGTCGCCGAGGCCGACAAGGATTATGCCAGCGCCTCGACTCGACGCTCGAAAGAGAAGGAATTCGAAGGGGGAGCGCCCGCTAACCGAAAAGCGCGCCGTAAGGAGAAATTCGCCCATAAGGAGGAATTGATGGACCCCTACGACTCCTTCGCCATTTTCAAGAAAAAATCGAAAAAGAAATAATCCCGCCGATGCGCAAACCAATAATGTTCGCAGCGATGGCCGCGGCTTGCGTTGTCGCTGTTGGCAGCGAGCCTGCCGGGCGGCGCGTCCCTACGGCCACCGAGGCTTTCGTGCGCGCCCCGTCGCGGGTGGTTCCGACTGTCGACAGCCTCACCCGCCTCGACATGATCGACTACTTCAACAGTGGGTCGCCCAAGGCATCGCGCAATCTGCTCGGCGGCGACTGCCGCGTAACCGCTATCAGCGACACGAAGCTTGAATATCAGTCGTCGGATGTCGCGCGCCATGCGCTGCATCTGCTGCCGAGGGTCAAGGGCGACACTATCATTATGCTCATCTCGACCCTCGCCACCCCCGCGGAAGATTCGCAGGTGAGATTCTACACTTCCACCTGGCAACCTATCGGCGGTGTGATGCCCGAGCCGTCGCTCTCCGACTGGCTCACGACCGAGGGGAATGCCCGGCGGACCGATGTCGAGAACGCCGTGCCATTCATCCTCTCACGCGCCGACTACGATGATGCGACCTCCGTGCTGACCCTCTCGTGCGACCCCGCGGCCTACCTCCCATCGGAGTCGGTGGAGGTTGCCAAGAATGGGCTACGCGAAACCGTGAGCTACGTTTGGGATGGCAAGCGCATGAAACTCCTTAAATAAACCGCCCGTCAACAATTGCGAAATGGCAGAACGGAAACAAGTGAAGTCGCTCCGCGAGCTGATGAACGATGTGGGCCGTCTGGTTCAGGGCCAGCCTGAAACCAGCGGCGTGTGGGTAACCGCCGAATTGGCCGATGTGGCCGTTCGCGGCGGCCACTGCTACATGGAGCTGCTCGAGAAGGACGATGGAGGCAGGCAGCTTGCCCGCGTGCGAGGTTGCATCTGGGCAAATGTCTATAGCCGCCTCGCCCCGTATTTCTACCAGGCCACCGGCCAGCAGTTCGCGTCGGGACTCAAAGTGCTCCTCCGCGGCTCGATTTCGATGCACCCGGTGTTCGGCATGTCGTTTGTGATAGATTCCATCAACCCCGAGTACACGATGGGCGACCTCCTGCGGCGCAGGCGCCAGATTCTCGAGCGCCTGAAGGCCGAAGGGATTCTCGACATGAACCGCGAGCTCAAGTGGCCGATGGTGCCGCAGCGCGTCGCCGTGATTTCGTCGCCGGGGGCCGCCGGCTATGGTGACTTCATGAACCAATTGCGCCATAACCCTATGAGGCTGCGATTCGATACGCGGCTCTACGAGGCGGTGATGCAAGGCGCGTCGGCCCCGGCATCAATCATTGCCGCTCTTGACCGCGTGCTCGCCGACGCTCATCTGTGGGACGGCGTGGTGATTATCCGCGGCGGTGGGGCCACTGCCGACCTCCAGGCCTTTGAGGACTATCAGCTCGCTGCCACTGTTGCGCAGTATCCCCTGCCGATAGCCATAGGCATAGGCCACGAGCGCGACGTGACAGTGCTCGACTACATTGCCAACAAGCGCTTGAAAACGCCTACCGCCGTGGCCGAATGGCTGATAGGGCAGGGGGAGGAGATGCTCGGCTTCCTCGACATGGTGGGCCAGCGGGTGCTCCAAACCGTGACCGACCGCCTGAGTGGCCATAAGCAACAACTCGCGCAGGCCGAGGCGCTCCTGCCGGCTGCCTCACTCAACGCACTGGGGCGCGCCGGTGCGTGGCTCCGCTCCTGCGCGACCCTGCTCTCGGGCATCTCGGGGCGCCGCGTCCAGTCGCAGCTCGCGCGGCTCGATATGACCCTCGAAGCCGTGGCCGGGGCGGCCAACGCGACCCTGCGCCGCGAGGCCGACCGCCTGAAAACGCGCGAAGAGCTCCTCGAGGTTCTGTCGCCTGCGGCAACCCTGCGCCGCGGCTACTCCATAACGCGTGTAGGGGGGAGGGCCGTCAGTTCCGTGGCCGATGTCCCCGCCGGAGCAACGGTGGAAACCACCCTTGCCGACGGCACCTTCCTCAGCACCACCGACTGAGCCGTCAACAATCTTCCGAAACGAATAAACTCCCATATAAAATGGAATCCAACGAAACGAAACCCATTGACAAGCTGAGCTACAACGAGGCCGCCGCCGAACTCGAAAAGATTCTGCGCACCATGCAGAGCGACAGCTGCGACATAGACCGCCTTGCCGAACTCACCCGCCGCGCCACCGCCCTTATCGCCGAATGCCGCCGCCGCCTCACCGCCACCGACGAGGAGCTCAGGGCCATTCTCTCGGAGGGCGACGCTGAAAAATAATCGGCGCAAATGTTGGTAAAACTGAATAAATTACCTAACTTTGCACAGTTTTTTCAGCTCCTTTGACTCGCAGCGCATAGCCCCTGCGAGCCGAGAGGGTGCGAAACTTGTTGATAATCAATCCTATCACCGCAGTGGGAAAGTTTAGCAAATACAAAGTCGCTCTGAAGAGCATGCCCGAAGGGGAGGAAAACTACAATTTCCACCTCGACAAGCAGTTTTTCGACGATATGGAATGCACCGACGTGCGCGGCGCTAACCTCGACGCGGCTCTGAAAGTGGTTCACCGCAACGGGGTCTACGAACTTGATTTCGTCCTTACGGGCGAGGTCACGGTTGCCTGCGACCGTTGCCTTGACGACCTCCAGCTCCCCGTGGAGTCGGACTATCACATCGTGGTGAAGTATGGCGACGAGTTCCGCCAGGACTCCGACGAGCTTTTGGAAATCCCCGAAAGCGACGATTCGGTGAACGTGGCCTACATGATTTACGACACCGCCATGCTCGCGATTCCCATCAAGCACGTCCACCCGCTTGGCAAGTGCAACCGCGCCATGAGCGCGCTGCTGAAAAAACACCGCGCCACCCGCGTCGACGACCCCGATGCCGACCTCGAAGACGAGCTCCTCGAAGGGATTGACGACGAGCAGCCCGCATCCCCCGGCAACGCCTCCGACCCCCGCTGGGATGCCCTGAAAGGCTTGAAAGATAATTCAGAAGAATAAAAAACAACAAAAACTGATATAGACCAATGGCACATCCTAAAAGAAGACAATCCAAGACCCGTACCGCAAAGCGCCGTACCCACGACAAGGCCGCTATGCCCACTCTGGCCATCTGCCCCAACTGCGGCGCCTGGCACGTTTACCACTGCGTCTGCCCCGAATGCGGCTACTACCGCGGGAAAATCGCCATCGAAAAGGGCGCTGCCGTCTAAGCCGTCGCTTAGCTGCCGAAATGCCTTAGGGACTGCGGAGGCGCGCCGGGATTCCGGCCGCGCCTCACGCCCAATGGCAACCTCGCGCACCCTCTCACTCTCCTCACTTTAAACACACCGACAACAAGGTTCATTCTCTCTCTTGCCCCACTCTCCCTTTTCGCGACGGCGGGGCTTCACTCTACATAATAGCAAGATATGCTCAACGCTCGAATCTCAGGCATCGCATCGTACCTCCCCGACGACATCCTCGACAACGACATGCTGTCGAAAATGGTCGACACCAACGATGAGTGGATCACTACCCGCGTGGGTATCAAAGAACGCCGCATCCTCAAACGCCCCGAAGGCTCCTCATGGATGGGCATTCAGGCTGTAAATAAATTGCTGGCCGACAAAGGTATGAAACCCGAGGATATCGAACTCCTCATCTGCGCGACCTCCAACCCCGACTATCGTTTCCCCTCCACGGCTTCAGTAATCTGCCAGGGCTCGGGCCTCACAAAGGCCTACGGCTACGACATCCAGGCGGCTTGCGCCGGCTTCATCGTGGCCCTTGAAGACGCTGCCGGCTACATCAAGAGCGGTCTTCGCAAGAATGTGCTCGTAGTCTGCACAGAGAAAATGTCGTCGATGGTCAACTATCAGGACCGTGCCACTTGCCCCCTGTTTGGCGACGGTGCCGCCTGCGTGCTCGTCGAGCCCACCGAAGAGGAGGGCGTCGGCGTTCTCGATGCCGTGTTCCATGTCGATGGCCGCGGCCTTGAGCACCTTGTGATGTGGGGCGGCGGGTCTGCCGAGCCCACAACCCAGGAGACCCTCGACGCCGGGAAGCACTTCCTCTATCAGGAGGGGCGCAACGTCTACAAGAACGCTGTGACCGACATGTACACCGCGACCGTCGACGTCATGAACCGCAACGGCCTCACCGCTGAAACAATCGACTGGATGGTGCCCCACCAGGCCAACCTCCGCATCATCGAGGCTGTGGGCTCCCGCGCCGGAATCCCCACCGAGAAAGTGCTCGTCAACATCCAGCACACCGGCAACACCTCGGCCGCCTCAATTCCCATCTGTCTCGACGAGTTCAAGGACAAGCTCAAAAAGGGCGACAAAATTATCCTCACCGCCTTCGGCGCCGGATTCACCTGGGGCTCGATGTACCTCGTGTGGGATATGTAATTGCCACATTGCCAGCCGCACGGCCCCGGACCGTCGCTCAACACGGCAAAAAAATCACAAAAATAGCATCTTTTCGGGTGCTATTTTTGTTTTATATGAAAAGCACAATAAATAACACTATTAAAACTATGGCTGAAGAAATCAAAAACGAAATAGAAAACAACACCGAGTCGGTTAACCCCATGAACCTCCCGGAGGTGCTTCCCGAAGTTAAGGAGGGCCACAAGTCGGGCTTCGTCAACATCGTGGGCAACCCCAATGTGGGCAAGTCGACCCTGATGAATGACCTCGTGGGCGAGCGCGTCAGCATCATCACCTCCAAGGCCCAGACAACCCGCCACCGCATCATGGGCATAGTCAACACCCCCGACTATCAGATTGTGTTCTCCGACACCCCCGGTGTGCTCAAACCCAACTATAAGCTCCAGGAGTCGATGCGCAACTTCTCCGACGGCGCGCTGACCGATGCCGACGTGCTCCTCTACGTCACCGACGTTGTCGAGGACCCCACCAAGAACGCCGACTACCTTGCCCGCGTGGCCAAGGAGACCGTCCCCGTGCTCCTCGTGATAAATAAAGTCGACCTGCTGAAGAGCAACGGCGACCTCGAAGTGATTGTGGCCCGCTGGCGCGAGCTTCTCCCCAACGCCGAAATCTTCCCCCTCTCGGCCAAGGAGCATTTCAACACCGACAACCTTATGAACCGCATCGTGGAGCTGCTCCCCGTCGCTCCCCCTTATTTCGGCAAGGACGCGCTCACCGACAAGCCTGCCCGCTTCTTCGTCACCGAGATTATCCGCGAAAAGATTCTGCTCCACTACGATAAGGAGGTGCCTTATTCGGTTGAGGTCATTGTCGAGAAATTCGACGAGAGCGAAACCGGCATCCACATCATGGCCACCATCTTCGTTGAGCGCGACTCGCAGAAGGGCATCCTCATCGGCAAAGGCGGCTCGATGCTTAAGAAAGTCGGCACCGAGGCCCGCAAGGACATCGAGCGCTTCTTCGACAAGCGCGTCTACCTCGAGCTGTATGTGAAGGTCGAGCCCAACTGGCGCAACCGCGAGAATAAGCTCAAAGCCTTCGGCTACGTTGAATAACGCCGCCACACCCCCGATTTTGCGGAATTAAGAAAATTAACTTAACTTCGCGCCATAACTTAGATTAAAGAAATTTTCCCTATGGGACAACTTGTAGCAATAGTCGGACGCCCCAACGTGGGTAAGTCAACCCTTTTCAACCGCCTCACCGAGTCGCGTGACGCCATTGTCGACGAAACCGCCGGCACCACCCGCGACCGCCAGTATGGCAAGGTGGAGTGGAACGGCCGCGAATTCTCAATCGTCGACACCGGCGGTTGGGTTGTTAACTCAGAGGACATCTTCGAAGGCGAAATCAACAAGCAGGTGCAGCTCGCTATCGAGCAGGCCGACGAGGTGCTTTTCGTGGTCGACGCGATGAACGGAGTGACCGACCTCGACGACCGCGTGGCCGAAATTCTGCGCCGCTCGCGCAAGCCCGTGATTCTCGTGGCAAACAAAGTCGACTCCAACGATTGGCTATACAACGTGCCCGAGTTCTACGCGCTCGGCCTCGGCGAGCCCTATCCCGTGTCGGCTATGACCGGCTACGGCACCGGCGACCTCCTCGACGAGGTTGTGAAGAAGCTTCCCGAGCAGGAGGCCGACGAGGAGCTCGAGGAGCTCCCGAAGTTTGCCATCGTGGGCCGACCCAACGCCGGCAAGTCGTCGCTCATCAACGCCTTCATCGGCGAAGACCGCCACATCGTGACCGACATCGCCGGCACCACCCGCGACAGCATCTACACCCGCTACAACAAGTTTGGCTTCGACTTCTATCTCGTCGACACCGCCGGCATCCGCAAGAAGCAGAAGGTCAACGAGGATATCGAATATTATTCGGTCATCCGCTCCATACGCGCCATCGAGGCCTCGGATGTGTGCATTCTCATGATTGATGCCACCCGCGGTTTCGAAGGGCAGGATGCCAACATCTTCTCGCTCATCGACCGCAACAAGAAGGGCCTGGTGGTGTGCGTCAACAAGTGGGACATAGCCGAGGACAAGTCGCTCGAATCGCAGAAGCATTTCGAGGCCGCGATCCGTCAGCGCCTCGCCCCCTTCACCGACTTCCCCATCATCTTCTGCTCGGCCCTCACCAAGCAGCGCATCTACAAGGTGATTGAAACCGCCGTGGAGGTCTACAAGAACCGCCATCGCGAGGTGCCCACCTCGCAGCTCAACAAGGTGATGCTCGAGGCCATCGGCGCTTATCCTCCCCCCGCCAACAAGGGCAAATACATCAAAATCAAGTATGTCACCCAGCTGAAGGGAGCCCAGGTGCCCACATTCATCTTCTTCTGCAATCTGCCACAGTGGGTCAAGGAGCCCTACCGCCGATTCCTCGAAAACAAAATCCGCGACAACTGGGACTTCACCGGCACCCCCATCCAGGTGTTCATGCGCGAAAAATAACGAGCTAAATAGTTCTTTCCCCTCGATATAACAAAGATTAACCAGGGTGGGCAGCTTTGCTGCCCGCCTTTTTTCGTACCTTTGCAGTAGAATCAAAAACAACACTCAAAATGGACAAACCCGCAAAGACTACAAAAAAAACCACCATAAAGAAGGCGGCCAAGGATGTCGACCCCAAGAAGGCCAAGCTCGACGCCCTCCAGCAGGCCCTCAGCAACATCGAGAAGGACTATGGCGCCGGCTCCATCATGAAGCTCGGCGACGAGGCTGTCGAGCAGGTCGACGTGATTTCGTCCGGCTCCATCGGCCTTAACTTCGCCCTCGGCGTCGGCGGCTTCCCCCGCGGGCGCATCATCGAAATCTACGGCCCCGAATCCTCGGGTAAAACCACTCTCGCCCTCCACGCCATCGCCGAGGCGCAGAAGCTCGGCGGCATCGCCGCGATGATCGATGCCGAGCACGCCTTTGACCGCTTCTATGCCGAAAAGCTCGGCGTGGATGTCACAAACCTGCTCATCGCCCAGCCCGACAACGGCGAGCAGGCGCTCGAAATCGCCGAGCAGCTCATCCGCTCGTCGGCAATCGACATTCTCGTTGTCGACTCCGTGGCGGCGCTCACCCCCAAGAGCGAAATCGAGGGCGACATGGGCGACCGCAACGTGGGGCTCCAGGCGCGCCTCATGTCGCAGGCCATGCGCAAGCTCACCGGCACCATTTCGCGCACCAACACGGTGTGCATCTTCATCAACCAGCTCCGCGAGAAAATCGGCGTGATGTTCGGTCCCTCGGAAACCA
>CAYTBH010000090.1:0-8292 GCA_964435935.1 uncultured Alistipes sp.
CGACGCATCGGAAAAGTCCCGTTCCTTCAGCGCGACGATTTTGCGCATCAGGGGGTGCTGCAGGTGCAGCTTCAAGTCGGGGTTATCTGTATAGAAGTTAGCCATGGCTTCTTATTTAGAGTTCTTCTTGTAGTACTTGATGAGCTTCGGAAGCACATCCTCGTAGTTACCCGTGATGACGTAGTCGGCAATCGCGTTGATAGGAGCGTTTTCGTCGGGGTTGATTGAGATGATGATGGAGCTATCCTGCATGCCGGCAATATGCTGGATCTGGCCGGAGATGCCGCAAGCGATATAAAGCTTCGGGCGCACTGTCACACCTGTCTGACCGATCTGACGGGCATGCTCGGTGAAACCGGCGTCGACAGCCGCACGGGTAGCGCCTACTTCGCCGCCAAGAACATTGGCCAGCTCGTGAACGAGCTCAAAGCCCTCTTTCGAACCGATGCCGTAGCCACCGGCGACGATGATGGGCGAGTTCTTGATGTTGATTTTCGATTTCTCAATGTGACGGTCAATGATTTCTACCGCGAAATCAGCATCGTCGACATATTTTGACGCGTCGAGGTTCACAACCTCGCCTTTATGGTCGGGGTTGAAAACTTCTTTCTTCATCACGCCTTCGCGCACGGTTGCCATCTGCGGACGGCAGTCGGGGTTGACAATCGTAGCAACGATGTTGCCGCCGAATGCCGGGCGGATTTGGTAAAGAAGGTTCTCGTATTCCTTGCCGGTTTTGACATCCTTGTAGTCGCCGATCACGAGCGATGTGCAGTCGGCGGTCAGACCGCTGTGAAGCGCTGAAGAAACGCGAGGGCCAAGGTCGCGGCCGATGCACGAAGCGCCCATGAGGCAAATCTGGGGCTTAATCTCCTTGAAAAGGTTGATGAGCACCGACGCGTGGGGGTTGGAGGTATAGGGGTAAAGGCGCTTGTCGGCAACTTTATACACGACATCGGCGCCGTAGGGGAAGAGCTGGTTCTCAACACCGTCGAGGTTGTCACCAATGACGAGGGCTTCGAGCTTAACGCCGAGTTCAGTGGCAAGCTGGCGCCCCTTGGTGAGCAGTTCGAGGCTCACATCGGCCACTTTGCCATCCTCGAACTCGCAATATACGATAAGATTGTTCTGGTCCATAATGCAACGTTAACCGATTGTGTGATTTTTAATAAGTTCCTTAACGAGTTCCTCGATCTGGTTGTCGTCGGTACCATTGAGGCAGAGGCTCTCCTTGGCGGTGAAGACAACGTTTTCAATCGATTTCACCTTTGTCGGCGAGCCGGCCATACCAATCTGCGAGGGGTCGGCCTCTACAAACGCGGCACCCCACTCTTTGATTTCGAGGTCGTCGCGGCCATCAACGAGAGCTGCCTGCTCGGGGGCAAGAGCCGCACGTTCGGAGGGAGAAACCGCACGCTTGTATTTCATAACTCGTTTCGCATTGCGGGGACGGCACTCGGCGGCTGAACCATTGACTGTAACCACGCAGGGAAGCGGAGCCTTCACAGTTTCAACACCCGATTCAAGGCGACGCTTCACGGTGATATGGCCATCGGAAAGGTCAAGTACATCCTCGGCGTATGTGACCTGGGGAATCCCGAGCTTTTCAGCAATCTGGGGACCAACCTGGGCTGTGTCGCCGTCGATTGCCTGACGACCACAGAAAACGACGTCAAAATCGCCGATTTTCTTCACTGCCTGGGCAAGCGAATAAGAGGTCGCGAGGGTGTCGGCACCGCCGAGAGCGCGGTCTGTCAGAACGATGCCGCCATCAGCGCCGCGGAACATGCCTTCGCGAACCACTTCGGCAGCACGGGGGAGGCCCATGGTAAGCATTGTCACCTTCGAGCCCGGATGTTTCTCTTTCAGTCGGAGAGCCTGTTCAAGCGCGTTGAGGTCTTCCGGGTTGAAAATTGCCGGAAGCGCGGCGCGGTTGATGGTTCCATCCTCTTTCATAGCATCTTTTCCTACGTTGCGGGTGTCGGGCACCTGCTTTGCAAGAACAATGATGTTTAAACTCATAAGTTAAGCTATTAGGAATGATTTAAGTTTATTATCAATTGTGCAAAATATGGTTGACAAGCGTAACAAACCATATTTTAAAGAACAAATTCGCTACAAAGTTAGCAATTATTTGGATAATTCCGCTAAAAATAGCCTAAAAAAGCCAATTTCAGCACTTTTATGCAAATTGAATAAAGAATCTGTTCGGGGCAAAAAGAGAGCGCTGCGTCGGCTTTTCGCTACCGACACAGCGCTCTGAGAATAATTGTTTCGTCAACTAACGGAGATTATTTACGATTAGCTTCAACCCATTTGCGGGCGTTCACAAACGCGTCGAGCCAGGGTGTGGCATCGTCGTTTCGACGGCCCGCGGGATAATAGGCGCACTGCCACGGGAAGATGGCGCGCTCTGGGTGCGGCATCATGGCCAGGTGGCGACCGTCGGCGGAAGCGACAGCGGCCACAGCGCCTCGCGATCCATTGGGATTGGCAGGATAGGCCGCATAGTTGTATTTCGCAACCACGTTATAGTCCTTCAAAGAACCTGGCAGATTAAATTTGCCCTCGCCATGAGCTACCCAAACTCCGAGCTTCATGCCCGCAAGAGTGCGGAGCATTACAGAGTTATTCTCAGGAATAGTCAGCCCTACGAACTGCGATTCAAACTTGTGGCTTATGTTGTGCTCCATACGGGGCTTTTTGGATGATTCGACAACATCATCCGCGAGGAACGACGTTTCCGGGGAAATCAGGCCAAGCTCGATCATGAGCTGACAGCCGTTGCAAATACCCAGCGATAGAGTGTCTTTTCGGTTGTAGAAACGGCGAAGAGCGGCTTTTGCGGTTTCGTTCCAACGGAAGCCTGACGCCCAGCCTTTTGCCGAACCAAGCACGTCGGAGTTAGAGAAGCCACCGCAGAACACTATCATATTGACATCATCGAGCGTTTCGCGACCACTCATAAGGTCGGTCATGTGCACGTCCTTGACATCGAAGCCGGCGAGGTACAACGTGTATGCCATTTCGCGGTCGCCGTTTACGCCCTTTTCGCGGATTATGGCGGCACGGACCCCGGTCTTCTCCGGGTGGGTGTAGCTCAGGCTGCGGGACGCGAGCGAGCCGTTGAATGTCGAAGGTATGGCTACTCGCAGCGGCTGACGGCTGTAATTCTCGAAACGCATGCGGGCGCATTCCGCTCCGCTTTGCAATGTGTCGAGAAGATACGAAGGCTTGAACCAGACATCGCGCAGATTGTCGATGCCGAGTAGACGCTCAGCGCCTTTGTGTTCGAGCATCAGCACGCGTTCCTGCGCAGGACGGCCCAAAATCCAGAAACGGGCTCCGGCGGCGGCAAGCACTTTTTCAACGTATGCGCGCTTGCTATCTTCAACCTGGATGACAAGGGCCGGATTCTCCGCGAAGAGGATTTTCACAAGGTCGGTCTCCCCTGCTTCGACAAAGCCCTCGGTTGAAATGTCGAGACCTCCGTCGGCATTCGGGAACACCATTTCAAGGAGTGTGGTGATGAGGCCACCGGCTGAAACGTCGTGAGCGGCGAGGAGCTTCTTATCGCTGACGAGCTTCTGAACCGCGTTGAACGTTTTCTTGAACTGTGCGGCATCCTTTACAGTCGGTGCGTCAGAACCAATGCGGTTAAGGCTCTGGGCGAGAGCGGAACCTCCGAGTCTCAGAGCATCTGACGAAAAGTCGATGTAATAGAATTCGGAGTTCTTACGCTTTTGTGCGACCGGGGTGAGCGTCCGGCGGACATCGTTAGTTTCCCCGGCTGCTGAGATAATCACGGTTCCGGGAGCGAATACTTTGTCGGCTCCGTATTTCTGGGTCATCGACAGAGAGTCCTTGCCGGTAGGGATATTAATGCCGAGCGCGCAAACAAAGTCGCTGCACGCTTCAACTGCCTTATACAGAGCGGCATCCTCGCCGGGGTTCTTGCATGGCCACATCCAGTTGGCCGACAGCGACACGCTCTGCAAGCCATCTTTGAGCGGGGCGCCCACAATGTTTGTAAGCGCTTCGGCAACAGCCATCACAGAGCCTTTGGCCGAATCGGCAAGAGCAACTTGCGGCGCGTGACCGATAGAGGTCGCGATGCCGTGATTTCCAGTGTAGTCCAAAGCCATGACACCGCAGTCGCTCACAGGGAGTTGAATTTCACCCTGGCACTGCTGACGAGCCACTTTACCCGTCACAGAACGGTCAACCTTGTTCGTGAGCCAGTCTTTGCAGGCAACCGCTTCGAGCGAAAGCACCGAAGAAACATATTCGGCAACTTTTGATTCGTCATACTCGGCATCTTTATAAGTAAGCTCGATAGTGGTGTCGCGCATAACAGTCTTCGGGGAGTTTCCAAACATGTCGGCCATTTCAAGGTCAATTGGTTTGGAGCCATTCTTTTCCTCAAAAACGAAGCGATCGTCGCCGGTAGTCTCACCGACAACATACATCGGGGCACGCTCGCGCTGGGCCACGCGTTCAACGTAGGGAATATCCTCGGCTTTGATTACCATGCCCATGCGTTCCTGGCTTTCATTGCCGACAATCTCCTTGGCCGACAGTGTCGGGTCGCCTACAGGAAGCGCGTCGATGTAGATTTTTCCGCCAGTTTCCTCTACAAGTTCAGAGAGGGCGTTGAGGTGGCCTCCGGCGCCGTGGTCGTGAATCGACACAACGGGGTTGGTATCGCTTTCGGCGAGCGCGCGGATCACGTTGGAAACGCGTTTCTGCATCTCGGGATTGGCGCGCTGAACAGCATTCAGCTCAATGGAATTGTCGTATTGACCGGTTTCAACCGAGCTTACAGCGCCGCCGCCCATGCCGATACGGTAGTTGTCGCCTCCCATAACTACGACCTTCTCGCCAGCTTGCGGATGCCCCTTCAAGGCATCTTTTTTAGCCGCAAAGCCAACACCGCCGGCGAGCATAATCACTTTGTCGTAGGCATACATTCGCCCATTTTCATCGTGTTCGAAAGTCAGGAGCGAACCGCAAATCAGCGGTTGACCAAACTTGTTTCCAAAGTCCGACGCACCGTTGGATGCCTTGATGAGAATCTCCGCCGGAGTCTGATAGAGCCACACTCGGGGATTCATCATCAACTCCCAGCGGTGTTCTTCGCTCAGTCGGGGGTATGAAGTCATGTAGACCGCCGTCCCCGCAAGGGGAAGCGACGCGCGTCCGCCGCCCAGGCGGTCGCGAATCTCGCCACCTGTACCGGTGGCAGCTCCGTTAAAGGGCTCTACCGTGGTCGGGAAGTTGTGGGTCTCTGCTTTGAGCGAAATGACCGTGTCGATCTCTTTTGTTTCAAAATAATCGGGGCGGTCGGGGTTCGACGGGGCGAACTGCCACACTTTTGGCCCTTCGCAAAACGCAACGTTATCTTTATAGGCAGAAACCAGGGTGTTCGGGTTCTCCTGCGATGTCTTTTTAATGAGTTTAAACAGCGAAGTGGGTTTCTCCTCGCCGTCGATTACGAACGTGCCGTTAAAGATTTTGTGGCGGCAATGTTCGGAATTAACCTGCGAAAAGCCAAAAACCTCTGAGTCGGTGAGCGGGCGGCCGAGCTTCTTAGCGAGCGAACGCAGATACTCCTCTTCTTCGGCGCTGAGAGCGAGGCCTTCGCGAAGGTTGTATTCGTGAATGTCGGCTATGTGTTCTACGGGAGCAGGCTTGTTGTCCACTGTGAGCGAACGGCTGTTGAGCCCTTCGTAAACCCTGGAGAGCATTTTGTCGTATTTAGGCTCTTCTCCCTGGGGAACCCGGAAAAATTCCTCGATACGAGAAATGCCGCGAAGCCCCATGTTCTGGGCGATTTCAACGGCATTCGTGCTCCAAGGCGTAATCATTTCACGGCGGGGCCCCACAAAGGTTCCCTTAACCGAAGTAGCAGACATGGGTCGGGCTCCTGAAAAAGCCCATGACAACTTGTCGAGTTCGTCGGGTTGCAACCGATGGTCGGTTACCACGGCATAAATTTTGGAAGTGCCTTGCTTGAAGAATTGAAGCATCGTGTGGTATGTTGTGAGTGTTTAAAATTCGTAGTCAACGCATCCGCGGGCATCCTTATGTCCGGCAAGGAGTCCGGCAGCGGCTACATGGGCGGGGTGCTTGGCATAGACTGCCACATCTGCCATGGTGGGAACGACAGCGGTCAGAACCACATCCCAATCTTCAGACGGATTGCTGTTAATCCCCACCTCCATCGATTGAAGCACTTCAATTTGCTCGGGGAGCGCCATGAGCGCGTCTTTGAAGCGGTTGGCTATTTCCAAGCGTTCAGCCGGGGTGCCCGAAAGCTTGAACATTACGATGTGCTTAACCATCTTGATATTGTTTTATTGTTATGTTAGATTATCTGTTACGCGTTAGCGTAGAGTCGCTCGCGGGCGGCAGCCACCTTTTCATCGGTAATATAGTCATCGTACTCGGTCATCTTATCAATGATGCCATTCGGAGTCAGCTCGATGATTCGGTTGCAAACCGTCTGGATAAACTCGTGGTCGTGGCTCGACATCAGGATATTGCCCTTGAACGTCTGCAGCGTGTTGTTGAATGCCTGGATCGATTCGAGGTCGAGGTGGTTGGTGGGCGAATCGAGCACCATCGTGTTTGCGTTGCGCAACATCATACGGGCAATCATGCAACGCATCTTCTCGCCACCGGAAAGCACGGAAGCCTTTTTAAGCACCTCTTCACCTGAGAACAACATCTTGCCGAGGAATCCTTTGAGATATATCTCGGAAGAATCGCTTGAGAACTGGCAAAGCCAGTCGACGAGGTTCATATCGGTGTTGAAGAACGAATTATTGTCCAACGGGAGGTAAGCCGTCGTAATCGTCTGGCCCCAATCGAAAGTGCCTGCGTCAGCCTTGCGATTGCCGCAGATGATTTCAAACAGGGCCGTCATGGCTCTTGGGTCGCGGCTAAGGAAGCAAACCTTGTCACCCTTTTCAATCTGGAAATTGACATCTTTGAAAAGCACCTCGCCGTCGACAGAAGCGCTCAGCCCGTGAACCTCAAGGATTTTGTTGCCGGGTTCGCGTTCGGGTGTGAAGATAATGCCGGGATAGCGGCGCGACGAAGGTTGAATCTCCTCGATATTAAGCTTCTCAAGCATTTTCTTGCGCGAAGTCGTCTGCTTCGATTTGGCCACATTGGCTGAGAATCGCTGTATGAACTCAAGCAATTCCTTGCGCTTCTCCTCGGCCTTCTTGTTCTGTTGCTGCTGCTGGCGCAGTGCGAGCTGCGACGACTCGTACCAGAAAGAGTAGTTGCCGGCAAAGAGAGTCACCTTGTTATAGTCTATATCAAGGGTATGGGTGCAAACTGAATCGAGGAAGTGGCGGTCGTGGCTCACAACCAACACCGTGTTTTCAAACTTCGAGAGATAATCCTCCAGCCAAGCCACTGTGTCAAGGTCGAGGTCGTTGGTGGGCTCGTCGAGCAGCAAATTGTCGGGATTGCCGAAAAGAGCCTTTGCCAGAAGCACGCGCACCTTTTCGTTACCAGAAAGGTCGCGCATCAACATTTGGTGGCGGTCTTCCTTAATTCCAAGGCCTGAGAGCAATGCGGCAGCATCGGCCTCAGCATTCCATCCCTCAAGCTCGGCGAAACGCTCTTCGAGTTCCGAAGCGCGAATGCCGTCGGCATCGCTGAAATCGGGTTTGGAATACAATGCGTCTTTTTCTTCCATAATGTCCCACAGAACTGTGTGACCGCGCAACACAGTGCTCAGAACCGTGCAGTCGTCAAATTTAAAGTGGTCCTGCTCAAGAACACTCATACGTTCGCCCGGGCCCATTGAAACGGAACCATGTGTCGGCGACAGCTGGTCAGAAAGAATACGCATCAAGGTAGACTTGCCCGCGCCGTTGGCTCCAATGATGCCATAACAGTTGCCGGGAGTGAATTTCAAATTAACGTCCTGGAAAAGAACTCTTTTACCAAATTGTATGCCTAAATTGTTGACCGAAATCATTCTTATATCCGATTTATTACCGCGAAGTTAGCAATTTTTCCCGACATTCTCGAACTCCGCCCGAAATTGTTGCCCTACCCGAGTTCCCAGCGACGCATAGAGTAGGCCTGGCAAATGCCGCTAAGGGGACACCGTGGGGAATGGGGTTATCGCAAAGAGTGATGCTTTGCGTTTCTTTTAGGAAACTGGCAGGGCGTTTTGGCTTTCCGGCTTCGGGTATTCACAAAGAAGGGCATATAAAAAAGGGGCCCGGAGTCGCTGTGACTCCGGGCCCCGGAAGGGGGCGGTGACCT
>CAYTBH010000091.1:0-8276 GCA_964435935.1 uncultured Alistipes sp.
ACTGACTTCTGTGTATTACAATGCTCTGAATCCTATTAATGGTGGTCGTTATATGTTCTCCGATGCGACCTACGAAAACGCTATCCTGTACGTTCCGAGTGCTGCTATGGTGAAATGTGGACAGGTGGAGCCGTGGAAGAATTTCGTGAATATCGCGACCCTCGATGTGTCAGGGATAGAGCGCGTTGGGGCAGATTGTGCCGAGGAGACTCCTTGCGAGGTTTACAATGCGAGCGGGGAGTATGTTTCGGACAGCACGGATGGACTCGCCGTGGGCATTTACATCATTAGGCGTGGCTACAAAGTTGAGAAAATAGCGGTCAAGTAAAAACGAAATAAACCGATATCTTTCATTATAATAGCAGGAAACTGCGCTCAATGAAGGCGTTGCAAAACCATGCGGTTAAGCGGATTTGGGTTTTGCAATGCCTTTGTTTTGCTCCGACCCTCGGCGATTGTTTTCGCTCAAATTGGCTTGCCATGATGAGTTTTTGCTAAATCTTTGCGGGTATAGTCGAAACTTTTGGCAGATTTGTTGATTCTTTCGACTATAAGCTGTAACTTTGCGCAGTGAAATTTTCCAATTAGCGGATATGAGAATTATTGAGCGCCCCATTTATATCAACCGAATCACCAAGCAGCTTAATCGCGGTATGATTCTTGTGTTGGTTGGCCAACGCCGAGTTGGCAAGAGTTTTCTTCTCAAATCAATGGAAAGCTGGTTGTCGCAGAATAAGCCGGGTTCTAACGTTTTGTTTATTGACAAGGATTTCGACCGATATAATTTCATTAAAAATGCTGAGAATCTGTATGCCCATGTTGTAGAAAAACTGCCTCCGGGAGGGGATAACTATCTCCTGATTGACGAGGTGCAGGACATAGAGGGTTACGAGGTGGCGTTGAGAAGCCTGTATGCCGAAGCCCGTTGTCAGATAATCGTCACGGGCAGCAATGCTTATATGTTTTCATCTGAAATCGCGACGAAGTTTTCAGGCAGATATATTGAAATTCCGGTAAGAAGTCTGGGCTATAGAGAGTTTTTGATATTCCACAATATGCCCGACTGTAATGAGTCGCTGATCAAATATCTTCAATTTGGCGGTATGCCAGGCCTTGCCAATTATCAGTTTGACGAAGTGCCCGAAATAAAGGCGTATCTGCAAGGAGTTTGCAGCACAATTCTCGTGAAGGATATTGTGGCACGCGAGCAGATTAGAAACTTCAGGTTTCTCGAAAACTTGTTGCTATTTTTGGCCGACAATGCCGGGCAGCTGGTTTCGGTCAACAGTATATCGAAATATCTTAAAGCGCAAGGGTCAAAGGTCACAAACGACGTGGTATCCAAATATTTGAAATCTATATCGAACGCGTTGATTATCGACCCCGTCTCGCGGTATGATATCCATGGGAAACGCATCTTCGAACTGATAGAGAAGTATTATTTTTGCGATCACGGACTTCGAAGCAGCATAACGAATGAGTTGCCTGAGATATTCGGCAGCATTGAAAAGATTATGGAGAACGTTGTGAGAAACCACCTTCTTATCCAGAACTTTGATGTTTATGTTGGCGTGCTTCCATCGGGAGAAGTCGACTTTGTGGCTAAAAAAGGGACTCAGGTGATCTATTTCCAGGTGGCATACAAACTCTCCAGTCAGGAAACTATCAGGCGTGAATTTGGTAACCTGCAGGCTATCAGAGACGATTATCCAAAATATGTTGTGACCATGGAGGATATTACAGGACCCGTGAAAGAATATCCGGGAATCAAGCATTTGCATCTCCGCGAATTCCTTAATACCGAATTTTGAGTGATCGGCAAGTGCAATGTGGAAACGGACCGCGCCCCGGGAGCTGCTGAGGCAACTTCCGGGGCGCGGTTCTTGTTGTGCGAAATGTTTCGCGGAGCGGGGCTCGTCAGTCGGCCCGGATTCGAAGCGTTAGTCGGCCACGAATTTGACGCGGGCCGAGGCGAAGACCGAGAGGTCGAGGCGGCGGGCAATCTCCATGATGGCGTGGGCGGCTTTGACGCTGACGCCTACCGGGTTAAGTTCGGGGGCGTAGGCGGCGATTGCCATCACGCCGGGAATCACGCCGACCATTGTGCCGCCAAACGAAGTTTTGGCGGGGATGCCGGCCTTCACGAGCCAGGGGGTGTTGACCTTGTGGGGGCCCTTGGCTGCCATGAGGCCAACGAGGCTCTGGGAGAGCTGCCCGTCGTAGACAATCTTGCGGGTCGAGGGGTTTACACCGTCGGCCGCGATGGTAGCGCCCATCATTGCGAGCTGCTCAGTTGAAGCGCCCATCGCCTGAGCCTTGGCGTAGAGGTCGACGGCGAGTTTCGCGTCGTCGTAGAGTTTGTAGTCGCTCTCTTTCAGTGCTTCGACAGTGTTGGTGTCGGCAACCTCCTTGCGGATGCTTGCCAGAACATTGTCGGCGAGCTCGGGGGCCGAGCCCATGAGGTCGATCATGCGGTTCTCATAGAGATTCCATTTCGACTCGGGGTCGCCTGTGGGTTCCACGGCCGAAAATGCCCGCACGCCGTGGGCACCGACTGCCAGACCTTTGGGCTTCTTGCCGAGCTTGCTGCAGGGGCATTTGCCCGATTTTTCAACCACGCGGTCGACACCCATCTGCGAGAAGAGCACCGAGTGGAGGGGCACCTGCGCGATCGCGCCCATAGGAGCCTTGACCTTTGTGTCGCCCTTGCTGATGATGGTGCCGTCGGCAAGCACTACTGTGATGCCGAACTGACCTGCGGCGGCGTTGAGGTTTCGGGGGTCGATTTCGCCCTGGTTCATTGATTCAACGTCGGCGTAAACTTCGTCGACAGTCTTGCGAAGATCTGATAGAGAGATTTTGCGTTCCATATAGTTCGTTCTTATAATTTTTAGTGTTAGTTGACTTGTTCAATCGCGGTTTATTTCCCGCGATCGCATCATTCTAACACACCCGGCACGCCCTTGGTTTTCGATTTTAGAATCATATTAGTTTTCGAAAGACTCTTTAAACTTTCGGGCTGCCGGGAGCTTGGGTGTTCAAACCGCGCCGTGCCGCGGCGTCGTGAAACTAACATAAAAAGGCGCTCATCACGAGCGCCTTTTTATTGGTTTCCAATAGGTACAATTTCTAAGGTAAAAAAGATTGTTTTAGGTTTGCGGTACAAAGGTCGGCCTTTTTCGCTCAGTGGCAAAATTTCGGAATATGTTCCATAACATGTTTTGTGGCCGAGTGGCCTGACGGCTAAATCCGCTCGCAGAACAATCGCTTGATTATTCGCTGGTTATGTGGAGGTTGTGACAGGGTTGTAACCTTGTTAAAGAATGTTAAATTGCGGAAATAGTCTTTTTTTTGCGCATTTTTCAGTGAAAAATGTCGAGCCGGAACTCATTTCCGTCGAAAACTCCGTAGGAAAAGTGTGTGATCCAATCGCCGAGAATCACCATCTGGCTCCGCGTTCCGGGCAGGGGGTAGTCGACCAGCGTGTGGCGGTGGCCGAAGACAAAATAGTCAATCCCTGGGTCGGTGGTTCGGAGGTAGTCGAGGCAGAAGTCGACAAAGGGTTCGTCGGCGGGGTCAAACTGCTTTTCGGCATACCCTTGGAAGTCGCGCGACGAGGCCGACCAGCCGTGGGCGAAAGCGATGGTCCATCGCGGATGGATGGCCGCGTAGAGCCATTGGCAGAATTTGTTGCGGAACATTGCCCGGAGGAAGCGGAAGGCCGGTTTGAGCTTCCCCACGCCGTCGCCGTGGGTGAGGAGGAACCTCTTGCCCAGGATTTCGCGTGTCACCACGCCGTCGACCACCTCCAGGCCGATTTCGTCGCGAAGATAGTCAAACAGCCAGATGTCGTGGTTGCCGATGAACCAGGTGATTTTCACCCCCGAGTCGGCCAGCCGCGCCAGGGCGCCGAAGAAGCGCAGGAAGCCGCGGGGAGCCACCGTGCGGTATTCATACCAATAGTCGAGCACGTCGCCGAGCATCACCAGCTCGGAAGCGCGCCCCGCGAGCGACTCCACGAACCGCGCCGCGCGCCGCTCGTGGGCCTTGGGGTCGGCGATGTAGGTGGCCCCTAAGTGGAGGTCCGAGATGAAGTAAACCGGTAGCTGGCCAGCAGTCGACATTGGCAGGGTGGTTGTGTCAGAGAAAACCTAATTCGAGTTTAGCCTCCTCGCTCATCATGTCCTTGGTCCATTCGGGCTCGAAGACTATGTTGATGGCAACCGAGCGTATCCCCTCGATTGATTCGAGTTTTATGCGGGCATCCTCGACAATGAAGTCGGCCATGGGGCAGGTGGGAGCCGTCATGGTCATGTCGATCGCGAGGTCGCCGTCGTCCGAGAGGTCGATGCGGTAGATGAGTCCGAGGTTGTAGATGTCAACCGGGATTTCGGGGTCGAAAACCGTTTTCAGCATCTCAACCACTTTCTCTTCGAGCTGGAGGTGTTTCTCTGGGTCCATATCATTGATTGCCGCGAGGCGTTGTTTTGCGTTGTTAACTGCACAAAGTTAGGGAATTTTGCCGAAAGCGTGTGGAAAATTTGTAACTTTGAGGAAATTTTTCGCAACAGGCCGTGAGCCCTCCGCGGCGGCTCCGGCACAAAATCAAACGCAATCCTGATGGATAACAACACTATAAAGGTGGGAATCACCCACGGCGACTATAACGGCATCGGCTACGAGGTAATTCTCAAAATGCTCGATGACCCCCGGATGCTCGAAATCTTCACCCCCGTGATTTATGGCTCGGCAAAAATCGCCTCCTTCTACCGCAAGGGGCTCGAGCTGCAGCAACCACCGCAGCTGGTGCAGATTGCCGACGCGGCCGACGCCAAGACCGGGGCGTGCAACATCGTGAACGTCATTGGCGAGGAGGCCCGCATCGAACCGGGCCAGTCGACCCGCGAGGCGGGCAGCGCGGCCTTCGTCGCTCTGGAAACCGCCGTGGCCGACCTCCGCGACGGGAAAATCGATGCCCTGCTCACTGCCCCGATTAACAAAAGCAACATTCAGAGTGATGTGTTCCACTTCCCCGGCCACACTGAATATCTCGAAGCCTCGGCGGCCGACGGCTCCAAGGCGCTGATGATTCTCTGCAACGAGTCGGTGAGAGTGGCCCTCGTCACCACCCATCTTCCTTTGGCAAAAGTGTCGGAAGCGGTCACCGTCGACGCGGTGCTCGGAAAGCTGCGCCTTTTCGACCAGTCGCTCGTAAAAGATTTCGGAGTCCACAAGCCCCGCATCGCGGTTCTGGCCCTCAACCCCCATTCGGGCGACAACGGCCTGATCGGGAGCGAGGAGCAGGAAGTGATTATCCCCGCCATCGAGCAGGCACAGAAGGAGCGCATCCACGCTTTCGGCCCCTACGCTGCCGACGGTTTCTTCGGCAGCGGCCTCTACAAGCGTTTTGACGGCGTTCTGGCCATGTACCACGACCAGGGGCTCGCCCCGTTCAAGGCGCTCGCCATGGACGACGGGGTGAACTTCACCGCCGGGCTCCCCTGGGTGCGCACCTCGCCCGACCACGGCACGGGCTACGACATTGCCGGAGCCGACAAGGCTTCGGAGGCATCGATGCGGAGCGCCCTCTATATGGCGCTCGATGTGATTCGCAACCGACGCAACCACGCCGATGCCACGGCCAACCCCTTGCAGCCGCAGTCGGCTGAAAAGGGTTCGCGCAACGGGGGTGGCGATGGCGGCGACCGCAAGCAGCGAGGCGACCGCAAGCAGCGCGCCCCCAAGGAAGCGAAAGACGCTACCCAGCAACAAGCCGAGGCGCAGGCCAATGCCACCGATGCCCCGGCCCAGCCTACCGACACCCCGGCAGAGGCCCGGCAAGAATAAATTCCATCAGTTTCTCCACGTCACTTAAATATGTTTAAGCTCAGCACTCTCCGTCGCGCGTTGGCCGCCACCGCCATTTTTGCCGCCGCCGCGTTCAACATCGCCGCCGACCTTGCCGACCTCCCGACGGCCAAAATCAATGGTCGCGAGATGTACTACTACGAGGTTTCGCGTGGCGAGTCAATCTACACCGTTGCCCACAAGCTCGGCATCGACCGCGAGGAACTCCTCAAGTTCAATCCCTCGGCTGCCGACGGTGTGAAACCGCGCATGCGGCTCTATTTCCCCGTCAAGCAGCAGTTCTCGCAGCCCGCTGTCGAGAGCGCCTCGCAGGGCGAAATCCCCATGACCCATGTGGTGAAGAAGGGCGAAACCCCCTACGGCATCGCGCGGAAGTATAACATCCCCATCGAGCAGCTCATAATCCTCAATCCGGGGTGCGATGCCGGCGTGAAGGCCGGCCAGCGCCTTGTGCTTGTGGCCCCTGAGTCGCGGCCAGAGCCCGCCCAGGTTGCCCAGGAGCCGCAGTATGCCGTGATCGCGCCTGTCGACGAGCGTCTGCAACCCGCCCCCGAAGTCGAGGAAGCTCCCGTTGACAGCGTGGAGACATACGGCCATCCCCTTGTTACCCCTCCGATTGCCCCGGCGCGTGAATTGAACGTGGCCTTGGTGCTCCCCTTCATGCTCAACTCCGAGCAGCCCAGCCGCACAAGCGCACTCTACACTGAATTTGCCAAGGGGATGCTTCTCGCGGCCGACGAAATGCGCGACAGCGAAGGCGCTAAGGTCAATATCCGGGTTTACGACTCGGATAATTCCTCCGACTCCACCCGCGCCATAATGAGCCTCCCGGAGATGGCCGATGTTGACATGATTGTGGCTCCCGACGGCTATTCCCAACTCGCAGCCGTGATTGAGGGTGCTCCCGCCGATGCCTTGGTGCTCAACATGTTCAATGTGAAGGACGACTCCTATCTGCTCAACCCCAACGTAATCCAGGCCAACATTCCCCACACCCCGATGTACGACACCGCCATCCGCGGTTTCCTCTATCGCTACGAAAATGTTCTGCCGGTGTTCGTGGGGCGCATCGGTGGCCCGGCCGACAAGGATTCGTTCGTAGCCGAACTTAAACAGCGCCTCCGCGACGAAGGCCGCGACTACCGCGAAGTGAACTTCGAAACCCTTCTCCGCGAGGAGGATATTGCCGACATCGACCCTGATTTGCAACCCGTGGTGTTCGTGCCCAACTCAGGCTCGGCTGCCGAATTTGCCAAAATCGCCAATGCCGTCAGCCGCAAGCGCTCCAACGCGCTGCGCCCTGAAAATGTGGTGATTTGGGGCTATCCCGAGTGGGTTACCTTCCGCGACGAGAGCTTCCGCGAAATTTGCGACCTCGATGCCACAATCTATTCGCGCTTCTTTGCCGACAAGAGCGATGCCCGCTCCGCCGAGTTTGCCGAGCGGTTTCGCGAGGAGTTTGGCACCGACATGGTTGAAGCCGTGCCCACCCAGGGCATTCTCGGCTACGACACCGGCAAATTCATAATCAACGGTTTGCGCGAAAAAGCATCGACCGGCACATTCCCCGCTGAGTTCTCCGGCTTGCAGAGCGAGCTGCGCCTCGTGCGCGCGGCCGGCCCCGAGAGCGGCGACCGCGGCGGGCTCTACAACGAAGCGCTCATCCTCATCCACTTCATCCCCGGAGGCACCGTAGAAAAAGTTTGCCTATGACCCGCGCCCTCATCCTCGCGCGCCGCGTGCTCGCCCTCGTAGCCTTTCTATCAGTCTGGGGTGTGGCCAATGCGCAAACCCATTATATCTCCCACGTTCATGTCGGGGGGCAGGCCGGCGTCACCCTCTCGTCAATGTCGTTCTACCCCTCGATCAAGCAGGAGATGATTCAGGGCATGATGGCGGGAGTGAGCTTTCGCTATGCCGAGGAGCGCCACGTCGGGCTGCAGGCCGAGCTGAATGTCGAGCAAAGCGGATGGAAGGAGGACTACGAAGGACTACCCTTCAAATACGAACGCCGACTCACCTATCTGCGCCTGCCTCTGATGACCCACATATTTTTCGGCAGCCGGGTAGTGAAATTCTTTTTCAATCTCGGACCCGAGGTGAGCTTCATGCTTGGCGAGAAGATTACGTCCAACTTCGATTACGCCCACGCCTCGACCAATCCGCAGTTCCCTGCCAACCGCCGCTATGAGCAGCTCGACCTCCCGGTTTCCAACCGATTTGACTACGGCATAACCGGCGGCTTCGGCATGGAGTTTGTCATTATGCGCCGCCACTGCGTTTCGCTCGAAGGCCGTTACTATTTCGGCCTCGGCAACATTTTCCCCTCAACGAAGAAGGACTATTTCTCGGCCTCGCGAGCCACGTCCATCCTCGTGACCCTCGGCTACAAATTCCGCCTGAAATAA
>CAYTBH010000092.1:0-8217 GCA_964435935.1 uncultured Alistipes sp.
CGAAAGGGCGGGGAATTTGGCTGTTTGGGGTTTTTGGTGTAAATTTGCGATGGATTGGATTGCGAGGTTTTCGTAACTTTGCAGGTTGTGAGGCATTGTTTGTCTCCGATTTGAATCTATGGCTAAAATGAAGTTTTACATACCTGATGACGGGCGGCCAAGGCCTGACGTGCACCCCGAAGTTAAGCGGACGGTGCTCGACCGCGACGACATTATGGAGCTTGTGCCGCAGCTGAAGGGGCACCCGAAGCTCGTCGACCGTCTGATCCATTTCCTGGAGCTCGACAAGGTGAACCGTCTGCACGCCCACAATGCCGACACTCCGGGGCCGGCTTTCGTGCGCGGGGCGCTCGAGGACCTTCACATAACGCTGAAAATCGACAATGAGCAGGTGCTCGACAATCTGCCCCAGGGGCCGTTCATCACGGTGAGCAACCACCACTTCGGGGCGATTGACGGCATTATGCTCATCGACATCATAGGCTCGCGCCGTCCCGATTTCAAGGTGATGGTGAACATGACGCTTAACTACATCAACGCGCTGAGGCCCAATTTCATCGCGGTTGACCCAATGTCGTCTGACGACCCGAAGAAACGGGCTGTGTCGATGCAGGGCATCAAGGAGGTGATACGCCGCATCCGCGAGGGGCACCCTGTGGGGTTCTTCCCGGCTGGCGCTGTGGGGAAGGTGAACTGGCGGCTGCGTGTGCGCGACCGCGAGTGGCAGCCTAATGTGCTGAGGCTCATCGAGCAGATGAATGTGCCGGTGATTCCGATTTTCTTCCACGGCACCCAGTCGTGGCTGTTCAACTTCCTGGGCGTGGTGTGCTGGCAGGCGCGGACGCTGATGATGCCCCACGAGGTGTTCAACAAAATCGGGCGCACGATGCGCATCACTGTCGGCGACCCGATCGAACCCGAGGAGCTGAAGGCCCGCCAGGGCTCGCTCGAGGAGTTCGGCAAGTATCTCTACGACACGACGTACGCCCTGCGCGACAAATATAAGAAATGACAATGGTTGACCAGGAAAAAATCCAGCAGGCGAAGGCGCGGTTCGGCATCGTCGGCAACTCGCCGGAGCTGTTGCAGGCCGTCGGGCGGGCGCTCCGCGTGGCGCCGATCGACCTGTCGGTTCTCGTCACGGGCGAGAGCGGCAGCGGCAAGGAGTTTTTCCCGAAAATCATCCACAACTACTCGCCGCGGAAGCACGCCAAATATATAGCGGTGAACTGCGGGGCGATTCCCGAGGGGACGATAGACTCTGAGCTGTTCGGCCACGAGAAGGGGTCGTTCACCGGGGCTGTGGCCTCGCGCAAGGGCTATTTCGAGGAGGCCGACGGGGGAACGATTTTCCTCGACGAGGTCGCCGAGCTGCCCCTGACGACGCAGGCGCGCCTGCTGCGCGTGCTTGAAACGGGCGAGTTCATGAAGGTCGGGTCGTCGCAGGTGCAGCGCACGAACATCCGCGTGGTGGCCGCCACCAACGAGGATATGAGGCGCGCCGTTGCCGAGCATCGGTTTCGCGAGGACCTCTACTATCGACTGTCGACGGTGCAGATTGCTGTGCCTCCGCTGCGCGACCGCGGCACGGACATATTGCTGCTTGCCCGCAAGTTCGCGACCGATTTCGCCGAGCGCTATCGCACGGCGCCGGTGGAGTTCACCGACGGCGCCCGCGAGGTGATGCTCCGCTATCGCTGGCCCGGGAACGTAAGGCAGCTGAAGAATGTGGTGGAGCAGATGTCGGTATTCGAGGCTGGAAACCAGGTTGGGCGCGAGATGATCGAGGCCTACCTGCCGCAGAGCGCCGGCACCTACTCGCCGGCACTTTTAGGGGCTCGGGGAGGCCGCGACGATGGAGGCGACGCCCACAGCTACGGGGCTGAGCGCGAGATGCTTCTGAACCTCATCCTGCGGTTGCAGCGCGAAATCGAGGAGCTGCGCGCCGAGGTGCGCGAGCATCATCCGGCGGCTGAGGCTGCCGAGCCGATCGCCATACCGCAGACGGCCCTGGTGAAATACCGCCCGGCGGTGAGCGACCTGCGGGCCGACGAGCCGGCAGAGGTTCCCGAGGCCATGACGCTGGAGCAGACCGAGCGCGAAACCATCCGGGCGGCCCTGGAGCGCAACCAGGGGCGGCGCAAGGCCACTGCCGCCGAGCTCAACATCTCGGAGAGAACGCTTTATAGAAAAATCAAGGAATACGGCCTGGAATGAGAAGATTACGCGACATATTGGTGGCCCTCGCGGCCGGGGTGATTCTCGCCGCGGTGCCGCAGTCGTGCCGCATCAGTTACAAGCTCAACGGCGCGTCGATTGACTACACAGTCTACAAAACCATCCATGTGGGTGAGTTCCCCATACGCGCGGCGCTGGTCTACAGCCCGTTGCAGCAGACGTTTGAGAACGAGTTGCTCGACTATATCACCCGCAACACGCGCCTGACCACCACCGACGGGGCCTCGGACCTGACGATGGAGGGGGAGATCACGGGCTACACGCTCACGCCGCAGGCCGTCACCGAGGACGCTTACGCATCGAAAACGCGTCTGACAATCACGGTGCGCGTGAAATACACCGACTCGAAGAAGGACTCCAACGACATCGACCAGAGCTTTTCGGCCTATCGCGACTTCGACGCGTCGCAGATGCTCAACGACGTTCAGGAGGAGCTGTGCCAGCAGATTTCAAAGGAGCTTGTCGAGCTGATATTCAACGCCACGCTCGGCAACTGGTAACCCACCACCCTCACCGCAAAACCAATCCATGAAATGAACAACACCGACGCCACCACGCCAGCCGACCGCCAGCGCAAGCTCGCCGACCTCCTTGAGGGTGAGGCAGTTGACGGGGCTTTTGCCCGGGAGCTACGCGAAGAGTATCCCTTTTTCACCCTCGCCGACGCGCTGCTGACGCGCCGCGCCGCCGAGGCGGGGCTGCCGATGCCCGAGGGCGAGGAGCGCAAGAAGCTGCTGGCGCGCATAGCCATCAATGCCAGCGACCCGGCAGCCGCCGCGCGGCTTGTGAACGGCGAGAGCGGGAGCGTCGAAACCTTTTATCCCCCTATGCCAGAGAAAGAAACCCCCTCGACCGAGCGGGCCATCGACGATTTCCTGAACTCCTACGGGTCGCGGACCGAAGAGGAGGACGCGCTACTTGAACGGCTGATTTTCAACCCTGTGGGCGACTATGCCCTGACGCTCGACGACGATGATGCCGCCTCGGATGCCGCCAGCTCGATTCCCGCGTTTCCCCCGCTGCCGCCAACACCCCCGGCAACCGAGCCTAAGGAAGAACCCTCGGCGCAGGCCGTCAGCGAGCCTGAGCCCCCTGCCATCGCGGCCGAGGAACCAGCGCCGCCAACGACCCCGGCGCCCGACCCCGCCGCCGCGCCGCACCCCGAAACGCCCGAGCGCCGACCCCGCGAGGGGGCTGGCAACCAGGCCCTTCTGAGCGAGTCGCTCGCCAAAATCTTCATTAAAACACGGCGTTACGACAAGGCATACGAAATTCTTGAACGTTTAAGTTTGGAATTTCCCGAAAAAAGTCGTTACTTTGCAGACCAATTGCGGTTTCTGCGCAAGCTCATCATCATCGAGGAGCACCGCAAGAAGCAGCAAAGTTAATTCACGCGAAAGCAAGCAAAGAAAACCATTAAGGATTTTAAGGAAATCTCCTGAAATATGTACACTCTGATTATTATTCTCACTGTAATTGTCGCGATTCTCCTCATCATCGTCGTTCTCGTGCAGAAGTCGAAGGGGGGAGGCCTTTCGTCGACATTCGCCGGCTCGAACCAGATTATGGGCGTGCGCCGCACGAACGACTTCATTGAAAAGGCCACCTGGACGCTGGCCGCGATCATCGGCATCCTTTCCGTGATTTCGGTGTTCGTGATGCCCCGCAACGTGGTTCAGAGCGCTGCCCGCGTGAAGCCCGTTGAGGCCCCGGTTGTCAACACCGACTTCCAGACCCCGGCCACCCCGGCTCCGGCCCCTGCCGCCGAGGCTCCCGCTGCCGCTGAGGCCCCTGCCGAAGCTCCCGCTGCCGAGGCTCCCGCCGCTGAGTAAGCCGACACAAGCCCGACGAATCAATTTCTGTACGCCATAATATTTGAAGGGAGCGCCCGCATAGGTGCTCCCTTGACTGCATAATGGCACCACCGCAAACCAACTCTAAACGCCGATGGCAAAGAATGTTACGAAAATAGTGGCGGCAATCGTGGCCGCAGTGTTGCAGCTCGTGGTGGCCCTGTTGGGGCTCGTTTCCTGCGGCTCGGAGCCAGAGTTCCGCGTGCGCGGCGAAGTCGACGGGCTCGGGACGCAGAACCTGCGGGTGACGCTCTACTCGGGCAACGGCGTGCAGCAACAGTCGGCGCAGGCCATCGACGGCAAATTCCAGTTCCAGGCCAAAACCGAGGGCCCGGTGACCGGCGAGCTCTACACCAACGCCGGGGTGCTCATGGCGCGTTTCATAGCCGACCGCGGCGACAACCTGTCGTTGAAGCTATCGGCAACCGACCCTGCCGTTTACGAGGCCGACGGCAACTCGGCATGCGAGGCGCTGGGCGAGTTCATCGCCGAGAATGCCGACATTATTGCCGACGGCGACCAGCGGCAGCTCAACGACGCGGTGGAGCGGTTCGTTGGGAAGCACGCTAAGTCGCTCGCATCTGGGGTAGTGATTTCGGCCTATTTCAACCCGGCGGGCGACGAAAAGCGCCTGGCGGGGATGCTCGACCGACTCGACCGAAAGGCGAAGCCGGTGTGGCTCATCGGCTCCATCGAGCAACCCATGTCGCGGAGCGCCATGGCCGACACGGCGAAGATAGGGTCGCCGCGCCTGCTGGCGGCCAAGGGCAACGAGGGAGCCTTGCTCACCCCGAAGGGGTCGAAGCTGTTGCTGCTGGCCTTCACCGACGCGGCAAGCCGCCGCAGCGACTCCGTGGCCAATTTGATAGGGAAGCTTGCCGAGGAGCGCAAGGAGGCAGCGCTGCGCATTGCCGACATTTCGTTTGACCCCGACACGGTGGCGTGGAAGGGGTCGCTCCGCTCGCATCCGTCGCCGGAGAGGGTTGAGGCCTATTGGGCGGTTGGCGGCGCTGCGACTCCAGGGCTGGCCGATCTCGCGATCGGGCAGGTGCCCTATTTCGTGGTGGTCGACTCCGCCGGGAGGGTGCTGACGCGCACCCCCTCGGTATCGGTTGCGGCCAAGAAACTGAAAATAAAGCTATAACAAAGCATATAAATCTGATTCCATGCATATTTTTCAACGCTGGGGGGCGGCATTGCTCGCGGGCATCGCTGCCGCGGTGCCGCAGGCCGGCATGGCCCGGGAGCTGACGAGCGACGATGTGATGTGGCACGCCGAAAAGGTTGCCGCCTACTTTATAAAGAAATATCCCGATGTGGGGGCGAAAAGCTACGTCGGTGGGAAGGAGCGCAACAGCAAAATCTGGACCCGCTCGGTGTTCTACGAGGGGTTGATGAACCTCTACCGCGAAGACCCCCGCGAGGAGTGGCTGAAGTATGCCGTCGACTGGGGCACGTTTCACAAATGGGTGAGCAGCTCCGACACCGAGGCCAAGAGCCACAACGCCGACTATCAATGCTGCGGGCAGACGTATCTGCAGCTCTATCAGCTTGACCCCCAGCCGGTGAGGATGACCCACATCAAGATGCGCCTTGACGCGATGATGGCTGCCAACCGCATAAACTACTGGACGTGGGTCGACGCCATCCAGATGAGCATGCCGGTGTTCGCCCTGATGGGCGACATCACGGGCGACGATGCCTATTGGGAATATATGCACGAGGCTTATATGTACACCCGCGACAAGCAGGGTGGCTCGAAAAAGGGTGGCGGCCAGCCGCTTTTCAACGAGCAGACTGGCCTGTGGTATCGCGACGCCGGTTTCGATCCTCCCTATCGCGACCTGAAGGAGACCGACAAGGATTGTTACTGGAGCCGCGGCAACGGGTGGGTGTACATGGCGCTTGCCCGCGTGTTGCAGTTCACGCCGGCCGATGAGGCCCACCGCGCCCAGTATGAGGCTGATTTCAAGGCGATGAGCCGCGGGCTGCTCGGGTGCCAGAAGGCCGATGGTTCGTGGGGCGTGAGCCTCGCGGCACCGTCGAATTTCGGCGCCGCGGGGAGCGAGGGACCCGAAATGACCGGGACGTCGCTCTTCGTCGGGGGCATGGCCTGGGGCGTTGCCGCCGGGCTGCTCGATGGCGAGGAATACCTCCCCGCGATACGCCGGGGGTGGGAGGCGATGGCCAACGCCGTTCACGAGGACACCGGGTTTGTGGGCTATCTGCAAGGCACCGGGTCGAAGCCCGAGGACGGGGGCCCGATTACCTACGACAGCATGCCCGACTTCGAGGACTTCGGCATCGGGTGCTGGCTGTGGGGCGCTGCCGAGGCCCACGCTCTTGCCGCGAAGATGGAGCACACGTCGGCCATCGAGACAGCGACAGCCGACGACGAGCCGGCCGCAGCCGCATACTATGACCTCTATGGGCGCCCGGCGCTCTCCCCGCGGGCCGGCCAGCTGTATATCGACGCTTCGCGGCGCGTGATTGTGAAATTCTAAACAGCCATAAGGAGATGATTGTCAAGACATACGCCGCAGCCGTGCAGGGCATCGACGCCATCCAGGTGACCATCGAGACGCTCCTCGACAGCGGTTTCATGCTCACGATGGTCGGGCTGCCCGACACGGCGGTGAAGGAGAGTGCCGAGCGCGTCACGGCGGCAATCAACGTGAGTGGCTTCGGGTTTCCGCGCAAGAAGGTGGTGATTAATCTCGCCCCGGCCGATGTGCGCAAGGAGGGTTCGGCCTTCGACCTTCCGATCGCCGTGGGCATCGTGGCAGCCGACGGCAAGATACGCCACGACCATCTCTCTGAGTTTCTGATGATTGGCGAGCTGTCGCTCGACGGGTCGCTGCTCCCTGTGAAGGGGGTTCTCCCCATGGCGATTATGGCCAGGAAGGCTGGCTTCAAGGGTATGATTGTGCCTCGGGCCAACGCGGTGGAGGCCGCCGTCGTCAATGATGTGGCGATTTACGGCTGCTCGAATTTTGCCGAGGTAGCGGCGCTGCTCAACGGTGACGCGCGGGTGGAGCCGACGGTGGTGAACACCCGCGAGGAGTTTTCGAAGTCATACGCCACTTTCCCCTTCGATTTTGCCGACGTTAAGGGCCAGCAGGGTGTGAAGCGCGCGCTCGAGGTGGCTTGCGCCGGGGGGCACAACATACTGCTCGTGGGGCCTCCGGGGTCGGGCAAGTCGATGATGGCCAAGCGTCTGCCATCGATTATGCCTCCGCTGTCGCTTGCCGAGGCGCTGGAGACGACAAAGATTCATTCCGTGGCCGGGAAACTCAAAGGGGGGTCGAAGCTTATGGCGTCGAGACCGTTCCGGGCACCGCACCACACGATTTCGCCGGTTGCGCTCGTGGGTGGCGGCGCGAACCCGATGCCGGGAGAGATTTCGCTGGCCCACAACGGGGTGCTGTTTCTTGACGAGTTCCCAGAATTTTCGCGGTCGGTTCTGGAGGTTATGCGCCAGCCGTTGGAGGACCGCCACATCAACATATCGCGCGCCAAATACAGCGTCGACTATCCCGCGGGGTTCATGCTGGTGGCGTCGATGAACCCTTGTCCCTGCGGCTACTACAACCATCCCACCAAGGAGTGTTGCTGCACCCAGCAGCAAGTGCGCCGCTACCTGAGCCGCATTTCGGGGCCGCTGCTCGACCGCATCGACCTCCAGGTGGAGATTATGCCGGTGCCGTTCAGCGAGTTGCGCGACATGGAGCCGGGCGAGAGCTCGGCGGCCATCCGCGAGAGGGTGGTGAGGGCCCGCGCCGCGCAGGCCGAGCGGTTTGCCGCGGAACCGGCGACGCATTGCAACGCGCAGATGACTCCGGCGCAGCTGTCGCGCCACGCCCGCCCGACAGACGAGGCGATGACTATCCTTGAACGCGCTATGGCAAAATACGATATGAGCGCCCGCGCCTACGACCGCATTCTGAAGGTGGCGCGCACCATCGCCGACCTTGACTCCTCGCGCGACATTCTCCCGGCCCACATCCGCGAAGCCGTTTCCTACCGAACCCTCGACCGCTCGTCGTGGGGGCTGGGCTTCTAATCAGAGGGTTGGTTGGCGAGGGTGGCGGCGCGGTCGAGGGCGAGCTGGGCGCGGAGGGCGTCG
>CAYTBH010000093.1:0-8125 GCA_964435935.1 uncultured Alistipes sp.
TGCCCCAGCGTTTGAGCTTGCGGGCTTTGCGGTATTCAAATGCTCTTCCCATGGAAGTTATAAAGTTTTGAAATTATAATGAACGGTTGAATTGCGAGTTATCGGAGCTGCGCGCCGAGGTTTTTCTCGAGTGCCGCGACAATGCGTGCCATCGACTGCTCGATTTGCTTGTCCTGGAGGGTTTTGTCGTAGTCCTGGAGAGTGATTGAGATGGCGTAGCTCTTTTTGCCGGCGGGGAGGTTCTTGCCTTCGTAGACATCGAAGAGCTCGATGCCGCGGAGGAGCTTTCGCTCGGCCTGGCGGACGGCGTTTTCGACCTGGTCCATAGTGACGGCAGAGTCGAGGAGCAGGGCGAGGTCGCGCTTGACGGGCTGTGTTTTAGGCAGTGGGGCGAAAGTGATTTTCTTCTTCGCGGCGAGCTTCACCATTGCCTCCCACTCGAGCTCGGCGAAGTAGACGGGGCGGTCGATGTCGGCTTTCTTGAGCAGGCGGGCGGCCACCTGGCCCATATAGCCGAGCACCTGGCCGTTGCGGGTGGTGATTTTCAGGGCGGCGTCGAAGAGGTTGTTGTCGTCGGCGGGAGCCACGATGATTTCACCCTGGGGAATCGCGAGGCGGCCGAAGATGTTGGCGCAGGCACCTTTGAGGTCGAAGAACGAGGCTTCGGCGGCGGGGCGGGCCCAGTTGGCGGGGCGCAGGTTGCCGGTGATCCACAGCGCCAGGCGCTGGCGCTCGGTGTAGGGCGCGAGAGGGGCTTCGACGGTCGACTGCGCGGCGGGGTTGAGATAATATGTATGGCCGAACTCGTAGAAGAGGAGGTCCTCGGCCTTGCGGTTCACGTTGTGGGCGATGCTTTCGAGACCGCCGAAGAGGAGGCTCTGGCGCAGGGCTCCGAGGTCGGAGCTAAGCGGGTTGAGGAGCTCGACGCAATGGTCGGCGGGATAGAGGTCGAGACCTTCATAGTGGCTCTTCGAGGTGAGCGAGTTGTTGAGAATCTCGTTGAAACCCTGGGCAGTGAGCTGCTCGGAGATGAGCCGCTGGAGGTCGTCGGAAGCGTCGGTGATGGTTTTGAACTGGAGGGAGGAGTGAACGGTGGTGGAGTAGTCCACGTTGTTGTAGCCATAGATGCGGAGCACCTCCTCGACCACGTCGCATGGGCGGCGCACGTCGACGCGGTAGGTGGGCACTCGGAGGCTGAGCAGGTCGGGGTTGCCGGGGACGTGTTCAACCTCGATTTCGAGCGAGTGGAGAATCTCCTCGACCTCGGCGGCGGGGATTTCCTTGCCGATGAGCGCGTTGAGATAGTTGAGGGAGAGCTCGACGGGATAGGGGGCCACGGGTTCGGGGTAGATGTCGACCGGCTCGCCACAGATTTCGCCGCCGGCAAGCTCCTTGACCATCAGGGCGGCGAGCTTGAGGGCATACATGGTGCCGTTGGGGTCGACGCCGCGTTCGTAGCGGAAGGAGGCATCGGTCGAGAGGCCGTGGGCGCGGGCGGTGCGGCGCACTCGCGTGGGGTTGAAGCAGGCGCTTTCGAGGAAGATGTCGGTGGTGGTTTCGGTGACGCCAGAGTCGAGGCCGCCGAAAACGCCGGCGATGCACATAGGCTTTTCGGCATCGCAAATCATGACGTCGGCGGCGCGGAGCGAGCGCTCAACGCCGTCGAGGGTTGTGAATTTGGAGCCTTCGTCGCAGGTGCGCACCACGATTTTGCCACCGGCTACCTTGCCGAGGTCGAAGCAGTGGAGCGGCTGGCAGAAGCCGTGGAGTATGTAGTTGGTGATGTCGACGATGTTGTTGATGGGGCGCAGGCCGATGGTGACGAGGCGGTCGCGGAGCCACTGGGGGCTCTCGGCCACCTTCACGCCGCGGATTGTGAGGCCCGAATAGCGCACGCATCCCTGGGTGTCGAGCACCTCGACGGTGGCGGCTCCCTTGAGGGTGTCGGGGGCGAAGGCGTCGACCGACGGGCGGCGCAGATGGCCGTCGGCGAGGTGGCGGCAGAGGTAGGCGTTGAGGTCGCGGGCTGTGCCGTAGTGCGAGGCGGCGTCGATGCGGTTGGGGGTGAGGTCGACCTCTATGCAGTAGTCGCTGCGGAGGTTGAAGAACTCGGCGGCGGGGGTGCCTGGGGCCACCTCGCGGTCGATGACGATGATGCCGTCGTGCGACTCGCCGACGCCGATTTCGTCCTCGGCGCAAATCATGCCGAGCGACTCAACGCCGCGGATTTTGGAGCGCTTGATTTGGAAGGGGTTCCCCTCGGGGTCGTAGAGGGTGGTGCCGACTGTGGCCACCACCACGGTCTGGCCGGCGGCCACGTTGGGAGCGCCGCAGACAATCTGCACCGGGGCATCGAGGCCGAGGTCGCAGGTGGTGATGTGGAGATGGTCGCTGTTGGGGTGGACGTCGCAGGTGAGCACCTTGCCGATGACAAGGCCGCGCAGGCCACCGCGCACCGATTCGACCTCCTCGACGCCGTCAGACTCGAGGCCGATGCTCGTGAGGGCGGCGCAGACCTCCTGTGGAGCGAGGTCGAAATCGAGATATTCTTTAAGCCAATTGTAGGAAATGTTCATAATTGGGTATGGTTCTTTCAATCGGCAAAGTTAACTATTTTTTGCTAAACCCCAATCAATTCGCGGCTAAAAACGGTCAGAAGAAAAAGGGTGTGAGGCGGTCAGGGAGCGCGTCGGCCGCGGAGGTCGCGGCGTCGCGCAGAGCGTCGACCGCCCCGGCGGCCTGGGCCCTGAACGTCGCCGCCGAGCCATCGGCCTCGTCGGCCAGAGCGTAGGAGGCGGCGAGGAGGGCCACGGCGTGCTCCAACGAGCGCTTCACCACCAGTTCGCGCCCCTTGGCGCCGGGGCCCATGGCAAGCGCGAGCCACAGGCGCAGCTGGGCCTGGTCGGCGGCGTATGGCTCGTCGGGCGCGGGGTCGTCAAAGTCCATATCCGAGCCCTCGACGATGCTGCCCAGGCGCATGCATAGCTCGGCAAAGCCCATGCGCAGAATGTTGCGCAGGGCCGGATATTGGTCGGGTGTGAGAACCGGGGCCGAGGAGTCGCGGCGCCCCCTGAGGGCGGCGAGGGCCATGAGTTCGTCGATGATGGTTTTACTGTTGAGATCTATTTCCATTTCTTCCGTGATTTAAAAGTTTGAAATACAACGACATCGCGGTGGCCTCGGAGATAAAGAACCCGGGGGCGGGCTGCTCGCGCAGGAGGCGGTCGAGCACCGCGTAGGGGTCCTCGCCGGGGCTGGCGAGCATGGCCGCGTCGAAGCGCTCGCGGAGCGCCTCCCACATCGCGGCCCGACGTTGGCGGCGCAGGCGGCGGGGCGAGTCGCGGAGCACCCGCCAGGCATATTCGGTTGACAGATAGAACGACGGGGCCGGGGAGGCGACAACCCTCCTCACCGCCTCGCGGGCGGTGAGAGGGCGCCCCCTACCGCAACTAAGGACAGCTTCGCGGCGCACCGCCCGCATGAAGTCGCGGTCGCGCCTGTTGACATCTTTGAGCATCTTCTCGCGTGCTTTCAGGGGTTGGACAAAATTGATTGACTGAACTGGTGCAAAGGTAGGCCCGAGGGTGGGCAAAAACCATTCCCACCCTGCCGTTTTTTTGCCACAAAAAAATCAGGCGGAAGCCAAGAGCTTGTCGCGCAGGGCGATGAAATCGCGGAAAGTGGCCAGGAGGTCGTTGATGGCCACCGAGGCGTTGCGCACCTCGCTTTCATAGCGCTCGGCACCGACGGCCGCACTGACGCTCTTGCCCATGAGGGCCGAGCTGACGCCCGACACATCCTCGAAGAGCCTAATCTGGGTTTCGAGCATTTCGGCAGCCCCCGAATTGCCCACCGGGGTGACCACCTGCTTGGGCTCTACGCCGGGGGTGGCGTTGTAGGGGAGCACGCCTCCGGGGAGGGCCCAGCGGTCGGTGATATCTTCCCACTTCATGCCGTCGACCTTGCAGCGGGTGGGAAAAAGGAGCACCCCTTTCGCGGCGGCTCCCATCATGTTATCCATGAGGGTGATGAGGCGGTTGACATGCTTCTGCTGGTCGATCACATCCTCGACGAGCGAATGCACCTCGCCATCGATGAGCGGATAGAGCTTCACGGCAAAGGGGTGCGAGCCGCCGGGGAGCGGGGAATCCTCCTCGCGGAGCAGGGTCGCGTCGGGGGCGAGCCATCGGCAGCGCCACACGGGGGCATAGTCGGGTCGCACGGCCACGAGCGGCAGCCCCTTGCGCGAGCGGCGTAGGTTTTCAGCCTCGATTGCCTTGGCGGCATCGGCGGGCACCTCGCGGTAGAGAGCTTCGAGAGGGTCGTGGCAGCGCAGGCGGGGGCGATACTCGAGAGTCCACACCTCGATGACGCGGCACAAGCCCTCGGGGGCACGGCCAAACGACACCCCGCCCTCGACGCCGACACTCTCGAAGAGGCTCGCGCCGCCGCGGAGAGAGCAATAGAGCTCGCGGAGACGCGCGCCCTTCGCGGGGTCGCCCTGGGCGAAGCGTGCGAGGAGTTCCTGCATGCTCATGTCGCGCAGGCAGCCCACAAGCTCGGCATCGGTGACGCGGGGGTCGCGCACGCGGCTGATGAAGAAGTGGTCGGGCTGCACGTTGTCGACCCACGCGCCGCTGCCGGCGGGACGAATCTCGGAGCATACGCGCTGCACGGCCACCCCTGAAATGAGAAACTCTTCGAGGGCGCGGGCATCGAGCTCGTCGAGACGGTTGCGGGCATAGCGCCCGGCAAGAGGCTCGGCCAGAGGCGCCTCGGCGGCGCGCTCGATGCGGTAGCGCCCCACGACGCACTTCACCAGGCGGCGGATGAGGTTGTTGCTCAGCGGTGCGCGTCCCCCCACGGCCGCGAGAGCCCCCTCAGTGGTTACCCTCCCCTTGTGGTCGACAGCTGGGTCGCCCCACTGGTCGCCGTAGGTGAAGCGGGTTTGCCTGCGCCTGGCGGCCCGCATGGGGGCCATTGCCTCCCAGCAGTCGCGGGCACGGCGCAGGACTTCGTGGTGTTTCAGAAAATGGTTTTCCATAGTATAATGATTAATCAGTAAGGTGTTATGAGCGCCAGGGCTCGTTCGTCGAGGCAGTAGAATTCCTCCCCTTCGTCGACAACGGCTTCGAGGCTTTCGAGCACCGGGGCGCGGCGGGTCGACGGGCGCGAATAGAGCCTGAGCCTGCCTCCGGGCCCGGCAATCGCCACCGGCTCGGCAATCCCTCCGGCTGAGAAGCGGCACGCGCAGCGGGCGGCGGATGGCGAAGCCTCGTCCTCGACCCGGGCCGACCGCCTCCATCCGGCCAGCCTCGCCGTCAGGGGCCTCACAACCCGGTCCGGGAGCCACACCTCGACAGAGTAACCGTCGGCCCCGGCCTCGATGTCGCATTCAGAGGCTATGTCGCGTGGCGCGAGAAGGTCGGGGGGCGCCGTGGCGAGCAAATTGAGGTACCACCCGCGCATCTCCATGGCGCAATAGGCTTCGAGGTCGATGGCATCGCTGCGGGCCACAACACAGTCGGCCCTCACCGGTTCGAGATGCCGGCGCAGCATCCACTGCGCCAGCATCTCTTCCTTGGTAAGTCGCAATTTCATGGGCATCAGGCTTTGGTGGTCGACTCAGACTCGCCGGTGAACACCACGCGGAGGTGCGACTTGGGGTAGCGGAGCACCAGGCAGCTCGCCTCGGTGATCACAATCGCGTCGACATTGCGCACTCCGGCCGAACGGAGGTCGAGCTTCTCGGTGCGGAAGGGCACATGGCAGTATTTGCTGATGTACTCGGGGTCGATCACCATGCCGTTGTCGGGCATTCCGCACTGGTCGAACACCTCGGAGAGGAGCACATAGAGGGTGCCGAACTTGGAGTGGATTTCGGTGAAGTCGAGGCCCCATTTGGTGACAGCCTGGTCAGACATCACCACTCGGCGGTGCTCAATGTTGTGGAGCTTCTCGATGAGGCCCGAGCCGGCAAGGAGAATCTTGCGCGAAGACCCGGCGTTGTTGGCGAAGGCCTCCTTGCAGAGGGCCACGAGGGTATCCTCGCCGTGGAGCTCGTCGTAGGAGAATGTGTTGTCGGTCTGGTTCCACACGCCGCCTGTGAGGAGCACCTCGTCGGCGCGGCCGGGGACGTTGAGGCGCGCCTTGTGGCCGAAGAGGAAGTTTTTCTCCATGCCCATGCGCATGTCGATAATCGCGGCCTCCTCCTGGTCGGAGAATGTCCAGCCCGCCTCCTTGTTGGCGATTTTCATGAAGGTCGACTGCTCGACCTGGGCCTTGAAAATCTGGCAGAAGTTGGTGCTCTTCACGGGGAGCGCGCCGCTCTGGGCCGTGGTGACGTCGAGCTCGCCGGCAGCGCGGCCCATACGCACGAGCTTGGTGCCCTGGGGGAGGGCCGGGACGCAGCTGATGTCGGACCCGTCGTAGAAGTTGTTGACAGCCACGACGCTCACCGAGGTCGCATCGTTTTCGCACACATAGAGCACCAGGGACTCCTCTTTGGCGATCTTCACATCGGGCACCAGAATGGTGGTCGAGGGCTGGAAGATGTCGGCATTGTCGACCTTGAGTTTGGCGGCTTTCGCCGTTGTTGGGTTGCGGTCGTTGTCGCCGGCGTAGGCGGCGCTCAGCGTGGCCTCGATGGGGCGGGTGTCGACCGAGTAATAGTCGACTTTCATCGAGCCGCTGACGCGGCTGCCGCCATAGCGCGAAATCTGGTCGAGCGGGGTCGACATGGGGCGAATCTTCACGATGCGCTGGTCGATTTCGTTGCGCAACAGCCCGGGAGCGAGTTCATCGGTCAGCTGGGTGGTCACGGGAACGCCGTCGGTGTGCACGCCAAGGGCAGCGGCTCCGGCGACAGCCGCGACACACGCCCCGGAGTTGCCGAAAAGCAGTCCGCGCACGCCGTCGATCCAGCCTCCATCGGCAAGGGCGTCGCCTATGCCGCCCATCGCGTGGGCCACAACGTCGGGGGCGTCTGTGAAGCCCAGGATGCCGAGCACGCCAAGGAGCCAGAGGATCCATTTGTACTTGCAGCCTTCCTGGCCGCGGAGATAGTCAACAAGCTTTTTCAAGAGAACTTTTAACATAGTAGATTTAGTTTAAGAGGGTTTAGTTTAAGGGGGTTTAGTTTAAGGGGTTTTAGTTTAGGAGTTTAGGGGGGGTCCTCGGCTGACGCCTCGGCACAGTGGCGGAGGGGGGTCAGAGGTCCCAGATGCTGGGGCGGGGGTGGGCAAGGAGGTCGTGGGGCTCTGGGGTGGAGCGGGAGGGAGCGGTGCGGCCCGAAGCCGGGGGCTCGGACTCGAACATCGACGGGCGCGCCATTAGTTCGGCTATCGACTCGTTGCGCCCTTTGCGATAGGCGTCGGCCACGAGGCGCTCTACCTCATCGGCCTCCATGAGGCGGGTTGGCTGTGATGGTTCCGCGGGCTCGTCGGCCACCTCGGGAGCATCATCGGCTTCCCCGCTCCCGGCCTCGGTGGCGCCCGCCTCAGGGGCCGTTTCAGCAGCGGGTTCATGGGTCGCGCCGGCTTCAGGCGCGGTTTCACTGGCTTCGGGCAGAGGTTGGGCCACCTCCGCGGCATCGGGTTGCGTGCGTTCGGTTGTTTCCATAGTAAAAAGATAAATGAATGAATAAATTTGGTTGATTGTTTTTCCTCGTCATCGCACTGCAAAGTTACGGCCTCGAAAATGCCAGCCGTATGCGATAATGCAACATACGGTTCAGTTTTCGCCCAACGCCCTACTCACCACGCCGTTGCACCCCTCAAAACGCCCTCTGAGCGGTCTGGGGGCCAAAATTGTCTTATTTTTTTAACGAATAAAGTTTGGCGTATGCGACATTAAATCGTACCTTTGCAATGTAATTCTTGAAAATATACCATTGGAATAATTATCCATTGCTTATTTACGCATATTTTGACTGGTAATATTACTACGTAACCCGGGCAAGGAAAATCGTGAGATTATCCTTGTCTATTTTTTTATCCTGCCCGACGGGGTGCCGCGACACCCCGGAAAACAGCAACGGCGTGCCGCAATATCCGCGGCGCGCCGTTGCTGTTTATGGTCTTGCCACTTGCCGGGCGGCAGCCATCCAACTCTCTTGGTTAGAGAT
>CAYTBH010000094.1:0-8107 GCA_964435935.1 uncultured Alistipes sp.
CCTGCGCCGCAACAACTGGCGCTCGCGAAACCTGCTGCTGTGCGGCAACTTCAACATGACCAACGTCGACGAAGTGTTCCGCTCGATAGTTGAAAAGGGGCAGCACCCCCGCATCTATTCCGACACCGTGGTGCTTCTCGAGCAGCTTGGCTATGCCCTCGACAGCGAAAACCACCGGCTTTACCGCGAATTCCGCGACAAGCTGCAAGATCCGGCACTCGGAATCGCGATTGAGGACAACCTCGACATTCCCCGCGTGCTTTCAACAGCTTCCCCGACATGGGACGGCGGTTTCGTAATCTGCGGAGCCACCGGCTCGGGCGACATGTTCGCGCTCCGCGACAAAAACGGCATCCGTCCGGCATTCTACTATATCGACGACGAAGTGGTGGTTCTGACATCGGAACGCCCGGTGATTCAAACCGTGTTCAACGTGAGGCGCGCCGATATCAAAGAGCTTGAACCGGGTTCGGCGCTCATCGTCAGCAAAAACGGCGACATCCAGGTTACCGACATCCTCGGGAAGGGAGAAAACACTCACTGCTCATTTGAGCGCATTTACTTTTCCCGCGGCTCTGATGCCGATATTTACAAAGAACGCAAGGCCCTTGGCCGCCGCATAGCCCCCGAAGTGCTCCGCGCCGTCGGCCATGACATCAACCACACCGTGTTGTCGTTCATCCCGAACACAGCCGAAGTGGCGTTCATAGGCATGATTGAAGGCTTCGAAAGCTACCTCAACGACTTGAAGGTTAAGCAAATCATGGAGCTTAGCCATAGAGGCACCCTCTCGCCAGGCACCGTGCGTGAAATAATGGAGCGACGGCTACGCGTCGAAAAGGTGGCCATCAAGGATATCAAATTGCGCACTTTCATCGCTGAAGGCGAGTCGCGCAACGACCTTGCCGCCCACGTTTACGACGTGACATACGGCTGCGTCACAAACGATGTCGACAACCTCGTGGTCATCGACGATTCCATCGTGCGCGGAACCACTCTCAAGCAATCAATCATTGGAATGCTCGACCGTCTGCATCCGCGTAAAATCGTCGTGGTCAGCTCGTCGCCGCAGGTACGCTACCCCGACTATTACGGCATCGACATGTCGCGAATGGCCGAGTTTATAGCTTTCCGTGCCGCGGTGGAGCTGCTCAAAGAGCGTGGTATGAGCCACATCCTCGACGAGACCTACCAGCGATGCAAGGAGCAAGCGCTCCTGCCGGCATCGGAACAAGTTAATTGCGTCAAGGCAATTTATGCGCCTTTTACCGACGTTGAAATATCGCGGAAAATGGCCGAAATGCTCACCCCTCCCGGAACCAAAGCCGAAGTCGAAATCGTCTATCAGACACTCGAAGGGCTCCACGCTTCCGTGCCCGACTGCCCCGGCGACTGGTATTTCTCGGGCGACTACCCCACCCCCGGAGGCACCCGCCTGGTAAACCTCGCATACATCAACTTTTACGAGGGGAACACCACTAAACGCGACGCGTAAGCTACGCCATCCTATCCCCCCACAAATCAACAAGTCGCCGCACCGAAACTTATCGGTGCGGCGACTTGTTGATGTTCGATAGGTTCAGATGCGGTCGACCACCGTTGCTATCAAATCGCGAATAGCGGTCTTATAGTTGGGGGTCGCATCGTGGCGCATGCGGTTGGCGATGATTGAGCAGACGGTCATCGCGCGGTGTCCCATCAAGCGGCTCAGACCCTGGAGCGGAGCCGATTCCATCTCATAGTTCGTTACCTTGCGGTCGCCAAACCTGAACTCTTCGATGCGGCGGTTAAGGTCGGGGTTGGCGAGAGGAAGACGCAATTCGCGGCCCTGAGGTCCGTAGAACCCGACCGCCGAGATTGTGTTGCCGCGCACCATGTCGTCGCGACCAATCTGGTCGACAAGTTCATGGTTGGCATCAACGACGTAGGGTTTCGCCCAAAGTGGGTTCCACCCGGTGTGGTCGCAGAAAGCGTGCTCGAAATCGAGGTCGGCCACCTCGTCGCGTCCTGCATAGTAGTTCAACACCCCGTCGAATCCGATCGCCTTCTCGGCAATGACCGGAGTGCCGAGTTTCAATTCAGGTTGAAGGGCGCCGGAAGTGCCGATGCGCACCATGGTGAGTTCGCGGTGGGTGTCGCGGACCTCGCGGGTTTTGAAATCGATATTGGCCAGCGCGTCAAGCTCGTTAATCACAATGTCGATATTGTCGGGACCGATTCCGTGACTGAGGCACATGATAGGTTTCCCTTTGTAAGTGCCACCTATGGTGTGAAACTCACGCGACGAAACTTCGAAGTCGCGGGTGTCAAAGTGCTCGGCTACCAAGTTTACCCTTGCGGGATCGCCTACGAGAATTATGCGGTCGGTGAGCTGCTCCGGGAGAAGGTGCAGGTGGAACACCGAACCATCGGGATTAATTATGAGTTCAGAGGGTGCTATTATTTTCTTTTCCATGGTGAAGGTGTGGTTGTTGTTATCATTATTACGCATAGCGAGGTTCAAAAGTTCAGTTTACACGATAGCGCGAGCCGGGAAGCGCCACCACGAGGTCGTCAAACTCCATCTCCACGAGAACCGACATCAAAAGCCCGGTGGGGATGCCGAGAGCCGCCTGCATAGCGTCGGCGGTGGCCTCACCTTTGGTCGTCAGATAGTCAAGAATCTTTTGTTGCGGTTCGGGTAGCGGCTGGAACATCTCGGCCTGGTCCCCCTCGCGCGAGCGCTGTTTCCAGCCCATGGCCTCGATGATGTCGTCGGCGCATTCGACCATGGCAGCAGTCTGCTCCTTGATGAGCATGTTGCATCCACCGCTAAATCGGTCGGAGACGCGGCCAGGCAGAGCGAACACCTCGCGGTCGTAAGCGCGGGCCACCCTGGCCGTGTTCAACGCGCCACCGCGGTCGGCAGCCGATTCGGCCACCACTACCACGTCCGAGAGAGCAGCCACGATGCGGTTGCGGGCCAGGAAGTTCCCTTTATGAGGTGTCGTGCCGCTGATGTAGTCGGTGACAATGGCACCGGCACCCCGGGCTATTTTTGCAGCGTCGCCTCGGTGCTCGGCAGGGTAAATGGTGTCGAGTCCATGGGCCACGACTGCCGCCGTGGGCACCCCGACCGCCATAGCCCGGCGGTGGCCGATAATGTCGCATCCTACCGCCAGACCGCTCACAATGAGCAAATCTTCGAGTTTCTCTGCAAGTTCGTCAACGAGCTTGTTGATGAACTGCGCTCCATAGACGGTGGCATTGCGAGTGCCCACAATAGCCACCACATGTCGCGCGTTGAGGTCGCAGTCGCCTTTGCAATAAAGCATCACCGGCGCGTCATCGCAAACGAGCAGACGCTTCGGGAAATCATCGTCGCGGAAATAGAGACAGCGCAGCCGGTTTTTCTCAATAAAAGCCATCTCCCGGCGGGCCACGTCGAGGGCGGCATCAAGCTCGGCTTGCGAAAACCAGGCACGCCGACCAGTACCAATTTCGCGGAACGCCTCCTCGCCATTCTCAAACAGAGCTTGCTCGGAACCGAAGAGTTCGAGCAGGCGCTCGGCACGCCCCACGGTCATTTGCCGGAGGCGGGAGAAGGCCACCCGGTAAAACAGTTCCGGCATGGGCGTTATCGAAGGCTTGACAATCATTTCGGCGATTCAACGTTGGTTATTGACCCTGCGAAAGCGGCAGCGAGCTCCTCGCCGCGACTGAGGCGTCCGTTGGCAGTAGAAACGATTGTGACAAGCGCCTTCACAACGTGCTGGCGCGCCTCGTTGAAAATATCTTGATGGAAAATGAATCTCGCGCCGCGGCGTTCGAGCCAAAGGGCGCTCACCATTTTTTCGGCAAGCCGCAGGGGGCGCAAATAGCTGATTTCTATCTTGCTGACAACCGGGTCGACCCCCTTGCGCTGCAAGTCGCGGAAACTCACCCCGCGGCTCTCGCAAAATTCATGGCGCGTATGCTCGAGGTAGTGCAGATAATTGGCGTTGTTGACAATTCCCTGCGAGTCAACCTCGTAATCGCGTACCTTCATAGGCATCTCAAAGGTATATCGGCTTTCCTGGTTCATAAATGTCATCTGGTTAATCAACGCTCTGAGTGGCGTCGCCAACTCAAAGTTAGGTGTTTTCGGGGAATCTTCAAAACAAAATTAGTAATTTTGCAGCAAACCTGTTTTTGGGGCAAAAATGAATCTGAAACCTATGATTTCGCGAATAGCGTTGTTGGTGGCTGCCTTAGCGGTGACGCTCCCGGCGGCTGAAGCGTGCACGTCGGCTCTCGTCGGAGCCGACGCGTCGGCCACAGGTCGCTGGATGTTATGGAAGCATCGCGACTCTGGGCACCCCGACAACGTGGTCGACCGCGTTGAGCCAACCGACTCGACTATGGGCTACGTCGCTCTTTTCAATGCCGAGGACTCGACGAGGCGCGAAGCCTGGATCGGGTTCAACGAGGCGGGCTTCGCAGTTATGAACACGGCGAGCTACAACCTCGCTCCCGACACTGCGCGACTGAAGGACCAGGAGGGGTTTGTCATGGCACGGGCATTGTCAGTGTGCCGCACGCTCGAAGATTTTGACTCCCTTCTCCGCGTCCTCCCGCAACCCCTTGGAGTCCAAGCTAACTTTGGTGCCGTAGATGCCGCTGGCAATGGCGCGTTTTTTGAAACTCACGACCACGGATTTACACGCTTCTCGCTTGCAGATGCCCCGAACGGGTTGCTTACGCGCACCAACTTCTCATTTTCGGGAGGACCAGGCAATCGCCTCGGCACAGAGCGATTTGAAAACGAAACTTTCCTTATTGACAGCATAACAGACCGCGGCAAGCTCGCCCCATGGCATCTCACCGAAATTCTCTCCCGCTCGTTCCGGCTCCCCTCAGGCGAGGACCCCTTAATTGCCGGGAAGGCCTCGGCACCTGACAATGGCCGCTGCATAGCCCGTGGCAGTTCGTGCGCGTCGGTCGTAATCGAAGGACCACTCCCCGGTGAGAATCCGGGCAAGGGGATTGTGATGTGGACAGCGCTTGGGTTCCCCACCCTCTCCAGCGTCGCGGCTGTCACGATTGACTCCATTCCGATGCAGCTCAGGGGCGCCGCCAATGGCCGCTCACCTCAATGCGACGCCGCGAACGCATTGCGGGCTAAAGCCTTGACGGGCAAAGGTCGCGGTCGCGCTTTCAATCTGCCATTCATAAGAAAGCATATTTCGGCTTGCCGCCAAAAGGCGCTCAACGAGTATCGCACTCGCCACCCCGAAGCTCAAATAGGTAAATAACAACAGAATAAAAGAGAATTATAACTTACGCGATGAATCCTTCATTAATCACAATCGGATTATTGGTTATTGCCAACATATTCATGACCGTCGCTTGGTATGGACATTTGAAGTTGCAGGCGTCCGGCATCTCGTCAAACTGGCCGGTGTTCGTCATCATTCTCGTTTCATGGGGGATAGCCCTAATCGAATACTGTTTTCAGGTGCCGGCCAACCGTCTTGGATTCGAAGGGAACGGAGGCCCGTTCTCTCTGATGCAGCTTAAAGTGCTTCAAGAGGTTATCACGTTGGTTATCTTCGTGGTGTTCAGCCTCATAGCGTTCAACGATTTCCAACTGCGGTGGAACCACTTCGCCGCAATGGTGCTTCTTGTCGGAGCTGTGTATTTGGTGTTTATGAAGTGAATTAGCAAACTTTCACTTCTGTTTTTTGATTATGCGCCCCGATAATCCTAACTTTGTAAAGCAATTAACTTAAATATGAAAAAACTAATTCCGGCGCTAACCGCAGCCATAGCAATTATGACACAGACCTCGCCCATTCAGGCGGCCTCCGCCCCGGGGGCGGTGTTCGCCAAACCATTCACAGAGACAGTCCACGGCACAGCCCCGTTCTCAAAAATCACCAATGCCGACTACGAACCGGCAATTGACCGCGGCATTGAACTGGCTCGCAAGGAGATAAACGAAATCGCCACCAACCCGGCAGCTCCCACATTCGAAAACACCATCGTGGCGCTTGACCGCTCTGGCGAGGACCTCGACCGCGTGCTCAACATCTTCTTCAATCTTCTCGAAGCCGACTCCGACGACGAGATGATGGAAATTTCCATGCGCGTCACCCCGAAACTTTCCGATTATTCCACTTCCGTGGTGCTCAATCAGGACCTGTGGAAGAGAGTGAAAGCTGTCTACGACAACCGCGAGTCGCTCAACCTCACTCCTGAACAACAGACTCTCCTCCAGAAGACCTACGACAGTTTCGCGCTCTCAGGCGCTAACCTCGAAGGCGCCGACCGTGAGGAATTCCGCAAACTCAACTCCGAACTTTCAGAGCTCACCACCAAATTTGGCCAGAATGTGCTCAAGGAGCTAAACACCTACGAAATCTGGCTCACTTCCGATGACCTCGCAGGCCTTCCTGAAGGCATCGTGGCCGAGGCAGCGCAACTTGCCGAGCAGAAAGGTCGTAAAGGCGAGTTCCTCTTCACTCTTGCCCAGCCGACCTACATGGCGTTCATGAAGTACAGCGAGCGCCCCGATTTGCGCGAGCGCTTCTACCGCCTCTACACTGGCCGCAACACCAAGGGTGAATATTCCAATGTTGAAAACATCAAGCGCATTACGGAACTCCGCCTCAAAATTGCCAACCTTCTTGGCGCTAAAACATTTGCCGAGCACCAGCTGCGTCGCACCATGGCCCAGAACCCCGAGAGCGTTTACAAACTGCTCGACCAGCTCCGCGACGCATATCGCCCCGCCCTCGACAAAGAGATGGCCGAGCTAACCGAGTTCGCGTCCAAAACCGAGGGTAAGCCCGTCACCATCAATGCATGGGATTACAGCTTCTGGGCTAACAAGCTCAAAAACGCCCGCTACTCGTTCGATGAGGAGGAGCTTCGCCCCTACTTCGAGCTCGACAATGTGATTGATGGTGTGTTTGGTCTCGCCACCAAGCTCTACGGCCTTAAATTCACTCAGAACGATTCTATCGAGCCCTACCACCCCGACGTGAAGGCTTTCGACGTTACCGATGAAAACGGCAATTACATCGGCGTGATTTACACCGACTTCTTCCCCCGTGCGTCAAAACGCCCGGGTGCCTGGATGACAGAGTTCAAGGGCCAGCGCGTCAACGAGCAGGGTGTCGACGAGCGTCCCCACGTTTCCATCGTGATGAACTTCACCAAGCCCACCGCCGACAAACCTTCGCTCCTCACCCCCTACGAGGTTGAAACATTCCTCCACGAGTTCGGCCACGCCCTCCACGGCCTCCTCACCAAATGCAACTACGGTTCGCTTTCGGGCACAAACGTTTATCGCGATTTTGTGGAGCTCCCCTCGCAATTCAACGAAAACTACCTCACCGAGCAGCAGTTCCTCGACTCTTTCGCCAAGCACTACAAAACCGGCGAAAAGATTCCCGCTAATCTGGTTGAAAAAATCATAAAGTCGTCGCAGTTCGGAGCAGCCTACGCCTGCATGCGCCAGCTCGGTTTTGGCTACACCGACATGGCTTGGCACACCATCACCGCGCCCGTGGAAAATCCCGCCGCCTTTGAAAGCGCCGCCATCGACCAGGTGCGCATCTTCCCCAATGTCGAGGGCTCGATGCAGTCAACCCAGTTCAGCCACATCTTCTCCGGAGGCTATGCCGCCGGCTACTATTCATATAAGTGGGCCGAGGTGCTTGATGCCGATGCTTTTGCCAAATTCAAGGAAAACGGCATCTTTGACCGCGCAACAGCCGACTCATTCCGCAAGAACGTTCTTGAACGCGGCGGCACTGAGAACCCTGCGGTGCTCTACAAGCGCTTCCGCGGCCAGGATCCCACCATCGATGCCCTGTTGATTCGCGACGGCATCATTGAGGGGCCCGCGCCTAAAGACGTCACTCCGGCAAAGGACTAACCTCGCAGCCGAGATAAATATTTAGGACCAGAAAGCGCTTCGCCGACATCGGCGAAGCGCTTTCTTATTTTATGAGCGTGTAGCAGTTATCGGGCTGCCTTAACCTCTTCTGGAGTGTAACTGAGTGTGACCGACTCATCACCTTCCAGGGGCGCGATGATGAAAACAAATCCTTTGCCCGACTTGCGGAGGGCCTTGAAGAAC
>CAYTBH010000095.1:0-8066 GCA_964435935.1 uncultured Alistipes sp.
GCGTTGCCGCGCCCTCATGGAATCAGAAAGGCATTAATTTAATAATATCCGCCGCAAAATTACGCCATATCTTTCACTCCGCCAAATATCAGTGCTTTTTTTACTTCGCGGCGGTCCAACTGCATTCGGAGGCGGAGCTGCCATCGGTGTGGCGCTTGCGGCATATAGTGAATCCTTCGTCGACGTTGTTGATTCGCCGCCCGTCGAGGCTGAAATACTCCACCGCTATCACTTCGGGCAGTTTGTCGGCTGTTGGGTTCCCAACACCTGATGTGATGACGGGGAAGTAGTCTTCAAATCCATCGATGGCATCGGCGTTCTGTGCTTTAATGATATCCTCGACAATAGAATTTAGATAAACTTCGAGGTTGCAGTACCACCCTCTCGGATCGAGTGTGAAGGTTTTGCCGTCGGAGGAATTACGGTGGTTCAAGCCGTGGGCAATCTCCCATTCGTCGGGAATGCCGTCGCCATCTCTGTCCCACCCCTCGGGCCGTTTGGATCTTTCGATGGGCTGGTAGTTGATGTCGGCCACAATGTCGATCAGCCCTGGCATCTTGGTGATTGAACCGGTGTAGGTGGCTATGCCCTTGCGGGTTTCTTCGACATAGCGTGCGTCGCATGCGTCGCGGAAAAGCGAAGCGCCGCTGAATGAGAGCACTTTTTCGTAAGCCTCTGTAGCTGTATGAGTGGTAACCTCGCCTTTGGGTGCGGGCTCGGAGAGCCGCATACTAACCCACATTTGCCCGTCGCCTTTTAGGTCGCGGTGTACCACGTTTTCGCCGTAGTAGTTGTCATTGTCCCTGGTCCAGCCGACGCCGTCGACAATTTCGACACCGTTGTCGTAGTAAATGCCGTCCCAGTCGCGGTAGTGGGTCTCATTGCCTGTGCGCGAGCACACTGTGTTGCCGTCGACATAATAACGCGAGGCCATTCCCGCCATCGGGTTGTCTTCGCTATTGTCATCGCTTTGCGGGGCTACCGAAGTGCGCGTGATTCGGTTGTAGCTTTTCTTTCCCGAGGGACCTTCTTTATAGTAGTTGTTGACAATGTTTATCTGGCCTCCGCCGTCGCCACCGTAGCTCGAACCGGCAGCGTTATATTGCACGCAGTTGCGGAAGTCGATGTTATGTGCCTGCACATGATTTTCCCAGCCGAATTCTTGGGCTCGAATGTTGTTGGTCCAGCCGTCCCATGTGCTGATCGAGCCCGAGAAACGTGGGCCGCGGTTCATGACGTGGGCGATGAGGTTGTGGTGGAACGAGGCGAGTTTGCCGCCCCAGATGCCGCCGTAGCCATGCTGCCCTTTGTCGTGGCCGGCGTTGCAGAGGCTCTCGGTGATGTTGCACCACTGCATGGTGAAATTGTTGTTGTCGTAGAAGGAGGCAACCTCGTCGATTGACCAACTGAACGAACAGTGGTCGAGAATTATGCCGGTGAATTGGCGGGTCCATATCGCGTCGGCACCGTCATTGACGTTTCTTTCCTCACCTCGCCGTGCTCGGATGAAGCGCATCACGATGTTGTCGCCCTTGGGGCGCACAGAGTAGTGGCGCAGGGTGATTCCGGGCGCGGGAGCGCTCTGTCCCGCTATCGTTGTGTTCGCCCCAATGATGAGGTCGGATTCAAGCTCTATTTCACCTCCGACGTTGAAAACGACGATTTTTTTGCCGTTCCCTTTCACAGCTTCTCGCAGCGAGCCGGGTCCCGAATCGTTGAGGTTGGTGACGATTTTAACCGCACCGCCGCGGCCCCCCTGGGTGTAGCGTCCATGCCCTTCGGCACCGGGGAAAGCGGGTATCTGGTCGGCCGCTAAAGCCGTGAGGCCCATCGCGCCCGCCGCTAAGAGAAGTAGGGGATGTTTCATTATTTGGGAGATTGTTACTGGCGCGCGTTGCCGCGCCCTCATGGAATCAGAAAGGCATTAATGATATTTTATGCACCGCAAAATTACGCCATCTCTTTATCACCGCCAAATATCAGTGCTGTTTTTACTCCGCACCGGTCCCACAACATTAATTTAATTTCGTACCTCGGTACAAGGAAGTTGATTCATGACCCTAATTTCAAAGTGGTCGAATTTGCCCCCTTAAAATGAGCGCTCCAGCGGTTAAAAACCGAGGAACAGAAAATCCAGGGATGGTCGGCCAAACGCGAGCTGTGAAAATTATATTGAAACTGTCTTTTTGGTGGTGAGTTTAGCTAATGCGATTTCATAAGCGTTGAGAGCGGTGATGACGCACACACCAGCCGTAACAACCCAGGCGACAATACTATAGTCGATTGTCAGGATGCCTGTGTGGAGGTGCGGAAGGGATACTCTGAACGTGGAAACCCAGTTCCCGATCAAAGGGAATAACAATGTCAGGATAACACCCATTGCGAAACCGCTCGCAGCGGCTATGGCAACAGCAAGTTTGTTGCGCCTTTTCAACGCTGTGTCATGTTGCTTCAGGATTTCAACCATTTCCATATTCTTTTGTAGTTTGGTCATAAACTGAAAAGAAGATGACAATTCGGGTTTGAAATCATTGAATAAGGTTCTTAACTTATCGTCCTCCATGATTTTTCGAGTTATGAGTTTGACAATAATCCCCTGAGGTGGAAGCGTCCCCGCGACAGATGCTGCTTGACCGCGTCCTGCGTGGTCTCTTCAATTTCAGCTATTTCCTTTATAGAGTAGCCCTCCATGTAGAATAGCAGGACCGAGGTCCTCTCCTTGCCCGGCAGTTTGTTCAACGCCGTGTATAATTCCTGGTAGCGAAATTGAGAGTCTGTTGAGTCGGCCGACATGACATTTCGCGCTTCATCATAATCGGCAAAAATTCTTTCGGAACGTTTGTGGTTTATAAAAGTATTATAGCCGATTTTGAATATCCAGGCGTTGAATTTGTCGGGTTTGGTGAATGAATCGCAGGAAAGATAGGCTTTGAGGTAAGCATCTTGCGCTATATCATCGGCGAGCGCGGCATCTCCGCAGCAAAGGGCCACAAGAAAGCGTCGGAACGCTTTCTGTGTACCCTCCACATGTTTTATGAATTGCTCGCGGGTCATCGTGTTACTTTTCTTCTGAAGAGTCTACTTGCTTGCGGGTCACTTGCCAAACAATCAGATAACTGATGCCGATCGCGAGCGATGCGCCCCCGAATATGAAAGGAATGGTGACGGGGTCAGCGCTGACCTCCGAGCCGGTGGCGAGGTTTACTATGCCCACGATTGCCAGAGCAATACCGAAGAGCGTGTACATACAACCTCTGAGGAGCCGACCGTTGAGGATTTCGCGAGCGGTCTTCTGCGGTTTCTTCAGAGACTCGATGAGTTTGTCGGTGTCGACATCCTTATTGGCCTCGATAGCCTTGATGATGATTTGAGTTCGTTTGTTCTCGCTGTTCATCTTGGCTAAGGAGGTGATGAGAACAACTGCGACGGGAAGAACCACGCAAACGAAGATGGGAACTAAAGTTGATGACATGGCTGTTATGTATCTAAATTGTTTTTTTAATGTTGTTGTCTTTGAGACATCTCGTATGTAAGACACAATTCAAAGCCCAAAGGTGACATCAACAGCTAAATTATTTTTGAGATATTTTGATGAGAATGTGTAGAAGCTTAATAATCAAAACAATAGTCTAAAGAGATTTTTGCTTGTAGAGCAAAAAATAAAAATCAACGGGCGGGAGTGCGATTGCGGAAAAATGCTTAACTTCGCGGTATAGAATTATCACAACACACAAGTTTACACACAAAATGAAACAATTTAAGTATCTCTTTTTTGGAATGGCCGCTGCCGTGGCTGTTTCGCTGAGCTCTTGCGGCGATTCCAAGAGCGACGAACCCGGCCAGGGTGGCGACGGATCAACCTGGACCGACGAAGAGAAGAAAGACGCTCAGAAAATCACTTCCGAGGAGGAAGCCAAGGAGTATCTGGGCGAAACCGCCGAAATGGTAATGGATAAGTTCAAGCCCGCCGACCAGCGCGAATTCGTGCAGCTCGCCGCATCGTTTGCCGACACATACGGCGACTACGAGCTCGACCTCTCGGGCGCTAATTTCAGCAAAGCCCGCAAGTCGAAAGGCGTTTCGAAGCTGTTTGCCCAGATGCGCGCCGCTGTTGCCACCGGCAACTATATGAACCTGAGCCGCGCGGCTGCCAACGTCATCGAGTTCGGCATGATCACCGGCGTTTACGAGCCCAACACCAAGCGCGAGGTGTTCTATCGCGCTGCCGACAGCAGCGACTTCATTGTCCGTTTCTACGACGGTGGTGTTTCCTGCGAATTTAAAGTGACCGCTTCGAAAGACACCTGGACTCTCGACGGCGACATGGTTGAGGATGGCGACGAGTTCGACGCCGTGAAGGTGCCCCGCACCATCAACTTCTCCCTTGTAAAAGGGGCTAAGACTCTTGTAAGCGGCGTTGTGAAGAGCAATTGGGCCGAGGATAAGGAGGCTTCGCTCTCGACCGAAGTCACGCTGATGAACATTCGCGTCAACGCCAGTGTCAACGCTACAAACAGCGTTATCTCCACCGACGACCATCTCTATGTCGACGGCACCGAAATCGTGGGCGCCAAGGGCACCGTCAACGGCAACAACATGGTGAAGGCCTCGGCCATCGAAAAAATCTTTGACAAGGAAGTCGACCGCTACGAGTGGTGGAACGGCTACGAATATGTCTACGACGAAGATGTCTATTACGAGCTGAACCCCAACAAGGCCACCAACATGTTCCGCAACGCCGAGGCCAATGCCAAGCTGCTCGGTCGCGTGAACGTGGTTGCCAGCGCTCCCGACTCGAAACTCTTCCTCGACATTGAGGATACCTACTTCGACGCTTACGACTACGGCTCTGACGCACAGGCCAAGAGCGCCGCAAACGCTGCCGCCAAGCAGATTGAGAAGGCTGTGAAGGCAAATCTCTACCTCGCCGGCAACACCACCGCGACCGCCTCGATGAAGTGGCAGGCCCGCAAATGTGTTTACGAAGGCTACGGCTGGAGCGAGACATGGTGGGAAGTTGAGCCGGTGCTCCTCTTCGAAGACGGCACAACCTACGGCTTCGGCGACTTTGGCGTGAACGATTTCGCCAACATCGAAGCCCGCTTGGAAAGCCTTGTCAACGGCTATATCTCCATGGTAAAAGCCGCTCTCTGAAGCGTTTGCGCTTGATGAATTTCAAACCCGCATATCTGGCGACCGTCCTCGCAGCCATCGTGCTGCCGGGCGGTCGCTGCTTTTCGCAGACCCCCGCACCGGAGTTTGCCGACACTTTGCGGCTCGGCGAGGTGAGGGTGACAGGCGACCCGGGGCAGAGGCGTGCCCGCGTTGCGGCCGACGGCTCGGTGAGCTACGGACGCGACGCTGTCGCCGCGGCCCCGAGGGTGCTGGGCGAGGCCGACCCGCTGCGCTTCGCGACGTCGTTGCCCGGGGTGTCGGTAGCAAGCGACTATGCCTCGGGCATGTCGGTCGACGGGATGTCGCAGGCCCACAATCTTTTCCGCCTCAACGGGGTGCCGATTCATTTCCCTTACCATTTCGGGGGCATCTTCTCTGTGGTCTCGCCCGACCTCTACGCAGCCGTAAAGGTGCGCAAAAGTATTAAGAGGGGGGCCGACACCGGGGTGCTCGGCGGGGTGGTCGACCTTGTCTCGGGCACTGCGGACTCGCTGTCGGCCAGGGTGAATGTGGGGATGCTCGCCTCGTCGGCCTTCATCGCGGTTCCCGCTGGACGGAGGGTGACGGTCGAGGCTTCGGGACGCGTGAGCTATATCGACGCGCTCTACTCGGACCTGCTACGCAGCAAGTCGACCCAGGCACGCTATAATCTGGCCGATTGCGACCTCGCAGTCGACTGGGAGGCATCCTCCCGCGACCAGCTGCGGCTGACGGCCCACTACAATGCCGACAATGTCGAGTACACCGACCGCGACTACTCGCTGACAACCGCCTTGCGATGGCACAACATCGCCGCCGGGTTGCAATGGGAGCGCGCCGTCACCGCGGTCGCTATGCGGAACCGCTTATATTTCACCAGTTTCCATAATCGGCTGGAGCTGCTTATGGGGCGAGTGAGTCTCGATGCCCCCACCGGAATCGACGAGTGGGGTGCCTCGGGGAACTTCAGCTTTGAGGAGCTGCCGCATGGTTGGACTATCGAAGCTGCCTATTCGCTGCGCCTCTACGGCATCACGCCGCAATATGTCGAAATCGAGGGGTTGGGACAGGGGGGCGACACCCGGCGCCGGGCAACCTTCTCGTTTGAAGGAGCCGTCGCTCCCGAGGTGGCGAAATCGCTGCCGCGGGGCTGGCGCGTGGTTGCCGGGCTCCCCGTTAATGTCTACCGAGCCTCGGGCTTTACCCGCGTCGACCCTGATTTGCGGCTCTCCCTCGAGAAGCGCTGGCGCCGCGGCGGCTTGACCCTCCACGCAGGGCGCTACCATCAGTATCTCCATCAGGTGGGGTTTTCGGAGCTTGGCATGTCGTCGAATTTCAAAATAGCGGCATCCGGCATGGTCGCCCCCGAGGAGTGCTACACCTTTGCCGCCGCGGGAAATCTGTCGCCCGGTGGCGGCTTCTTCCTAAGCGGCGACATTTATTATAAGGTGCTGCGCGGCGAATCCGAATATATCGGAGCGATTCTCGACATTCTCAGTCCGGGGTATCTGGCCGAGAACTACATCCTGCCCACCCGCGGCTATAACGCCGGAGGCAGTCTCTCGGCCCGCTATGAGCGCGGGGCGTGGAATGCCTCGGCCTCGTATGCCTACTGCCTTTCGCGGCGCCGCATGGCCGGGGAGCTGCGGGAGTTCAGCGCGTCCAACGAGCTGCGCCATGCGGTGAGGGCTTCCGTGGCTTGGGATGCCACACGCCACTGGCGCTTTTCGGCGGCGTTCAACCTCGCGTCGGGGCGCCCCTACACACCCGTGAAGGCTATTTATTTCATTGGCGAGCAGCTGATGATGGAGTATGGCCACCGCAATTCGGCGCGGTTGCCCTTTTACCACCGCCTCGACATTGGCGCGACCTATTCGTTTCGCACAAGGGGACGCTTCCCGCTGCGCCACGAGGTTGGCCTGTCGGTGATTAACGCTTACGGGCGGCGCAATATCGAGCTGTCGACCTTCGCGTTAGATGCCGATAAGGGGGTCTACTATCGCCGCGACGTGAGCTCGCTCTATCGCTTTCTGCCATCGCTTAACTATGTCGTGAGTTTCTGATGAACAGGTATGTTTCACACTTAATCGCGGCGGCGCTTCTGGCGGCTATGGCCGCGTGCGACTCGGGTGAGCCCGCGCCTGCTCCGCAACGCCTTGTTGTGGAGGGGTGGCTCAACAGCGGCTCCTATCCCGAGGTGTTGCTCAACTTGTCGATGGTGCCGTCTGACCAGGAACAGAGCGTGGCCGAGAGCATCGTGCGCTGGGGAAAGGTGTCGATAAGCGACGGACAGCAGGAGGTGATTCTCACCGGCGCCCCATCCGACCGCTACTTTCCTCCGTATCACTATTATAACTTCGACATGGTTGGGGAACCGGGGAAAACCTACACCCTCCGCGCCACCTACCGCGGCATGGAGGTAATCTCGACTGTCACCATGCCCCGGCCCACTCCAATCGACGGCATCGATGTCACCCCAGTTGCAGGGAACGACACCCTGCGCCACCTGACGCTGCGCTTCACCGCTCCCGACGACACCCCGGCCTACTATCATCTCTCGGCGCAGGTGTTAGGCATCGATGGGCGCGAGTACCCCTGCATGCTTGGTGCCCACGAAGTTCTGAAGCCCGGGGTGGAAGTGGTGCTACCTGTCTACCGCGCCAACCGCTCGACCGCTACAGCTGTCGACGAGTATGTGGCCGACTTCCCCGTAGGCAGCCGCGTGTCGGTGACCCTCGCCCGCGTCAGCCCCGAGGTGTTCGAGTTTTGGCGCGCGTTCGACAACGCCTCGCTTGTGAGCGGCTCTGTGTTCGTAGGCGCTCCCGGCTCGCTCCCCTCCAACATCGACGGCGGCTACGGCGTGTGGTCGCCCCAAGGCGCCACCACCCTCCACCTCTCAGTTGACTAAAACC
>CAYTBH010000096.1:0-8030 GCA_964435935.1 uncultured Alistipes sp.
AGGAGCCAGGGAAAAACAACTGGGGCGCGAAACTGATTCAGTCGCCGTTCGGGCTTGGGCTCGACATTCAGACCAAATATGTATGGCGAGGAATGGAGATGATGCCCACGGAGAGTGTCCCGGTGCTGTTCCCGTCGGCCAACTATGCTTACAAGGGGCTCTACGTCTACTTCATGGGAGGCTATGCCATCAATGGTAAATATGCCGAGGTCGATGCCGGAATAAGCTACACCTACAAGGCTTTCACCTTGGGTGTTAACGATTACTACTATCCAACAGTCGACACAAAAAGCGATTCCTACCTCGGGGCGCGGAAACACACGGGCCACTGGTTGGAAGCGTGCCTGACCTACGCGCCGGAAAAGATACCGCTGTGGGCCTCGGTGAGCAATTTCTTCTACGGGGCCGACAAGTATCTCGACAAGGAGGGGAAAGAGAAGCAGGCCTATTCGACATACCTCGAAGTGGGCACCTACTACGACTTCCTCAAAGCCAACCGAGTTTCGCTCACGGTCGGGGCGGCGCTCAACAAATCGTGCTACAACGACTACGAGCACGACTTCTCGGTGGTTAACCTGGAGCTGAAATATACCTATAATGTCGACTTCAGAAGCGGATGGGCGCTGCCGCTGAGCGTGGCCTACCTCTACAATCCGGTTTTCGACAAGTCATACGTCAACTTCATAGCGAATTTCGCTTTTTAAGCGATGCCACAGCATAATCGCAATGCCGTAATCATGGCAGCGGGCACCTCGTCGCGATTCGTGCCGCTGTCAGCCGAAGTCCCCAAAGGACTTCTCGAAGTCAAGGGAGAGATTCTCGTTGAGCGCGAGATTCGCCAGCTACGCGAGGCCGGCGTCGACGACATAACGGTTGTGACCGGCTATAAGGCCCATTTGTTTGACCCGCTGAAAGAGAAATTCGGCATACGATTGGTTCATAACCCCGACTATCAGCAGTTTAACAACGTGTCGTCGCTAATGCGGGTTCTTGACCGGCTTGACAACACATTCATTTGTTCGTCGGACAATTACTTTCCCGACAACGTTTTCATTCCACAGAGCGACGATAGCTACTACAGCGCCTTGTTTGCCAGCGGAGCCACGAACGAATATTGTGTCGAATGCGACGAAGACGACAACATTCAAAACGTGGTCATCGGCGGCAGGGACGCGTGGTACATGGTCGGCCATGTGTTTTTCTCAAGTGAATTCAGCCGGCGTTTCAAGCAAATGCTCGAAGCCGATTACTTACTTCCGTCGACCAGACAGGAATATTGGGAAGACGTCTACATAAGGCATCTGAAGGAACTTCCCCGGATGAAGATTCGCCGCTATGGGGCGCACGACATCGAAGAGTTTGACACCCTTGACGAATTGCGCCGTTTTGACAGCTCCTACATCAACGACACCCGCTCGACGATTCTGAAGCAGATAGCGGCCCGTCTCGGTTGCGCCGAGTCGGTTTTGCATGGTTTTAAAAACATTCCGCGAGAGGACGGCATCCCGCGGTTTTCATTCCAGGCAGGGGATGCCGGCTTCATCTACGACGGATTAACGAACTCAATAAACCGGCAATGAAGACAGCCGTGATACTCGCCGCGAGAAAAGAGCGCGACTCCGATGTGCCATATCCACTCATGCCGTTTTCAGGCGGGGTCAACCTCATTGACCGCACGCTCGGCATACTGCGTGAGAACGGATTCACAAGGATTGTGATTGTCGCGGGCTACCGGGCGCGCATGTTTGACAAATACCGGGCCGGCGACGTGGTTATCATCGAGAATGAGAACTACGAGTTCACAGCCTCGATGGGCTCGCTCGCCTTGTGCAAGGACGCGGTCGATGAGGATTTCCTCCTCATCGAGGGTGACACTTTCTTCGAACAGAAAGTGATAAGCCAGCTTTGCGCCCTTAAAACCTCGAACAACTGCATCTCCATGACGGAGGAAAGCGGCTCGGGCGACGAATGCTTCGTTGAAACAAAAAACGGATTCGTCACAAAGATAACCAAGGACCGTCACCGTGTATGCGTGTTCGAAGGGGAGATGATGGGCGTGACGCGCGTCAACCTCCCGACTTTCAAAAAACTCATAGAGGCCTGGGAGGCATCGTCCAATCCCTATCTCAATTATGAATACTTGCTGATGGACGTGACTGACGCGCTCGACCGTCCCTGCGTTCACTTCACGAATGTCATCTGGGGAGACGTCGACTGCAGGGATGATTTCGCGAAATTGGAGAACTCGCTCTACCGGGCACTCCGCCGCAAGGAGGATCCGTTTGACGAGGAGAACCTCCGCTCACACCTCCAGGCAATATTTCCTGAAAAGGATGTTTCCAAAGCCCTTATCGAGCCCATCGGCGGCATGAGCAACAAGAACTTCAAAATCGGATTCGAAGGGAGAAACTATGTGCTGCGCGTTCCGGGGAATGGTTCTGAAGGGATGGTTGAGAGAGCCAATGAGGAATTCAACGCCTCCGCGGCATGCCGTATGGGGGTGAACCCGGAAATAAGATATTTCAACCCTTCCACGGGTATTAAGTTGGCCGATTTCATCAACGATGCCGAGACACTGAACGCGGCCACAATCCAGCGGCACGATAACATGCGGAAAATAGCCCGCATTTACCAGACAATCCACAATTCCCGCATTAGGCTAAAGAACGAGTTCAACATCTTTCACGAGATTGAAAAGTATGACCGCCTGATGAATTCAGCGGGGGTGGCAATGTATGACGGCTGGGAACTCATACGCCCGCGTGTGATGATGCTCGAGAACTATCTCAACACGCTCGGAGTCGATTTGAAACCTTGCCACAACGACGCTCTCTACGAGAACTTCATCAAGGCCTCAGATGGCACCATCTACCTGATTGACTGGGAATACTCCGGCATGAACGACCCCATGGCCGACTTCGCGGCCCTGTTTATCGAAGCCGGCTTCGAAAAGGAGAACGAGGACTATATCCTCGAAAAGTATTTTGAAGGCTCCATCCCGGCGAACGCCCGCGAAAAGATTCTCTGCTATCAGATTCTATGGGATTACCTGTGGGCACAATGGACGGTTATCAAGGAAGCCAAAGGCGATGATTTCGGCTCCTACGGCCATGACCGCTTCCAGAGAGCGGTCCTCAACCTCGACAAAATCAATCATTCATAAAAGACCACATAAAACCTCTTCGGCGGTATGGAAAAAGAGACAAAACAAATCGATTGGGCCACAATGCTCATCCCTTTCGCGATTGTCGTCGCCCTGATGGGCATATTCATGATCGCGCCAGAACAATCGACGCAAACCGTTGACTCCCTCCGCGGATTCTTTGGCGACACGATTGGGATATATTACCCCGTGTTGGCGATCGGAAGCGTCGTCTGCGCCCTGTATGTCGCCATGAAAAAGAAGTATGGCGACATACGCCTCGGCACTGATGCCAGGCCGGCATACAGCGACTTCAAATGGGGCACCATGATTTTCACCTCAACCATGGCTGCCGACATCATGTTCTATTCCCTCATCGAATGGGCCCTCTATGGCGGCGAACAGCATGTTCAGAACATCGGGGGCACCGAAATGTGGGCCGAAACATTCACGCTTTTCCACTGGGGGCCGCTCGCATGGGGATTCTATGTGATTTTGGCAGTTTGCTTCGGTTTCATGATGCATGTGCGCAGACGCGACCGCCAGCGGTTCTCCGAAGCGTGCCGCCCGATATTCGGCAGCAGGGTCGACGGCCTGCTGGGAAAGATTATCGACGTGACTGCCATTTTCGCCATCGTCTGCGCCACAGCGACCACCTTCTCCCTCGCGACCCCGCTGCTCACAAAAGCCATGGGCACAGTCTTCGGCTTTGAGGTGACCACGACAGTCACAATCCTCGTGCTGCTCCTGATCTGCGCCATCTACACAATCACAGTTTTGTTTGGCGTCAGGGGCATAAGCAAGCTGGCGGGAATATGCTCCTATATGTTTTTCGCAATATTGTTCTACTTCCTCTTCTTGGGAGGGGAGACCAAGTACATACTTGAAAACGGATTCCAGTCGTTCGGCATCATGTTGCAGAATTTCATAGGCATGGCAACCTATATGGACCCACTTCGGGAAACCGGCTTCGCGCAGAACTGGACGGTGTACTATTGGGCCTACTGGCTGGTGTGGTGCGTGGCCACCCCCTTCTTCATCGCCCTCATTTCAAAGGGACGCACGCTGCGAAACGTAGTTCTTGGCACATTCGGCTGGGGGCTCGCCGGCACCTATATGTCGTTCATCATTTTAGGCGGCTACGGCCTTTCGCAGCAGCTGAAACACGGGGTCGACGTGATTGGCTTCATAGGCAACGGTGGAGAAATGTACGATGCCATCCTTTTGATATTTGACACCCTCCCGCTCCCCTCGCTGGCATTGATGCTGTTAGTGATCACCATGATCGCTTTTTACAGCACTACCCTCGACGGAATCACCTACGTCACCTCGTCATACAGCTACAAACAAATTTCGGCCGACGAGGAACCCTCCCGAAAAATCCGCGGGTTCTGGAGCGTGATGCTCATCCTTCTCCCCATAGCCCTTCTGTTCGCGCAAAATTCGCTCTACAGCCTCCAGGGGGTGACCATCATTGCGGCTTTCCCAATCGGCATCCTGCTGGTTTTAATCGTTTGGAGCTTTTTCAAAGACTGCGACAACTGGCTGGGGCAACGCAAATAGCGGATTCTGCGAAAGAGTCGTAATGTCTGTTCCTCGATTTATCATACTCATTAATAATATCCACTGCTGATTATATGGAACGCGAGCCTATTAAGATAATACGGGCGTGCACGGTGGCGCAGTCGACGGGGTTCTTCGTGGGGATGGTTCCCGATTTGCGGGCGATGGGCTACGAGGTGGTGGCCGTGTCGTCCGACGGACCTGAACTGGAGGAGGTCAGCAAGGCCGGCGCCAGGGTTGTGCCTGTCGAGATGGAGCGCCATATTTCCCCTGTCAAGGACCTGAGGAGCCTTTGGCGGATGGTGAGGGTGTTCCGCAAGGAAAAGCCGCGGATGGTCCACTCGATGACGCCCAAGGCGGGGCTCCTGTGCATGGTGGCCGGATGGCTGGCGGGGGTGCCGGTGAGAGTGCACATGTTCACGGGGCTGGTTTTCCCTACATCAACCGGGCTCAAGCGCCGCATTCTCATGATGACCGACCGGATTACCTGCGCCTGCGCCACCCACGTCATTCCCGAAGGGGAGGGCGTAAAGCGCGATTTGCTGAGCAACGGAATCACCAGGAAGCCAATCAAGGTGCTCGGTTATGGCAATTGCCGCGGCATTGATTTGAAGCGGTTTGACCGCGACTCCGAGGTGATGGCCGAGGCGGACAAGCTCCGCGACGACGGAAAATTCACATTCATCGCCATTGGCCGTCTCGTTGGCGACAAGGGGATAAACGAACTTGTAGAGGCTTTCGCCCGGCTGAATGCCGAGATTCCCGCAACGAGGTTAATCCTCGTGGGGAGGTATGAGCCTGACCTGGACCCCGTTAAGCCTGAAACTATCAAGGCCATCGAATCGAACGGGGCCATTGAGACGGTGGGCCAGCAGGCCGACGTGCGCCCGTGGCTTGCCGCGGCCGACTGCGCGGTTTTGGCAAGCTACCGCGAGGGGTTCCCCAACGTGGTCATCGAGGCCGGGGCCATGGGGCTGCCGCAGATTGTCACCGACATTAATGGCGCCAACGAAATCATCGTCGAGGGGCGCAACGGCACCATCATTCCATCCAAAGATGCCGATGCCCTCCACGCGGCGATGAAACGCATGGCCACCGACCGGGAATGGCGCGAATCCCTGGCTGCCAACGCCCGTCCACTCATAGCCTCGCGCTACGAGCAGGGCTTTGTGCGCCGCTGTCTCTACGACTTCTACAACGAAATCCTGAACCGATGAAACCCTACAAGAATTTCTTCAAGCGGGTCATCGACCTCGCGGCCTCGGGGGGAGCGCTGCTGGTGCTGTCGGTCCCTCTGGCGGCTGTCACACTGTGGCTCCATTTCGCCAACAAGGGCGCCGGCGCGTTCTTCTTCCAGGAGCGTCCGGGGAAAGGCGGCAAAATATTCAAAATAGTGAAATTCAAGACGATGACCGACGAGCGCGACTCCGAGGGGAAACTGCTGCCCGACGAGGCGCGGCTCACCCGGGTGGGCCGCTTCGTGCGCTCTACCTCCATCGACGAGCTGCCGCAGCTCTGGAACGTCTTCAAAGGCGACATGTCGCTCATCGGCCCGCGGCCCCTATTGCCCCAATACCTCCCCCTCTATTCGCCCCGGCAGGCCCGGCGCCACGAAGTGCGCCCCGGCATCACGGGATGGGCGCAATGCCATGGGCGCAATGCCATAAGCTGGCAGAAGAAATTCGAACTGGATGTGTGGTATGTCGACAACATCTCGTTTGCCACCGATTGCAAAGTGATTCTGACAACCATCAGGAAAGTGCTTGGCCGCGAGGATATAAGCTCCGCGACATCCGTCACCATGGAACCGTTCAATGGCAACAATTAATCTCTTCGGGGCCAGCGGCCACGCCAAGGTCGTAATGGACATAATAAAGGCGCAGGGCGATACCGCCGGATGCCTCTATGACGATAACCCGCGGTGCGCGGCCATAAACGGCCACCGCGTCCAAAAGGCCGCCGACACGCAGGTCGAAGGGCCATTGATCATCAGCATCGGTTCGTGCCGGGTGAGGAAAATCATTTCCGAGCGCTATCGTCTTCGGTATGCCACAGCCATCCATCCGTCGGCCATCGTTTCGGAGTCGGCAGCAATAGGGGAGGGGTCGGTGGTGATGCCCGGCGCGGTAATCAACGCCGACGCGCGCATAGGCAGGCACTGCGTCATCAACACCAAGGCTTCCGTCGACCACGAATGCGTGATTGGCGACTTCGCGCACATCGCTCCCGGATGCACACTGAGCGGCAACATCGAGGTCGGGGAGGGGAGCTGGATCGGCGTGGGCACATGCGTTAAGCAAGGAATCAGAATCGGCCGCGACTGCATGATCGGGGCCGGCTCGGTCGTTGTGACCGACATACCCGACCAGGTTGTCGCCTATGGCAACCCGTGCAGGGTAATCAGAAAAAACATTTGAACCATCGAATATGAAAAAAGAGAGAATTTTGCTGTGCCTGGCCCACATGTCGGGCCGGGAGATGGATTTCATAAAGGAGGCGTTCGACCAGAACTGGGTTGTGCCCCTGGGCCCCAACGTCAACGGGTTTGAGAAGGACCTGGAGGAGTTTGTCAACCGCCGCGAGGGAGCCGCCCCGCTCCATAAAAAGGTGGTGGCGCTCTCGGCGGGCACCGCCGCGGTGCACCTGGCCCTGGTGGCCTGCGGCGTGGGTCCCGGCGACGAGGTGATCGTGCAGTCGTTCACCTTCTGCGCCTCCTCGCACCCGGTCACCTACTGCGGCGCCACACCCGTGTTCGTCGACTCCGAGCGCGAGTCATGGAACATGGACCCGGCCCTGCTCGAGGAGGCCATCAACGACCGCGTGGCCAAAACCGGCCGTAAGCCCAAGGCCATCATCCCCGTGGCGCTCTACGGCATGCCCTACCGCGTCGACCGCATCATGGAGATCGCCGACCGCCACGGAATCCCCGTGATCGAGGACGGCGCCGAAGGGTTCGGCTCGACCTTCGCCGGGCAGGCCCTGGGCACCTTCGGGCGCTACGGCGTGCTGTCGTTCAACGGCAACAAGATGATCACCACCTCCGGCGGGGGAGCCCTCGTGTGCCCCGACGCCGAGTCGGCCCGCGAAATCCTGTGGTACGCCACCCAGGCCCGCGAAAGCTACCCCTACTACCAGCACGAGGCCGTCGGGTTCAACTACCGCATGTCGAACATCTGCGCCGGCATAGGCCGCGGCCAGATGACCATCGTCGACGAGCACATCGCGCACCACAAGCATGTGCAGGAGCTCTACTGCTCGCTGCTCGAGGGCGTGCGGGGGATCACGATGCACACCAACCCGTGGCCCGAGGCCGACTCCAACTTCT
>CAYTBH010000097.1:0-8014 GCA_964435935.1 uncultured Alistipes sp.
GCCGATGATGCAGCGGTCGTTGTCGTCGATCACGCCGTTGCCGTCGAGGTCGCGGAAGATGAGGCGGCCGGGAGCGGCGCCGGTCTGGACGGCGTGGTTGGCCACCTGGGCGTCGTTCTGGAAGATGCCGTCGCAAACGTAGCCGTAGTAAACACCCATGGGCTGGCCGGGAATCAGGCGCTGGTCGCCGCCGATGAATTTCTGGCGCGAGTTGAGGGTGACGAGCTTGTTCTTGTACTGCGAGAGGTTGATCGAGCCGTTCCAGGAGAAGTCGCCGTATTGCGGGCTGCGGTAGGCGATCGAAACCTCCCAACCGGTGTTCTTCATGTCGCCGGTGTTGAGCCAGATGGTGGCGTTCTCACCCTCGACGTCGAGAGCCGGGGGATTGGTGAGCATGTCCTTGGTTTTCTTGATGTAGTAGTCGGCGCTTACGTTGAGCGACCCGTTGAGGAACGCGAGGTCGACACCGATGTTGTTCTGATAGGTGGTTTCCCATTTGAGCTCGGGGTTGCCGGCGCTCGCGAGGGTGATGCCGGCGGTGGTGAGCGAATTAGTGCCGCTCAGGTCGTAGGCACCGTTGCCGGTGTTGAAGATGTAGGTCGAGTAGGCGGGATAGAGCGGGGGGATGTTGGCGTTACCGTTCTGACCCCACGAGTAGCGTATCTTCAGGTCGTTGAGAATGTCGTTTTTGGGGAAGAACTCCTCCTGGGTGGGGCGCCATGCCAGAGAGAAGGCGGGGAACACGCCGGCGCGGTGTTTCTTCGCGAAGCGCGAGTTTTCGTCGCGGCGGATGGTGAACGATGCCAGGTAGCGGTCGGCGAAGTTATAGTCGACCTTGCCGAAGAGCGAGAACACCGACCACTGTGTCTTGCCGCCGCCATTGTTGCGGACGCCGGTGCCGGCGCCGATCTGCATGAAGTCGGCATCCTCAAAGGCGTAGTCTTCGCGTGAAGCCGAGAGGTCGCGGAAGGTGTAGCCGATGGCCTCGGTGCCGATCAGCACGGTGAGGTGGTGTTTCTCGGCGAAGGTCTTGGCGTAGTTGGCGGTGTTGGTCCAGGTCCAGGTGTCGCCCTGGCCGTAGACGCTCGACATGCTGTTGACGTCGCCCGGGTTAAAGGCGCGGCCAAGGGTGTTGTTGAAGTATTGGCTGTGTTCAATGCCGATGTTGGTTTTGAGCGACAGGCCTTCGATGGGTTTCACTTCCAAGTAGGCATTGCCGAGAATGCGCCATGAAGCCAAGTCATTGTCGCGTGCATTGGCAATCATCTGCACGGGGTTGTTGAGGTCAGAGCCGATAAGGCCGAGCGGCAGGGTCCAGTCGCCGTTGAGGCCGCGCACGGGGAGCGCCGGGTGCTGGCTCATGGCGGTGAAGGGGATGCCGCGGTCGCCGGCAACGTCGACACCGCGGTTTTTCCAGCGTGCCACAACGAGGTTCTCGCCGACGGAGATGTATTTGTTGAAATCGTAGCGCGAGTTAACGCGGGCCGAGTAGCGCTCGTAGAAGGTGTCCTTGATGTTACCGTTCTGGTTGATGTAGTTGAGCGAGAGCATCACGGAACCCTTCTCGGTGTTGTTTGCGATCGAGGCGGTGAGGTTGTTGGTCCACGCTGTGTGGTAAACCTGGTCCTGCCAGTCGGTGTTGGTGGTAGGGAAGTTGGGGTTGCCGTCGACAAACTGCTGGAGCACCGGGGTTTCACCCGAGCCGTAGAGAACATGCGAGGGCTTGATTTTCGAGTTGGCCGAGGCCGTCCAGTAGGCCTGGCCCCATTGCTCGGCGTTGAGCATCTTGTAGCGCTTGGCGATTGTCTGGGCCGAGGCGGCATAGTTCACATTGATTGTCATGCGGTCGCCCTTGCCATGCTTGGTGGTGATGATCACAACGCCGTTGGCAGCGCGCGAACCATAAATAGAGGCCGAGGCGGCATCCTTCAGCACCTGCATCGATTCAATGTCGGAGGGGTTGATGCAGTTGATGTTGTCGGTGGGCACGCCGTCGATGATGTAGAGGGGGTCGTTGCTCGAATTGGCGGTCGACATACCGCGCACGCGGATTGAACCTGTGCCGCCGGGAGCAGCGTCGGGAATAACATTGACGCCCGGCATCTTGCCGGCCATAGAGTTCATGATGTTGCCCGAGTTCTCGCTCAAAGGCTCTTTCATGTTCATCACGGCAACCGAGCCTGTGAGGTCGGCTTTGCGTACTGTCTGATAGCCGACAACCACAACCTCGTCGAGCAGCTCCGAATCTTCGTCGAGCGTGATGGTGAGCTGGCTTGCGGCCTTGACCGTTTTGGTCTGATAGCCGACATACGACACCGTGAGGTCGGACCCATCGGGAACGGTGATTACGAAATTGCCGTCGATGTCGGTGGCCACGCCGGTTTTGCCGGCTGAAACAACGCTCGCTCCGATGAGCGGCTCGCCATCCAAGGCTGAAACAACGGTCCCATGCACAGTGATGTTCTGCGCATGTGCGGCTATTGCTACGATGAATAGCAACAAGGCACTGAGGATTGCTTTTTTCATGTTATTAAATATTTTTGGTGTTGATTTCTGGCGCAAAGATATCAACGGATGCCATGGCGCTATTAGAATGAATGTTGCGCGGACTATAAAAATTCGTTCACCGCGCAAATTTTCATATATTTTGCCTTATTTTTAATAGTCGGGGCTCATTCGGGGTCCGGAGCAAAGCTGAGCGACGCGCCTGGGCCGGGGCCTGGCGCGTCGCTGTGTGGGGGTGCGGGGGGTGATTTGTGGCGGTCAATCGATGATCGAGAAGCCGGTGTACTTGCGCAGGCACTCGGGGACAACGATGCCCTCGGGGGTCTGGTTGTTTTCCAGCAGGGCGGCCACGATGCGCGGAAGGGCCAGCGCCGAGCCGTTGAGGGTGTGGCAGAGGCGGGTCTTCTTGTCGGCACCGCGGTAGCGGCACTTCAGGCGGTTGGCCTGGTAGGTTTCGAAGTTGGAAACCGACGACACCTCGAGCCAGCGCTTCTGGGCTGCCGACCACACCTCGAAGTCGAAGGTGATGGCCGAAGTGAAGCTCATGTCGCCGCCGCAGAGGCGCAGGATGTGCCAGGGGAGGCCCAGCTTTTCGAGAAGGCCCTGAACGTGGTCCTTCATCTCCTCGAGGGCGGCGTAGGAGTCCTCGGGGCGCTCGATGCGCACGATTTCAACCTTGTCGAACTGGTGGAGGCGGTTGAGGCCGCGCACATCCTTGCCATAGCTGCCGGCCTCGCGGCGGAAGCAGGCCGAGTAGGCACAGTTCTTTTTGGGAAGGGCGTCCTCGGCGAGAATCACGTCGCGGTAGATGTTGGTCACGGGCACCTCGGCGGTGGGGATGAGATAGAGGTTGTCGAGCTCGCAGTGGTACATCTGGGCCTCCTTGTCGGGGAGCTGGCCTGTACCGTAGGCCGAGGCCTCGTTGACAACGTAGGGGGGCTCTATTTCGACGTACCCGGCCTCGTTGGCCTGGTCGAGGAAGAACTGGATGAGGGCTCGCTGCAGGCGGGCACCCTTGCCGATGTAGACAGGGAAGCCGGCACCGGTGATTTTCACGCCGAGGTCGAAGTCGATGAGGTTATACTTCTTGGCAAGGTCCCAGTGGGCCAGGGCGTCCTCGGGGAGGTTGGGCATCGGGCCCCCCTCCTTTTCAACCACGTTGTCGGCGGCCGAGGTGCCGGGGGGCACCATGGGGCAGGGGAGGTTGGGGATGGTGACGAGCAGGTCGTGCTGCGCCTGCTCGGTTTCGGCGAGCTTGGCGGCGATTTCGCGCTGGGCCTCTTTGAGGGCGGCAACCTGCGTCTTGGCCTCCTCGGCCTCGTCGCGTTTGCCCTGCTTCATCAGCGCGCCGATTGAGGCGGCGATGCGGTTGAGCTCGGCGGCCTTGTTGTCGTTGTCGAGTTGCAGCTGTCGGCGCTGTTCGTCGAGGGCGAGCACCTGGTTGATGGGCTCTTTGCCGTCGAAACCCTTGATGGCGAGGCGCTCGACCACCTCGGCAGGGTTGGATTTTATTTGTTGAAGGGTAAGCATATCAGCTGGTTGGTTATCTTGTCGGATGGATAGGGGAGAGTGGGGGGATTACGCCAGGAGGGCTTTCACGGTGGCCGAGATGGCGCGCCCGTCGGCGGCGCCGGCCAGGGCCTTGGTGGCCACGCCCATCACCTTGCCCATGTCGCGGGGCGAGGTGGCGCCCACCTGGGCAATGATTTCGCGCAAGCGTGCCTCGAGCTCCTCCTGGGTGAGTTGCTTGGGCATGTATTCCTCGATCACGGCGGCCTGGGCGAGCTCGGCCTCGGCCAGCTCTGGGCGGTTCTGCTCGGTGTAGATCTGGGCGCTCTCGCGGCGCTGCTTGATCATTTTGGCGAGAATCTGCGTGGCGCGCTCGTCGGTGAGGGTGCCGTCGGAGCCTTTGGCGGTTTTGGCTTCAAGAAACTCCTTCTTTATGCCTCTGAGGGCCTCGAGGCGCACTGTGTCGCGGGCGAGCATCGCCTTTTTGATATCATCTGAAATTTGGTCGAAAAGAGCCATATATCGTTGTGTATGTGTTAATTATTCAATAGCGGGTAGGGTGAGGCGGGCTGGTCAGCCGCGGGTGACGCATTTGAGAAACGCCGCCGGCACGGGGGTCGAGAAGTCCATCAGCTTGCGGGTGACGGGATGCACGAAGCGCAGGGTGCGGGCATGCAGCGCCAGGCGGTGGATGGGCGAGGTTTTGGCGCCGTATTTCCGGTCGCCGGCAATGGGGTGGCCCAAATCCTTCATGTGGACGCGGATCTGGTTCTTGCGCCCAGTTTCAAGCTCCACGTTGACCAGGGTGTAGCCGTTGGCTTGCTGCATGGCTTCGTAGCGCGTCAGGGCAATCTGCCCCTCCTCGGGGTTGTCGGTGGAGTAGACGATGTGCTGGGCGTTCTCGGCCAGATAGCTGCGCACCTCGCCCTCGGCGGGTTCGAGCTTTCCCTCGACCACGCAGACGTACTGGCGGCGGAGCACCATGTTGTTCCAGTTGTGCTGCATGGCGTTCTTGGCGGCCTCGTTCTTGGCAAAGAGCATCAGGCCCGAGGTGTGCTGGTCGAGGCGGTGGACAATGAATATCTTGTTGCGCGGGTCCTTGGTTTTAAGGTAGCTGCGCAGGATGGAATAGGCGGTGCCCTCCTTGATTTTGTCGTTGCCCATGGAGAGGAGGCCGTAGCCCTTGTTGACGACAAGGATGTCGTCGTCCTCGTAGACGAGTTTCAGGCGGCGGTCGTAGAACACCACGAACGGGCGGGTGAGGTTCACCTTCACCTCGCTGCCGGCCGCCAGCGCGAGGTCAAACTGGCGCTGTACCTCGCCATCGACCATCACCTGGCCATATTTCAGCAGCTCCTTCACATTGGTGCGCTTCCGCTCGGGCATCGAGTCAAAGAGGTATTGCAGCAGCGTGGAGGGTGCCTCGACCTTGTAGGTCACTATCGTGTCGGGGCGGAAGGGGCGCTTCTCGGCTCCCGGTTTGGCGATGTATTTCTTCATGACTTGCGGCGGCGGGTGGTGGCGGTTCGTTTAGGCTTGGAGTCCTGCTCCTCGATGATTTTGCGGCACTCTTCGAGGGTGAGGTCGGCGGGATTCTCGATGGTCTTGGGAATCTTGTAGTTGGTTTTCCCCTTGGCGATGTAAATGCCGTAGCGGCCATTGAGAATCTGGATTTCGGGCTCCTCATCGAAGGTCTTCACAAGGCGGTTGGCCTCGGCCTGGCGCTTTTCGACGATGAGCTGGGCGGCCTCGTCGAGAGTGATGAGCGAGGGCGACATGTCTTTCGGAATCGACACGAATTTGCCGTCGTGCCTCACATAGGGGCCGAAGCGCCCGATGGCCACCGTCACGTCCTTCCCCTCGAACTCGCCGATGTGGCGCGGGAACTCGAAGAGCTTCAGGGCCTCCTCGAGGGTGAGGGTGTTGACGCTCTGCCCCTTGAGCAGCGACGCGAATTCGGGCTTCTCGTCGCCCTCGCTGTCGCCGAGCTGCACCATGGGGCCGAAGCGGCCTATTTTCACCGTGACGGGCTTGCCGGTGGCGGGGTCGGTGCCGAGCACGCGCTCGCCAACCTTGTGTTCCAGGCGGGTGTTGAGGGCGTTCTCGACTCCGGGGTGGAAGTCGTCGTAGAACTCCTCGATTTCCTTGTGCCAGGGGAGGGCGCCGTCGGCAATCTTGTCGAACTTCTCCTCGATCTGGGCGGTGAAATTATAGTCGAGAATGTTGGGGAAATATTCTGTGAGATAGGTGTTCACGATTTCACCGATGTCGGTGGGGATGAGCTTGCCCTTCTCCGAGCCGACGGTTTCGGTGCGGGTGCTGGCGACGATTTTGCCGTCGGGCATGAGGGTGAGCACGCGGAAGTCGCGGGGGGTGCCCTCCTTCTCGCCCTTCTCGACGTATTCGCGCTGCTGGATGGTGGAGATTGTGGGCGCGTAGGTCGAGGGGCGGCCAATGCCCAGCTCCTCAAGCTTCTTCACGAGCGAGGCCTCGGTGTAGCGCGGTGGCGTCTGCGTGAAGCGCTGCATGGCGGTGAGGTCGGTGAGGCCCAGCTTGTCGCCCTCGGCCATGGCCGGGAGGATGCCTTCGAGCTGGTCGGCACTCTCCTCCTTGTCAGAGCCCTCCATGTAGACCTTCAGGAAGCCGTCAAACTTGATTACCTCGCCCGAGGCTGCGAAATGCTCCGAGCGCGAGGCGGGGAAGATGTCGACGGTGGTTTTCTCAATCTCGGCATCGGCCATCTGCGAGGCTATGGCGCGCTTCCAGATCAGGCCGTAGAGGCGCTTCTCCTGCGGGGTGCCGTCGATGGTGTGGTTCGAGGCGTATGTCGGGCGGATGGCCTCGTGGGCCTCCTGCGCCCCCTTTGAGGAGGTGTGGTAGTGGCGCTCCTTATAGTATTTTTCGCCGAGGGTCGAGGTTATTTCCTTGCGCATGGCGGCCAGGGCGAGGGTCGAGAGGTTGAGCGAGTCGGTACGCATGTAGGTGATGTGGCCGGCCTCGTAGAGGCGCTGGGCGATCATCATGGTTTGCGATACGGTGAAACCGAGCTTGCGGGCAGCCTCCTGCTGCAGGGTCGAGGTGGTGAACGGGGGGGCCGGGGCCTTCTTCACCGGGCGCACGTTGACGCTCCCCACCGTGAACTCCGTGCCGGCGCAGGCGCTGAGGAACTCCTCGGCCTCCTTCTCGGTCGCGAAGCGGTGGCTGAGCTCGGCACGCACCGCCGCTCCAGCCGCGGTGCGGAACTCGCCCACCACGCGGTAGCTCTCCTCCTGGCGGAAGTTCTTGATTTCCTCCTCGCGCTCAACAATCAGGCGCACGGCCACCGACTGAACGCGGCCCGCCGACAGCGACGGCCTGATTTTGCGCCACAGCACCGGGCTGAGCTCGAAACCCACGATGCGGTCGAGCAGGCGGCGGGCCTGCTGCGCGTCGACGAGGTTGAGGTCGATGTCGCGGGGGTGCTCGATGGCGGCGAGGATGGCCTCCTTGGTGATTTCGTGGAACACGATGCGCCGCGTGTTCTCGGGCTTCAGCCCAAGCACCTCGTAGAGATGCCAGGCGATGGCCTCACCCTCGCGGTCTTCATCGGACGCGAGCCACACGGTCTGCGCCTCCTTAGCATACTTTTTCAGCTCGGCCACCAGGGCCTTTTTGTCATCGGGAATCTCGTAGACCGGCTCGAACCCCTTCTCGGAGCCCATTGCGAAATTCTTTTTCTGGAGGTCGCGGATATGTCCGTAGCTCGACATCACCTTGTAGTCGGGCCCAAGAAACTTCCCTATGGTTTTCGCCTTGGCCGGCGATTCGACAATCACGAGATTCTTCAACATAATTCGTTGGCTATTAAAAACTTGGCGGCTTTCCGCATTACACTTTCGCGGAACCGTTTTCGCTCCAACCCACTAACCCGACACTCCTTTGTCATTAATTAATGTGTTGCGGTTCCGCCATTTCGGCGGCAAAATTACAAAAACAAAGTCAATATCCCCCCATCGCGCCC
>CAYTBH010000098.1:0-7983 GCA_964435935.1 uncultured Alistipes sp.
AGCGGCCTCCGGCTTTAGATTGGTCGGCATCGCCGCCAACGTTGATGAGCTTGTTGGCTTTACGCTTCTGGCGTCCCCATTGCAGATTGTAGTTGAGGGTTATGTAGGGCATGCGGAAGTCGAGGCGCATGTGGCGCTCGCTCGTGTTCCATTTGCTAAGGTTTTTCGAGCCTTGGTCATATCTCCCGAATGGCATCAAGCAACCGACCGAGAAGCTCCACTTTTTCCAGTTATACGTCAAATCGACCATGTTCATATCCTCGCCCCAGGAGAGATTTTCGCCCCAAAGATTGCGCTGTGCTCTGAAATACTGGGCAGTGAGGGTGAAGCCCCAATGGCGCACCTGCATAGTGACGTAGCCATACCAATCGCTGTTTGAGAGCGAGTAGCCCCTACCCCGCATGCGTTCCGTGCGCCATTCGAGATAGCCGCTGAATACCATCCAATCGGGGATGGCTTCAATTTGAGGGGCTAAAAAGAATGAGAGATTCCGCAAACCGCGGCTGTTTTCGTAGGTGTTGACAAGCCTGTCGTCCTGCCACTCGAAAAGCGGCGTGATGGCGTTGGGCGAAGTGAACGCTCTGACTCCGAAATTGCCGTAAACCCTCGGAATCTGGAAATTATAGCGCAATGTGAGCATATAGCTATTGGAAGTCTTCAGATCGGGATTGCCTATGCGCCATTGCAGCCCGTCAATCTGCTGCGGGGTGGGATTTGTGGCTGCCAGCGAAGGGGTCGACTGCCAGGTCTCGAAATTCAATCGCAGCTGGTGTTTCTGATTAATGCTGTATGTCAAGGATGCTTTAGGGCGCAGATTCCAGGAGCTGCTTCCCAGATTGGTTTCACGAAACAGGAAATCGGTGTACTGCGCGCCAAGCCCGGCTGTAAACGTAAAGTTTTTAATCCGCTGAAAGTATTCGGCAAAGAAGTAAACCTTGTCTTGCCTCTGGTGGAAAACCTGGCCGCCAAGACTCTCGTAGGTCGACCGGTTTCGATTAGCCGAGTATGTGGCGCCGGCAGTGAGTCGCGACTTACTCCAGTTTTTAATATAGTCGGCTTCCACGGCATAGAGCTGGTTGCGGTCCTTGATGCTTGTGTTGATGTCAGTGAGATACTCTCTGGTTTCAGGCACTTGCTCGATGTAATCAGAGAAGCTGCGGCCCATATAGTATTGGGCTCGGAAATCGACCACGAGGGTCTGCTGGTGGCGGAAGTGTTGCTCCCAGTAAGCCGAAATCGATGGCTGGAATCCTTTGCTTCCCTCCGACTCTGTGAGCATCAGGTCGCTGGTGCTCGCGCTTGAAGTCATTAATCCGTTGTACTCCGTCAAATTGGTCGGTCTGACGAAACCACGGGCTTCGACCACTACTACTGTAGTGTCGGGCTTTATGTAGTTATACGAAGCCCAGAAGTTGGTCATCGGATTGTCAACGCGGCCTCCGCGCGAAATCTCTTTGCGCGTAATCGATTCGCCATCAGGAAAAGTGAAAGTCTCGGTGTAGTCGCGATGCACCTTCAGGTCCTTGGAAAGCTTATAACCACCACCTATTTCAAGTTGAGAGCGCCCGAAGTTGAATTTGGCGCTTGGGTTGTACTGTCCCCACGCCGCGTTAAGTGCCTGGGTGGCATAAAGCATCAGCGAGCCGCCCACCTCTGGATTGGCCACTATGAAATTGAGCACGGCGTTTGCCCCATTATAGCGGAGGCCCGGGTTGTCGATCCACTCGACACGCTTGATGGTTGACGGCAGTAGATTCTTCACCTGGTCGACCGACGCTTCGCGGCCATTGATGCGAACCTGGACCGTCTGCCCGGCAGAGGTGATGGTCCCCAGCGCTTCGCTCACTGAGATTGCCGGAATCATGAGGTTGGTGAGCAGCTGAACACCATTTTTGGCGTTGTCAACCGCGCTCTGCGACGGACGATAAACGTCCATATCGGCTTTGTGGATTACCTTTGGAGCTTGCACGACAACCTCGCTCAGTTCTTTCGCCGCGACGGTGTCGGTTGCGGTGGTCTGCGCGTTTATGACGCCGGCAGCAGGAATAGCCAGCATTAGGGTGAATAGCGATTTCATATTCAGAGTCGATTATTTTTTTGCAAAATTACGCCTCCGTGACATTCCTCGCCATACCCAAAAGAGTATATTTTCCCGAACTGTGATTGATAGCGGTCGTTACAAAATCCCGCCGACAGCTCTAAATCATTTTGTTATTAATCGCCGCGGCTATAGCTTCGGAGATGTTGCGCACACCGAGCTTTTCGAAAATCTGCCTTCGGTACTTCTTTATCGTATCAAGCGACAAGCACATTCTGTCGGCAATCTCCGACATTGTAAAGCCCTGGATGGAAAGCGTAATAACCGACTTCTCGCCATCGGTGAGCATCGGCATGGTGCGTTTGTCCCATCGATTGGTCACCCAGTTATATTCGAGATAGTCGGGAGAGTCCACGCGGTGAATTTCGATGTGCCCGGGCGAAGTGTGGTTCGATGCCGACACGACGCACAAGGCGAGCCATATACGTCCATCGGAGGTGAGCGCGAGAGGTGTCAGCTTGTGATGAATCAATATCGGATGGCCATCATTGAGAATATGGAAATCATATTGGATATACCAATCCTTGCGCTCCTCTATAGGGATCGAATGGTAATAGGCAAACCCCACGCGGTTCAGTTCGAGCAATTGGGCCTGCTCCTCCTGGGGCACATACTCAACATAGAACCTGTAGCTCATATCCATAATCTCTTCCGGGGTCTTTCCACACAGGAAAAGGGAGTTGGGCGACACAAAAAGAAATTTCTTTTTGAAATAGTCAATTATGTATATGCTCTGGTAGGTTGAGCGCGCAAACGCTTCAGCCGACCTGATATATTCATCCACAACGCTGTAATCAATCTCGTCAGACAGCTTTATCTCGTTGTCGGGGATGAAAAAGCCATTTATGTTTTCCTTGTTCATTGTATCAGCATAAAACACGTGGGCAAGCTACGCACGTCCAAACTGATGGTCCTGAGAAAACCAATGATGCAGATGTAACAATAGCAGCCCACGCTATATGCGTGAGAACCACTATGCTATCTCTTGCATCAAAACTAAAAGTTTCTCAGGTTTTCAGTTTGCAAGACGCATAACGCTTCACATTTCACAAATGTATGCGGATAGGTTGCAACCTTTCCAACAGCAAATTTAAGCATAAATCGTGAAATTTGGCGAGCATTGACTTTTTTCGGGCAAAGTTTTTTCGTTAAATTCTCGACGAGTGTGTTTTATGTCGGTGAAACCATGCTTTCATATAGGGGCGGCCTCAAAAATTTGTTAAGCGGTTTGCTGAAATATGGCAGATAATTCGTAAATTCGCAACAACATTAACCGAGAATCTTCACGTTCAAAGTATCACTATAACCGTGAATCTTTATGTCGACCATGTCACCATGGAAAGTCGGCTCTTCTAAAAAGGCCGTTTTGCTGAGCCACCTTGGCGCATTACTGGCTGTTTCTATGTGGGGCGGATCATTTGTCGCTACCAAGGTCCTGATTAATTGCGGCCTTGGCCCGATAGAAATATACATTTACCGCTTTATCCTTGCCTATTTCCTTTTGCTGGTCATCTGCCACGAGCGATTGATGGCTCGCAACTGGCGCGACGAATTGCTGTTTGCCATTTGCGGCTTGTGCGGCAGTTCGATTTATTTTATCGCCGAAAACACCGCGGTGGAATACACCAGGGTGTCGGATGTTTCAATGATCACGTCGCTCTCGCCATTGCTCACAACGCTGCTGATTGGCGCTTTGTATCGCACTGAGAGGCCGGGAAAATGGGTCTACATAGGGTCATTAATCGCGCTCAGCGGAGTCGGATGCATCGTGTTCAAGGACGGATTGCCCGACAGAAGCGGCGACTCAGCCAGCTCGGTGTACGCTTTCATTGGCAACATGCTCGCCCTTGGCGCGGCTGTTTCATGGGCGATTTACTCGCTGGTGCTTCGCAAGCTAAATCCGTTCTACACAGCCCAGTTTATCACCCGTAAGACGTTCTTCTACGGACTGGTGACCGCCCTACCCTTCTGGCTCATCTCAAACGAGCCTTCAACAAGCCTGACAAACCTGCTGCGACCCGAGGTGTTGCTGAACCTATGTTTCCTCGGCATTTTGTGCTCGATGCTCAGCTACATTCTTTGGGCAAAAGTCATGGGCAAGCTGGGCGCCATAACCACGAACAACTACCTCTATGTCCAGCCGATAGTCACCATGCTGATAGCGGCTGTGCTCCCTTCGCTCAACGACCCGATCACTCTGCTAAGCTGCGCCGGGTGCCTCCTGATTATCGGGGGCTTGTGGCTCGGCGACTATATGACGATGCGCGACGCCAGGAAAGACTAAGGCTTGGCCTCGACAAAACCGATTTGGAATCGCTGCCCCTTGAAATGCCGACGCAGTGACAATTCAACTTGATTTGCACCTTTTTTAAGCTCCACCTCAACCGGATCTCGCATCCAATAAAGCTGCTCATTGGTATATGGCAGCTCTTCTTCGGGCTTGGCCCAAGTATTGAAATGATAGCGATACGCCTCAGGTTCAAGCCATTCTGCCGGCCTAATCACCTCGCCGTTCACCCTCACTTCGCCGAAATTCTCCCATTCTCCCTGCCTCGGGATGCCATCTGATATGCGGTTTGAACGAGCCGGAGCTTCGAAGCCTATACGAAAACGGCATACTGTGTCAGCATAGGCCTCAATTGTTCTCGTCAATCGGCATTGAAGAGGTATCTCTTTTGAAATTCCGTGTCTCCCGCATAATGCGTCCAAATCAAGCACGTCGCCGTATGCTACAAAAGAGGCTTGCAGAGAGTCTCCAGCGAGTTCAACCTGCCATTGTGTCGCATGAATCGGATCCCAGTAAGACATTCCTTGATCCTGACGTTTTTTCTTATGGGCAGCCATGCGGAATTGGAGTTCTTCGAAACCAGCCATGGCCGTGCTTCCGGGTTCAGGGAGAAGAGTGCCAAGCCAACTATCTGTCGTAACGCCACCGTTCCAGAATCTTTCGGCAAAAGCCATTACTCCGCCCACCATTCCGTTATGCCGTGCTATGAGATCTTTGTCCTCTCCGCGGACATCATTCCACATACATAGAATACCTCCCAGCGCATTGCGATCAGAGACACCGGTGCCACACGGAGTATGGAAATAAATCTTGGCAGGCATGAGCAGAGGATCATAATAGTTGAGATATCCCATACCCGAATCGACAAACGGAACTCCAGATGGATATTCGACCTTCCCAGGATCGCCATCGCGCCAAAACTGCCTAATCGTAAGACTGTCAACGTCAAGGCCCGGATCCCAGGACATCGTTCCGCGCCCGTGCTTCCTGACAAAGTCCTGCGCCCACTTCATAAAGCCTTTTGGGTCGGCAATCTGCACCTCGTCGGATCCTATATGAAGATACGGACACATGGTGGAGGGGATTTCGTCGAAAAATTCAGCCAGACACTCTTCAAGCGCCTTGCGACCCTCTTCGGAATCCATTGTGAACCCGAATACGGTGCGAAAATAATCACTATGACCGGGCATATCTATTTCCGGAATGACCCTTATGCCACGCTCTTGGGCATATTCGAAGATATCCCTTATTTCATCATAGGAATAATATTTCCCTTGATCGCGTCCAGGACGTTGAAAACGTCCGTCATTGAGTCGCGGATAGCAACGACTCTCAATTCGCCACGCCGGTTTATCAGTCAAATGCCATTGGAATACATTCAGTTTGTATTCAGACATCAAATCGAGATATTCCTTTATTCGGCTAACTCCCACAAAATTACGCCCGTCATCATACATAAAGCCCCTTATCGGGAACTCGGGATAATCAACAATTCTAACTTGCGGATAAGATCCATCGGCATCTCGCAATTGCGCGAGTGTGCGCTTAGCCCATACAATCGCGGCGCTGTCGGCAGCCAACACGTTGATTCCGCCTTCGGTCACACCCAGTTCATACTGCTCCGGCCGCCAATCACGCCGCTCATTCACGAGCGTTATTGTCGGCACAGTATCAAAAGGGATTACCCTGACATCTGAAACAAGTTCAACTTCTTTCGGTTGCGGAAGCAAACTTAAATCCACGATTTCGGCAGCAGAAATCGCAGTGTGAGTCATATTTGCTGCTATCGCAAGCGCACACGCCGCCAGTCGGCATAAGGTGTTCGAGGGCGAATCGCACATTTCCTATTATTTATGGCAGCAGAGTAGCGTCATTTCTTAATTCCAACTTCACCACGTTCTCAACGTGGTGGGTATGGGGGAACATGTCGACGGGCTGAACCTTCTTGACATCATACTTTTCGTGAAGCAACGCCAAGTCCCTTGCCTGCGTGGCCGGATTGCAGCTCACATAAACAATTCGCCGAGGAGACGCGTTGAGAATGACTGTCACAACATCCTGATGCATGCCGGCGCGGGGCGGATCTACAATCATCACGTCGGGGCGCCCATGCTGCTCGATGAAAGCATCGGTCAACACGTCTTTCATATCTCCGGCATAAAACTCAGTGTTATCCAATCCGTTTGCCGCGGCATTGATTTTCGCATCGGCTATGGCTTCGGGAACATATTCAATACCGATAACCTTCCTGGCTTCGCGCGCCACGAAGTTGGCAATAGTGCCGGTGCCGGTATACAAATCATAGACTAATTCATCGCCAGTCAATCCAGCCATATCGCGCGCCACGCTGTAAAGGCGGTAGGCCTGGCGAGAGTTGGTTTGATAGAACGATTTCGGACCAATGCGGAAACGAAGCCCATCCATCTCCTCCTCGATATAATCGCGGCCTGTATGGAGTTTTATGTCGAGGTCAGCAATGGTGTCGTTGGCCTTAGTGTTAACCACATACATTAGCGACGTCAAATCGGGGAACTCCTGACGAATCGCAGCGAGAAGCTCCTCGATTGCTTCCGGGGCGTCTTCGCCAAAGCTCATCACAGCCATGGTTTCGCCGGTTGAAGCGATTCTAATCATTAATGTGCGGAGCAGCCCGGTCTGGGCGCGAAGGTCGAAAAACGTAAGCCCGTGCTCTTTACCGTAATTTTTGATGAAGAGACGCAACCGATTGCCCAAATCATCCTGCAAATAGCATTTATCAATGTCGAGCACTTTGTCGAACGCCCCGGGTATGTGGAAACCGGCTCCGTCGCGGTTGTCGACAACCTCACCCGAGCGCATTTGCTCCCAGGAGAGCCATTTGCGGTTGGAGAATGTGTACTCCATTTTGTTTCGGTAACCCCAGATCTGCTCCGAGCCCAGGATAGCCGAAACTTCGGGATGGGGAATCTTTGCAATACGGTCAAGAGCGTCGACAACTTGCTGACGCTTGCATTCAAGCTGCTTTTCGTAAGGAAGATGCTGCCAGCGACACCCTCCGCAGGTTCCGAAATGGGAGCATTTCGGCTCCACTCGGATGGGCGAAGGCGAAATGAGCTTTTCGATATGCCCCTCGGCGTAGGAATGCTTCTTCCTGTCGAGCTTCACATCGGCCACGTCGCCGGGAGCGCCGTAGGGAATGAACACAACCATGTCGTTAACGCGGGCAATCGCGTTGCCCTCAGCCGCTACACCGGCTATCTCAACTCCTTCAAGCAGGGGAAACTCCTTACGTTTGCGAGCCATATTATATAAAATGTGATTTGCGTGAGAAAAAACAATATATACGAGGCTCAGCAAGCCGATACATCTGGCCGCGTCGCTACGTTTTCTACGCAAAGTTAAGCATAATCGACATTATATGCCCCCTAACGATGAGCAAAATGAATTTTTTAATGGACAAATTGGCATTTTAGTGGGAATATATGCTAAAATTCCGCCTTAAAATCGTAACTTTGCGATGACTCAGATGCTGACTTCAAACGAATACATCATATTATATATAACTAAATCAAATCCAAAAACACAATGTCAAAGAAAATCTACACTTTCGGCGACGGCA
>CAYTBH010000099.1:0-6293 GCA_964435935.1 uncultured Alistipes sp.
TTCCGTCACACATACGATCCGAAAGACATTGGATTGCAAGAAGCGCGATATAATGAGGTCGCGCGAAAATGTGGCATCATAGTGCCTGACTTCCGGCTTGTCAATGGCCGATATTTCGCATCCCGACGGTTTGATATAGACAATGACGGCAACCGAATCCACTCCTCGACGGCCGGAGGTTTGATGTGTATTTCACTCCGCGAGCCGTTCATGGATTATTCAAATCTACTCGCTTTGACCGGCTTCTTAACGAAAAGTCGTGAAGATGTCGAACAGATGTTTCGTAGAATGGTGTTCAATTATCTCACAGATAATAAGGATGACCATTGCAAGAATTTTAGCTTCTATGTGGTCAGAGACAACGATTCAAATGTATGGCGATGGCGCCTTGCTCCGGCCTACGACCTCACTCTTTGCACTGAAGGCTATAACGGAGAACACGCCACCTCTGTCAACGGCACGGGGCATCCTCGGCTGTCTGATTTCATTGCTGTCGGCAAGAAAAATAAACTTTCAGAATTCAGATGCCGTGAAATCATTGAGGAAATCTGCCGCCGGAGCGCGGAACTGACCAGATATGATGTTAGAGAATAATCCCTTTCCCAAAGACTGATTGTTTCGCGTGGTAGGGCAGTAGCTTGGGGGGGATGCGGTTATGGAAGGGAGGGTTGGGATTGGAGGCGGGTGAGGATGGAGCGGAGGTAGAGGGGGGCTTCGGGGCCGAGGTTGAAGAGGAGGTCGAGGGCCGAGAGGTTGGGGAGGTAGCCGAAGCGGTCGGCGCGCACCTGATAGTAGGGGGTGGCGGCGATGGCTGTTTCAATGGAGTGGAGCAAGGGGTCGCCGGCGGCCGCGGTGGCCGTGTCGGAATAGGTCACCTCGGTCTCGATGCCGAGCAGTGGTCGCAGCCGGCGGTCGATTTCTCGGTCGAGCCCGGCGATTGTGGAGGGTGTGCCCGGGGCGGCTTTTTCAACGTCGGGGATGAGGGGGAGGATTTCGTCGGCATAGAATTCGAAAAACGGGGTGCGCCCGTAGGCCGATTCGAGGGTGACGCGGTGGATGTGCCACCATCGGCCATGCGCGCTCAGCCCTACGTCGGCCCATCGCGCCATGCTCAGCCCGTGGGGCTTTGCCACGGAGGCTGTGAGGCTCACCGGGCCGTGGGTGTCGGCAATGTCGCAGCGGTGCACGGCTTTCTGGCGCTTGTCGTAGAGCGTGCCCTCGGCAATGGTTGCCCGGGGGTAGGCCGCCAGGAGCGCGTAGTGGGCTATCGAGCCGAAATAGCGCGGCGGGAGCGTCACGCTCCCGCCGCTGAATATCGCGAGATGGTTCATCTTTCGAGTGGCGTTTATTTGTCGGGGTTGGCGTCGCGCAGGATGCGGTTCCAGCGGATGCCGCCGTTGAGGAGCCCCTTGTCTTTGTCGAAGGAGATGAGCACTCGCCAGGGGGTGCCGACGATATGGTCCTCGGGCACGAAGCCCCAGTAGCGCGAGTCGAGCGAGTTGTCGCGGTTGTCGCCCATCATGAAGTAGTAGTCCATCTTGAACTGGTAGTCGTCCCTGGGGGTGCCGTCGATGTAGAGCTTGCCGTCGCGGAACTCGGCGGTGGGGTTGTTCTCGTAGACGCGGATGCAGCGACCATAGATGTCCCACGCTTTCTGCGACATTTTGAGCACGCTCCCTTTCTTGGGAATCCAGAGCCCCTGGTCGCCGCCATAGTCGGCGCGGGTCCAGTCGGCTGAGAGCTTTTCGGGGAAGAGGCTCAGCATGGTTTCGGGTTGTGGCACGTCCTTGAGCAGCTTGGCGAAGCGGCCCGACTTTTCCATCTCCTCGACCATGGAGGGGGTGAGGGGCGAGAGGTAGATGCGTGGCACGGTGCCGTTGGGGTTGGCCTTGAACCCGAGGGTGAGCAGGCCGGGGATATCCTCGGGGGTCACGTCGATCGCGTGGCGGTCGTCAACGGCGATGCCGAGCTGGTCGAACTCCTCCTCGGTGAGGGGCGCGCCGTCGACCTGGTAGAAGTAGTTGAATTGCGCGTCGGCGGGGGTGGCCATCTCCTGGCCGTCGATGTAAATGATGCCGTCGACAATTTTGATGCGCTGGCCGGGGAGCCCCACGCAGCGCTTAACGTAGTTTTCGCGGCGGTCGACGGGGCGGTAAATCTGGTCGCCGAAGGTTTGTTTGTCGCCCAGCACGCGGTCTCGGCCATACATCGACACCAGCGAATAGTAGTCGGGGTTGGTCATGCGGGTCATGACGGTGTCGCCGGCGGGGAAGTTGAACACCACGATGTCGCCCCACTCAACGTCGCGCATCCCTTTGAGGCGCTTGTAGCCCACCGAGGGGTTGTCGAGGTAGCTTTTTCCGAGGCCGAAGGGGAGCTCGTTGTGAACCAGGGGGAAATAGACGGGAGTCATTGGCACACGCGGGCCGTAGACGGTTTTGTTGACAAAGAGGTAGTCGCCGGTGAGGAGCGTCTTTTCGAGCGACGACGACGGAATCTGGTAGTTCTGGCCCAGGAAGGCGAAAACGAAGTAGACCAGCACGAGGGCGTAGACGATGGCGTCGACCCACGACATGACCGACTTGACGGCTTTGTTTTTCGACTTCTTCCACCAGGTGAAGGGGATGTAGCCGGTGATGTAGATGTCGAAAAGGAGCAGCGCTCCGAGCAGGAGCCACGCGTTGCCCATCCAGGCGACCCATAGCAGGTAAACGACGAGCACCGCGGCGAAGCGCGCCCAGCGGGTGGGGCGGTTTTCGCGGATGCGGCGCGTGAAATCTTCTTTGGTGAAAGTCATCTCGTTGTTGTTTGGACGTTGTTGGTGGGCCTCAGGGAATCATGTCGGCCATTGAGAAGAGGCCCTGGCGGCGGTTTGCGGCGAGCCATTCGGCGGCAATCACAGCCCCGAGGGCGAAGCCGTCGCGCGATTTGGCGCGGTGGGTAATCGAAATTTCGTCGACGGGGCTCTCCCAGGTGGCGGTGTGCGTGCCGGGCACCTCGCCGCGCCTCACATGGCTCACGATGAGCTTGCCGGGGAGCCGGGCCGGGTCCTCGGTCCAGCCGTCGAGGGCCGGGGTTTCGGCCACGATGTTCTCCGCGAGGGTGATGGCTGTGCCCGAGGGGTGGTCGAGCTTGTGGATGTGGTGGGTTTCCTCGACCGAGGGGGCGTAGGCGGGGTACGCGCTCATGAGAGCGGCGGCCTGGCGGCAGACGCGGTTGAAGAGGTAGACACCGATGGAGAAGTTGGAGGTCCAGAACATCGACGCTCCGGTGTGCCCGACGAGCTCCTCGACCTCGTCGCGGCGGGCGGTCCACCCCGTGGTGCCCGAAACGAGGGGCTTGCCGGTGGGGAGGATGCGGCGGTAGTTGTCGACAGCGGCGTCGGGGCGCGTGAACTCGATCACGGCGTCGGCCTCGAGGAACTCTGGCGAGGCGTATTTCGCCTCCTCGCCGGCATCGATGCGGCACACTATTTCGTGGCCGCGGTCAATGGCGGCGCGTTCGATGGCGCGCCCCATCTTTCCATAGCCTACAAGCGCTATTTTCATTTCTTATTGGCGTTTTTGCCCCCTTCGGCCGAGCCGCGCATGGCTTTGCGCACCGCCGAGGGGATGGCTATTGTGGTGAATATCAGCAACGCCCCGCCGGCGAGGGTGAAGGCGTAGAAGTCGCGGGTCGACTCGGGCATTATGAAGAGCGTCAGAGCCGCGGCGGCGAAGAACACGGCGCTCGCGTTTTCGATGCGGTAGAGGCGCTTAACGCGCGGGTGGATGCCGGTGTAGGGGGTGAACACCTTGGCGATGAAGAAGCAGGCGGCTCCCGCGGTGTAGACATATTTCCACCACCACAGCGAGCCGTGGAAGAAGCGGAAGTCGAGCAGCGGAAGCAGGATGCCGGCAAAGATGGCCAGCAGGCCCGCGGTGGCCAGCACGAGCGCCCACGCGGCCGGTTGCCGGCCTGTGAGCTCTTCGAGGGTGTAGGTTTTCTGTTGGGTCATTGTCGTTGGGCGTTAGTCGAATACATAGACATCCTCGCCTGGGCGCTGCATGTGGTAGTGCTCGCGCACGATTCTTTCGAGCTCGGCGGGGTCTGAGGCGAGGTTGCGGTTGAGCCGGCGATAGTGGGCCATCGTGTCGTTGTTTTCTTTGATTTCGGCGGTGAGGGCATCGATTTGCTCCTGATACTCAACCATTTTGAAGTAGGAATTTTCGTTGAAGAACGCGATGAACACAACGTAGGCCATCACCAGCACGAAGGTGAGGCTCACATAGCGGCGAATCCACCGATAGCTGCTTTTGAAGAAATCTTTCATCGGGTCGTTGGCGGAGAGAGGGTTAAAACGGTGCAAAGATACGCGATTTTCCGCATTCCGCGGCAATCCCCGCTCCATAAACGCGGCTCATTGCGGGTGTTTGCGGTAGTATTCTTCAAGAAGGTTGCGGATGTTGAAGTAGTAGGTGCCGGTTTCCTTGCCGCCGTTCTTCTCAACCTCGATGCGGTCGAAGTAGGGCTCCTGATACTGCTGGTCCTTGGCCACGGCGTTCTGGAAGTTGATTATGTTGTACTCGTGGCGCGGCGAAATCACAAACCACGCGTTCTCGGGGTCGGCCCCGGTGCCGGAGCTGACGATGGCCTGCAGGATGTGGTTCAGGCGGTACTGCCAGATGTTGGCGCGGTTGGTCTTGCCGCGTTCGCGCAGGGCGTAGATCAGGAAGTTCATCTGCGAGAGGTCGAAGGGGGTGTCCTTCAGAGCCTCCTCGGCATAGAAAATCATCGAGTCGAGCTCGGCGCGGGTGTGCTTGTTTTTGAAGTAGAGGCTTTCGTTTTTGGTTGAGTACTCCGAGTGGCGGTAGGGGTCGAAATCCTCCTGGAAGAGGTAGCCGTAGTAGAGGTGGCGGTAGTCGTCGAGGTTCATCACCGTTTCGTTCTGCTCGTAGCGCGCCATGAGTTTGGGGTAGTAGAAGGGCGAGCGGGGGTCGAGCACCTCCGAGCGTATCTTGTCGAGGTCGGGAATCTCGACGGTGATTTTTTTGTCGTTTTTTGCCGGGGCAGCGGCAGCCGCCAGGCCGAGGCCCAGCGCCGCGAGGATGGCTATTATGTAGAGAAGCTTTTTCATGATGTGGGGGCGGGGGGAGAGGTTGAGCTGAACTGCAAATTTAATAAATTACCGCCAACGCCCCGGCCCCGTTAGGGTTTATTAGCTTTTTTTTGCAGCCCACAATGTTTCCCCGCGGCCTCAGCCGAGGCAATGGCAAGGGGGCGGCCCGACCAACTCGAACCGCCCCCGCTATGCTATATAGCCGGCTTGCCAATTGTCAGGGAACCACTACCTTGGCCGTCGCGGCAGCGGTGGCCACGATGTAGAGGCCCGGGTCGAGCGTCTGCCGCGCTCCCTCGGAGGTGAGGGTGCCGGCCGCGGCCAAGCGGCCGTCGGGGGTGTAGACGGCATAGGGCCCTGAGGCACCGCTGATGGTGATGAGCCCCGGTTGGGCTGCCACGCTGAGCGCCGAGCCGGCGGCAAACACCGCATCGACGCCGGCCTCGGGAAACTCGTCGGTTTCGATGAAGTTGGTGAAATAGTTCCACCCCTCGGCCCTGCGGTAGGCCTCGGCGCTTCCGACCGGCACGAACACCGGGGTGTCGATGGGGGTGTTGATGTCGATGCCTTCGTCGAACCTTAGGGTGCCGAACGGGCCAACAGTGTTGTTGAACTTGAGGCAGTAGGGGGGCTGTGGATTTTTGCTATACAGCTTCTCAAGCGATCCGAGCCCTGTGAGCGAGCGCCCTTCGAGGCTCCACACCGAGGCGGGGAGCACGAGCTCGCGCAGATTGTAGCACCCTTCGAGCACTCCTTTTGGATAGCTCGAGCATTTCGAGGGGAGGGTGAGGCTCGTGAGCGACCGGCAATAGCTCAGAGCTTCGTAGCCGAATGACTCCACTTCGTCGGGAATCGACAGCGATTTAAGGTTCTGGGCGCAGTAAAGGAAGTTGCGGGGAATCTCTGTCACGCCTGAGGGCACCACGAGCGACTCCAGCGCTCCGCAGCCGGAGAAGAGATACTCTGGAAGTGTTTTCAGCGACTCAGGCAGCGTGGCTGTTTTAAGCATGGAGCACCCCAAGAAGGCGCTCTTGCCGAGCATCGCCAAATTTTCGGGAAGATTGGCGTTGGTGATTGAGGTGTAGGCAAACGCCACCTTGTCAATTGACTCGATTGATTGCGGAAGCGAGCTGGCAGTGAGCCCGGAGCAGTTGTAGAAAGCGCCATAGCCAACTTCGCGCAGAGCCGCCGGAAG
>CAYTBH010000099.1:6393-7898 GCA_964435935.1 uncultured Alistipes sp.
TCTTCGTATGTGGGGAAATGGTCGATTTCCACAAAGTCCGAAAATTTGTCCCATGCCGAGGAGGCTCTGTATTTTTCGGCGCTTCCGGCGGGCACATACACCCTCACGTCGGCCGGGGTCGACATCCATTCTCTCTCGGGTTTCACCCACTCGAACGCGCTCGCGTCGGCTACGGTGCAGTCGTAAAATTGCGACTCCACAAAACTCGGCGGCTCCTGGGCTTTGCAATAGATGGTTTTCAATCCCGGCAGGCCGGCCATGCACTCCTCGCCTATGGTGCTCAGGGTGGAGGGGAGAAGCAGGGTGGTGACGTGCGGCAAACCTATCAGGGCTCTTTCCGCGATGTGAAGCACCCCCTCGGGGATGTTTATCGAGCGGAGTCGGCGGCATAGAGCTAACGAACTGACTCCTATGGTCGTGACCCCGGCGGGGATGGAGATGTCGCGCAGGGAGTAGGCGCGGAGGGCTAAGCCGTTGGGTAGCTGCCACAATTTGGCTGGCAGGGTGAGGCTTTCGAGCGCTATGCAGTGGGAGAACACCCCGGTGCTGACATAATTAACGGAATTTGGAAGCGATGCCTCCCGCAGCGACCAGCAGTTTGAAAACGCATCAGGGCCGACACTTCGGAGGCCATCGGCGAACACGGCTTTTTCGATGCCGCTCCGTTCGAATGCCGATTGTCCAATGCTGGTTAATGAGGCGGGGAAATTGATTTTCTTGAGCTTCGAGCAGTCATTAAAAGCCAGCTTTTCAATTACCGTGATAGTCTCGGGGAGCACAACTTCCTCAAGGCAGCCGGCACGGCAAAACGCGAATTCCCCGATGCTCTCTAACCCGTTGGGGAGCGTTATTTTTTTCAGCCTTACGGTCACATACTGGGGATTATTCAAGTTATACCTGTAGAAAGCGCGGTCAGGGACCTTATTCCCCTCGATTTTCGCCGACGAAAGGTCGATCTCCTCGAGGTAACCCAAATAGCTTGCCTCAAATAGCGTCTCGAAGTCGGTCGCGTCGAGCTGGCCCTCGACCACGAGCTTTGAAACTGTTCGAATCTTCTCTCCCAAACGTTCAGCCAATTCACCTCCCCTGGACACATTAACCGTCAGCGTCTCGGCGCCCGCGGTCATCGCGATGGTCGCCACCGCGACAGCCACGCACCACCCCGCCATCCTATTTAACGCAGTTCTCATAATCTAAAAAGTTTGGTTAAAGGTTTCTGGTTGCAAATATAATTGTTTTTTTCTAAAATCCACGCAATGGCGAAAATATTTAATTGTCGAAATATTTTAAATTGTATATTTATGCAAAAGTGCGGTTTTTATGCGATTGTGGGGAAAAGGCCGAGGGGGTTCCGGCAAGCGGGACCCCCTCGGTGCTTATTCGGTATGTGTGAGATTCGGGATGTGGCGGGCGGAATCAGATCACGCCCTGCTCCATCATCGCGGTGGCCACTTTCATGAAGCCGGCGATGTTGGCGCCCTTCATATAGTTGAGGTAGCCGTCGG
>CAYTBH010000100.1:0-4248 GCA_964435935.1 uncultured Alistipes sp.
AGGCGAGGTAGACCATGAGGAAGCCGACGAGGGCGCTGGCGATGGCGTAGAGGGCAACGGTGAGGTGCTGGGAACCACTGAAGAGGAGGTAGTTCTCGTGGATGAAGGTTGAGAATGTCGTGAAGCCGCCACAAAATCCGACGGTGAGAAAGAGGCGCATCTGGTCGCTCATGTAGCCGCCCTTGTCAATGAATCCGTAAACCAGCCCTATTATGAAGCAACCCAGCACGTTGACAAGGAAAGTGCCCCATGGAAAAACGACGTGACACATCGACTGCACGCCTTTGCTGACAAGGTATCTCGCGACTCCGCCCAGGCAGCTTCCGCACCCGACAAGAAAGATGTTAACGATTGTGGGATTCATAAAACGAATAACGATGAAAATGACGGGCAAATTTACGAAAATAGTTTGACTATTCTCCACGCATCCCCAAGCCACTCGATGGGAGCGGCGTGTAAGTTTCAGATAACTCGTTTTGAACCAGTGCGCACCTCGATGTGGAACGAGCGAATGCGAGATTTTTCGCGGGAATTTGGGATTGGAGAGATTTTTTGTAACTTTGCGGCAGAATTTGTTATTGAGGACGCCGGGACTCGGTTCCGGCAAACCTCGCAGGGGTGCGATGACTCGCTGCCCGCGCCGCCATGGCGTCGCGAAAGCACGGGTCAGAGCTGAGAACATACCCTTAGAACCTGATACGGGTAATACCGTCGTAGAGAAGCATAACAACAATGAAAAAAATCCGTATTTACGCGGGATTGGCGCTTGTGTGCGCCCCCGTGTGGCGGACCGCGGCCATGCCGGGTTCCGCAGTTGCCGGTGCGAGCGAAGCCGCCGCGACCGACTCAATGGGGGTTGACCTTCGCGAAGTAGAGGTTGTTGCCAACCGCGCGTCGGCCAAGTCGCCAATCGCTTTCACCAACGTTTTAAAATCGGAAATCGAGAAGTCCAATTCCGGGCGCGACATCCCCTATCTGCTCGGCATGACCCCGTCGGTTGTCTCGGCGAGCGACGCGGGGGGTGGCATAGGCTACACCTATATGCGTGTGCGCGGCTCTGACGCGTCGCGCATCAACGTTACCACCAACGGCATCCCTATCAACGATGCCGAAAGCCACCGCGTCTACTGGGTGAACATGCCCGACCTCGCATCGTCGGTGCGCGACATCCAGGTGCAACGCGGCGTAGGCACCTCGACCAACGGGGCCGGAGCGTTTGGAGCGAGCATCAATATGGTGACCGATGCCGCTTCCTACGACCCTTACGCCGAATTATCGGCATCATACGGCTCATACAACACCAACAAGCAGACTCTCAGAGTGGGCTCGGGGCTGTTGGGCGACAAGTGGTCGGTCGACGCGCGCTTGAGCCACGTTGGTTCAGACGGATACATCGACCGCGCGTTTTCAAAGCTTTGGAGCTATTTCGGCCAGGTGGCCTACAACAACGGAGGCACGCAGGTGCGCCTCGTGGCATTCGGCGGCAAGGAGCAAACCTACATGGCCTGGGACTATGCCTCGAAAGAGGAGATGGAGAAGTATGGCCGCCGCTACAATCCTTGCGGAAAATACACAGCGGACGATGGCACGACGGCATTCTACAAAGACCAGACCGACAACTTCGTCCAGCATCATTTCCAACTGATTCTGAGCCAGCGGCTCACTGATGCGTGGCACCTCTCGGCCGCATTGCATTACACCGACGACAACGGCTACTACGAACAATACAAAACGAAGCGCACCCTGGCAGAATACGGCCTGCTCCCCTATCAGCTGCCCGACGGCCAGGTTGTGAGCAAGAGCGACCTGGTGCGCTTGAAATTCAACCGCAACCACTTCGGCGGGGGACTCGTCACGCTCCGCTACCGCAAAAACAAGGTAGATGCCACATTCGGCGGCGCTGTCAACCAGTTCCAAGGCAACCACTTCGGTCAAGTCGATTGGGTGCGCAACTACGTCGGCCCGATCGACCCGCTTCAGGAATATTACCGCAACCGGGGCGAAAAGTTTGACGCCAACGTTTATGCCCGCGCCAACTACGATTTCGGCGCGGGGTTCTCGGCTTACGCCGACCTCCAATACCGCCACATCCACTACACCATCCGCGGAATCACCGACAACTATGATTGGGACACCGAAGCGATGCGGCCAATCAACGTGGACCAGCGCTATGACTTCTTCAACCCGAAAGTGGGACTCAACTGGATGCGTGGCAACCACCGCGCATACGCGTCATGGAGCGTGGCCAACAAAGAACCCGTGCGCGACAACTTCACCGACGGCGATCCGGGGCGATACCCCTCGTCAGAGCGCCTCTATGACTACGAGGCGGGCTATTTCTATGACTGCCCCCTCTTCAGCCTCGGAGCGAACTTCTACTATATGGACTACAAGGACCAGTTGGTGACCACCGGGCAACTATCAGACACGGGCAACGCACTGAGTGTCAACGTGCCCCGCAGCTACCGAATGGGCATTGAGCTGCAGGGTGCCCTGCGCCCCGCCTCCTGGTTCGACTGGCAAATCAACGCCACCCTTTCGCGCAACCGCATAAAGAACTTCGTTGAATACATCTACGAAGATGAATGGACCAATCCGATAAAAATTGACCAAGGCGACACGCCGATCGCATTCTCGCCCAACCTGACGCTCAACAACTCGTTCAACTTCAAAGTTGCCGGGTTTGACGCGCAACTCGTGTCGCGCTACGTTTCAAAGCAGTACCTCAACAACGCCGGAAGCGAGGAAACAGTGCTCGACGCATATTTTGTCAGCGACCTCCATCTGGGTTACACATTCAGCAAACTGCCCGGGGCCAAAAGCCTCCGGCTGGGCTTCGCGATTTATAACATATTCAACGAGAAGTATTTCAGCAACGGCTATTGCGGCGCGGGCTACACCGTCGGCCAGGATGGCAAAAAGGAGGTCTATCGCTATGCCGGCTACGCGGCGCAAGCGCCCATAAACTTCATGGGCATGGTCACCATTAACTTATAATCGTATGTTCGACATAGCATTGCAGATATTCGGCCTGGCGGTCGGCCTGGTGTATCTCTACTATGAATACCACGCCGACAACAAAGTGTGGATTGTCGGGATGATCATGCCGTTGGTGTCGATGTTCGTCTACTTCCGCAAAGGGCTTTATGCCGATTTCGGAATGAACATCTACTATCTGCTCATGGCCGTCTACGGCTACCTCGCATGGACCGGCAAAATACGTTTCAGAAAAGAAAAGAAAGCCGAGGCGCCGCTGGCCATAAGGCACATGCCGCTGACCAACTATCTTTGGGTTGTGCCGGCGACGGGCGCGTTGTGGGTTGCTATAGCCCTTTTCCTGCTGAACGCGACCGATAGCACCGTTCCTTGGGCCGACGCGTTCACCACCGCCCTGAGCATCATCGGCACATGGATGCTCGCTCAGAAATACCTTGAGCAGTGGATTGTCTGGATTCTTGTCGACGCCGTGTGCGTCGGGCTCTACATTTACAAAGAAATATACCCCTACGCGACGCTCTACGCAATATACACAATCGTCGCCATTCTCGGATACCTCAAATGGCGACGACTGATGCGAAATGTTTGAACCTCAGAATAATCGAGGTTAGAAATTATAGCCAAGCGTGATTGTGAACAGGTCGCGGCGCAGATGGCGTTGCAGATAGTCGGCCTGATCCTTCATGCGCGTGATTCCGAGCGCGCCTTCAACCGACACATAGTAGTCGTCATATTGAACGCCGACACCGAAATTCCACTGCAAGTCAAGATGTTTGAAGCCGCCCGTGCCGAAAATGCTCTCTGAATGCGAAGCCACGCGGTGGCCCGACGGAGTTATGTAGGCTCCCTGGTGATAGCGGGCCAGAAGGCTCAGATTGAGTTGCGGGCCGGTAAAGACATGGACCTTGAGGTCTTCAGCAAAGTCGAAATGATAGCCAAACTTCAGGGGAACGCGGAAGCCGAGGTTGCGCATCGAGCCGTCGATTTTATAGAACACCTCTTCGGGTTCCTCCGGCTCGGTAGTCACATCGGCAATAGCGCCCGCCGAAGGGGCCGCCATAATATCCTCCGACTGGAAATACATCGTGCCGAAAGTGTCGTAGAATAGCGACAGCCCCGGTTCGAAATAGAAATTGGCCACAATCGGGATATTGTAAATGCCGCCAATGCTGAAACCGGCTTTGCTGCTGTAATAGGCCCCGCCGTTGGCTGCCGAACTGATGTCGACTGCGGCACGCACGCCCAGATAGG
>CAYTBH010000100.1:4348-7788 GCA_964435935.1 uncultured Alistipes sp.
AAATAGTCGCCATATTTGCTCGACGCGGCAACCACTATTATCTGCGTTGGCACTCTTTCGGTAGAATTGTATTCGAGTTCAAATTCAAAGGGTATATACTGCGGAACAGTGTTACCGCAAATCATGCTGCCGTAGGCAATCACATAGCTTCCCTGAGGATCGAAAAGATTGCGGTTACTCGGGCTTGTGCGAATCTCAAACGGCTCGTTCAAATCGGTCAGCGCGCACCATACTATACATGAGTCAGGGCGTCCCTTCAAATCCGCATATTCACTATTGGTTCTATCAATAGTTGCCGAATTGTATTTGAAGTAGCCTCGCAGTTTCACGGGGCGCTCAGTGAACGGACGTCCGAAACTCAAAACACCGTTCATATCTTCAATCCTAACGAAAGAACCGGTAAAGATACTTCCAGATGCGAACTTTGCAATTGCCCACACCGAAGACAGTTCTGCCGCATAGCCAACGCCGGTAGACGTGTCTGTAGTAGGCGCGACGTTGGGCTTGCCGACCACAGCCGAGCCTTTATTACTTGTGTCCCAATACCTCGACTCTTCGTTTGGCCAGGGCGACCAATATTTGCCCGTTTGGGTCCATTCGTCAAAGCTGCTGTTGGGGAGTTGCACGATTGAGCCGGTGGTGATTGTGAGCTCATCGCCAAAGTCAGTGCCTTTGTCGGTCACGGCATAAGTGCGTACCTCGTAGGTGGTTTCGGGATTGAGGTTTTGCAGGCGGCCATAGAAAGTGTTGCCGGTCTGGGTAATCCATGCCGACGGGGCTTTAACCCACTGGGCGAGGCCCTGCTGGCGATACTCGACACCAGCCTGCGCGCCGGCAATCGCCGAGCCGTAGACCCAGGCTACCTGCGATCCGGCATCGGCACGGAGCGTGTTGACCACCGTCTGCGAGAGCTCGCAGAACACCTCCCACTTCTCTTCGCGGCCATGCACGGTAACCGTTATTTCGAGCGGCATCGAGAGGTCGTAGGTTTTGCCTGCCGGGTCGGGGGTCATCGTCGACCCTTGTGGGCCGAGCTTGGCAGTGAGCACTTCAACATCCTTCCGCCCCTGGGTATCGGGCACGGTTACAACCACGCGCTTGCCCGTGACGTCGATAACGGTCTGCCCCACTTGCCCTGCCACAGTGAAATAGCGCTCGATAGGCTGCGACGCGCGTATCACCCAGTCGTAGTCCTGATAGAGGCTCAGGGTGGCAATCACATAGCTCGACATATTGATAGGTTCGTCGAAGTTTGGAGAAACGAGCTTAACACCCTCGGGCTCAAGAGTGTAGGAGGTGACGCGCACCTGTTCCATGTCGACCGTTTCTTCAAACGTCATGTCGATAAACCTGTTGGTCTTGTCGATGGTCGCCGGCGAAGCGAGCCCCTCGGCCTCGAAAGTCGCGAAGTTGGCCTGAATGCGCGGATACGGAATATCGTTTTTGATGCACGACTGCGACATCGCAGCCAACAAGCCGGCAGCCATTGCGGCCGCCACAATCATCACCCAGCGCTGGCGCTTAACCATGGCGATGGATTCCTTCTGTTTGCGTTTCTTATTGCTCATGGAGCATCATATATAAACGGCCATGCCGAAGTTGATGTTGAAAATATTGAATCGGAAGTTGGCACCCGAGGTGAAGCGCGAGCCATCCTCTTTGCCGTCGGTCCACTGGCGCTCGTTGCGCACATTGATGCCGAAAACGCCAAACGACACATTGAAGCTGATATAGTCCATGATGAACACGCACACACCGGGCGAGAAGTTGAGCGACGCGGTGACGAAATTGGTGCGCGTATCCTTCATCTTTTGGTCGTAGTAGCGGCGGAATCGCGACGACCCCGAGCCGAAAGCGAGGTCAACCTCGTTGAACACGGCAAAGCGGCGGTCGCTCCCAAGGCCGATGTAGTTGCGGTAGGTGAGCGAGGTCGAGAAACTCTGCTGGTAGTAGCTCACGTCTTTGAGCGAGAAATTCAAGTCGTCGCCAAAATCAATCGACACGCTGGGAAGGTCGCCCGTCATCCTCACATAGTTGAATTTCAATCCCATCGACTGGTTGTTGGAGAAGAAATAGGCTATCGAGGGTTGGAGCGAATAGGCTTTGAGGCTTATGTCGAGATTCTTGATCATGCCCAGAATCTGCACATCGTCGGTGTTGAACTCGCCGTAGGAAGCCATGAGGCCGAACGACCACTGCCCTTTCGGGATAAATAGGTAGTTGAAGAGGCCGCGGTCGTAGCGCCCGTAGTTTTTCTGGGGCAGGATCACGCTCACCGTGTCCTTGCCCACAATCACTTTCTCTCGCAGCGAAGGGTCGTTGAGAACCGCCGAGTCGAGGAGAACCTTCTGCGAGTTTGCCAGATTGCGCAGAATGGGGAGCCGCCCAAGCGACATAATTTCCTGAGCGTCGGCCTTCACAGCCCCGCAGCCAAAAATCGCCGCCAGGACTAACATCACGGATAGAAGTCTTTCTTTCATACTGGCTCAGAGATAAAAGGCAACGCCGAAGGTTATTGAAAACAGATTAACGCGGAAGTTGGCTGACTTTGAATTGCGCTCCGCGCGGTAAATCTGGTCGGTTTTCGATGTAGTGTGGCTGTAGGAGAAGCCGAGCACGCCAACGTTGACCTCGATGGCCGAATAGTTGTTCAGGAACATCACCATGCCGGGAGCGAGCCCCACGTTAACGTCCCACGAGGTTTCGTAAGTGCCGGTGAGGTCGTCGCCGCGGCCATTGGCGATTTTCGATTGCGAGCCGCCTACCTGGAGCTGCACCTCGTTGAAGAATCCGAAACGGCGGCTGTGACCCAGCGAAATGTAGTTGCGGAACACCGCCATGGCCGAGTAGTTGTGCGAGATGTTGTAGAGATTCTCGAGCGAGAACTCAGTGCCCTCACCCACTACGAAATCAGCCTGGTCGAGCCGCGTGCGGGTGCGCGAGTAGGCCATTTTCCCGCCTGCGGCGAGGTTGTCCTTGAAGCAATACATCAACATCGGGCTCACTTTGAAAGTGTAGGAGTCGCCCGAAAGGTTCTCGACAATCAGGAACTGATAGTTGCCCTGGTTCGACTGAGAGAAGCCGACACTCACGCCCGTAATCCACTGACCTTTGGGAATGAATGAAATCTGCTCCAGGCCGCGCTTGAATTCGACCTGCGCCGCGGCGCTCGCCGAACCGGCGAAGAGGGCCATCAGCAGCCCCAACACCCGGGTGATTGAAAGGAGTTTCTTCATTATGGTTGTTTGCGGAAACGCACTTTTATCGCAAAATGTAAATATTTTGGTAAAGTTACATATTTTTAACGAAACTACGCGCATTTACGCCCAAAAATCGCCAATTTCGGCTACAGTGCGGCAATTTGAGATAGAGAGGAAAACGCGTCGGCGGCGCGGCGTCGAAGATTCGACACCGCGCCGCCGCGAATATAATGGAAGTAG
>CAYTBH010000101.1:0-7754 GCA_964435935.1 uncultured Alistipes sp.
GCAGCTTGCGTATGAATCCCACGGTGTCGGTCAGCAGGAACGGCAGGTTGTCGATGATCACCTTGCGCACCGTGGTGTCGAGCGTGGCGAAGAGCTTGTTCTCGGCAAAGACGTCGCTCTTGCTCAGCAGGTTCATCAGCGTCGACTTGCCCACGTTGGTGTAGCCGACGAGCGCCACGCGGGTGAGCTTGCCGCGGTTTTTGCGCTGCAGGGTCTTCTGGCGGTCGATGTCGGCCAGCTCCTGTTTCAGCAGCGAGATGCGGCGCTGGATAATGCGTCGGTCGGTCTCGATCTGCGTTTCGCCCGGGCCGCGCATGCCGATGCCGCCCTTCTGGCGCTCCAGGTGGGTCCACATGCGCGTCAGGCGGGGCAGAAGGTATTGGTATTGTGCCAGTTCGACCTGCGTTTTTGCCGTGGCCGTCTGCGCACGCTTGGCGAAGATGTCGAGAATCAAGCTTGAGCGGTCGAGAATCTTCACCTGCAGCGCCTTCTCGATGTTGGCCACCTGCTTGGTCGAGAGGTCGTCGTCGAAAATCACCATGCCGATGTCGTTTTTCTCGACATACTGGCGTATTTCTTCGAGCTTGCCCTGTCCGACAAACGTGCGGGGGTTGGGATATTCGAGTTTTTGCGTGAAGCGGTCAACGACCTCGGCTCCGGCCGTCTGGGCCAGGAAGGCGAGTTCGTCGAGATATTCGTTGACCTTGGCCTCACCCTGGCGCGGGGTGATGAGCCCCACGAGGAGGGCGCGTTCGGTGGTTTCGCGGCTTATAACGAGGTCTTTCATATTTCATTCAATCTCTTGCGGTTGCAAATATAACAATTTTCGCCCTAAAACGGCTCACCCCCGCCCCCAAAAACCACCCCCGGCCGGGCGCTGATTTTCTTGGCTGGCGCGTCAGCAGGCCGCGCCGTCATTCCGACCTCCTGTTGAAGCGGCTGACGCGCTCGTTGACTATTCGCGTGTAGCAGCGCTTGGCCTTGTCGGTCAGAAAGCTTTGGGCGATAAGGGATTCCGCGCTCTTCGGCAGAAGAGTGTATTTGTCGAGAATCTTGTCGCGGCGTTTTTTCAGCAGGCCTATCTTCTCGGCGAACCGCTCGAAATCAAGGCGGCAAAGGTGCCCGGTGCGGTCCATTACATCGCTCCGCTCAATAGCGGGCGACAACCCTCCGTCAAGCCCCAGGTCATCGCCGTCGATATGCAGGCTTGTGTTGAGGAGGTCGTAGGCGGGGGCCAGGCGGTAGTCCTGGCCGGTCCATATAAGAGAGAAGTTTTTGAGGTGCGCGTCGCCGTTGGCGTAGATGTAGTTGAACACCACCAGCTCGAAGAACCTCTCCATATCGACCATCCATGCCGCGACGTTTGCCCTGATCGCATTGGCGATATCCTCGTAGCTGCCGCGGTATTTGAATTGAGTGCCCCCCGATGGTTCATTCTTGCCGATTATCGAGGCAAAATCCTCCATTGGCAGTTTGGAGCCGTCGGGCAATATGTCGTAACGGCGGGTGATGTAGACCGGCTCCCCTTTCGGGGTGAAGCAAAGGCCGTTGGCGGCTGTCGGTATGCCGTAGACCTGCGATGCGATCTGCATTGTCAGGTGCTCGTTGGCCGGAATGAGTTTGCGGTCGCGCAGGGTTTTGTCCCAGGGGGCGGGTTTGAGGATATGTGTCGAACGGTCCTCCCCCTGAGCAATGGTTATTTTGCCGGATTTGACGACGGCGGGAAATTTTTCCTGCACGCCCGAAACGGAGATGCGGCGCATCGCGTCGGCGAGCTCGCCCGCATTTCGGAATTCGTCGATGTCGAATTCGAGGACGGGGCTTACCTTTGTCACTCCGAAAAGGTTTTTGACAGCGCCGGGGCTGTAGGAGTCAAACCCCTTCTGGAGTGTTGACGGGCAGTTTTTAATTGTCATTGTCAATCCTCCTTACGTTTACGGCTCCGATGAAGTCCTTGCCGGCCATGGCCGTGAGCAGGCCGAAAAGGTCTGTCTCATCGATTCTCAGCGAGCGGCATATAATGCGGCGATTGGCACCTTCGGGGAGCATATTCGAGAAGAATGGGAAAAGGTGTTCTGCCCGATAGGTGCCGCTCAGCTTTGGAAAAGTCGTTGAAATGGGCGGAAACGCTGAGCGCAGATAATCCTCGGTGTAGCTGAACTCATAGCCCGAGCCGGGATGCCGTTCGGTGAGAACGCCGGCTTCCGTGTTGTTGAGATAAATGGCCAGTTGCCTCATTGTTCGATAGTTTGGTTTGCGATAGGCTCGTAAGTGGGTTGGCGTACCTCGTAGCGAATCTCGATGCCGAGAATGTCGAGGATTTTCTTCACTGTGCTCAGCGAGGGATTCCCCTTGCCGCGCTCAATGTCCTTGATTGTGGCAAGTCCCACCCGCGCCATTTCCGCGAGGTCCTGCTGAGTGATGGAAAGTGTTTCCCGTCGCTGCTTCATCACGTCTTTAAGCTCCATAGTATGGTATAGCGTACTTTTGTGCAAAGATGGCGAGAAAAAATGGAATAATCAAGGATAAAGTACAATAAAATGTACTTTGGGCGAAAAATATACTTTGGGCGGGATGAAGCTATTTTTGGCTTCCCGTAGGGGTCGGGATGGGGGGAAAGGGAAGGCGCTGTGTCGAGAGCTCGACACAGCGCCTGAAATGCTGTTACGCGTTGGGTTGATTATTCGTTGACGGTGCAAACTGCCACGCGGTTCCAGGAGTTCTCGGAGAAGAGGTCGCCGATGCCCTGGCCTTCGGCCTGTACGCGGTCCGAAGCGATGCCGTAGCGCTTAACGAGCTCTTTCTTAACGGCGTCGGCGCGACGCTGGGCGAGCTTTTCGTTGAATGCGAGCGAGCCGTCCTTCGAAGCGTAGCCCTTGACGGTGCAGGTGGCGCTGGTGTTAGCCTTCATTGCGTCGGCTACCATGGCGATGTTGGGCTGCTGGTTGGGCTGGATGGTGGCGCTGCTGAGGTTGAAGAAGACGTAGCGGATGTTGTTGAGGTCCTTGACAACCTTTTCAACAGCCACGGGGCGACGGTTGCAAGCGTCGAGCTGTGCCTGGAGGTCGGCGATCTGGGCCATGAGGGCTGCCGAGCCTACGCCGCAAGCCTCGAGTTCGCCGCGGAGGTCGTTGATCTGAGCGTTGAGGGCGTCAACTTCAGCCTGGTCGTAGGGACGAACGATGGTGAAGTGGTGGGTGCCGTTGGAGTTGCCGAAGTGGTAGGTGATGCCGGCTTCGAGCTGGAACACGCAGGCGTTGGCGTTGTAGGTGGCGTCCATGCCCATTGCGCTCCAGTCAGCGGGGGTGTTCATGGCCCAGAGGAGGGCGGGTTTCAGCGAGAGGGTCCAAGCCTTGGCTTCGCCGAGGTTGAAGTTGAAGTTCAGGCCGGCTTTGGTGCCCCAGGTGTTGGAGTCGCCGCCTTCAGAGTGGGGATAGTAGGCGTGGAGCCATCCGGTTCCGGCAACTACTTCCATTTCGAACACGCGGGGAGCGCCTTTGTAGCCGGCGAACGCATTCATGAGGTTAAGGGTTCCGAACACGCCAACATACTGGTGGTCGAAAACGTTGCTTGACTTGTAGCCGGTCCAAGCCGAGGTGTTCACTGTCCATTCGCCTTCAACGCCCAGGCCGAAGCAGGGAGTGATCTGTTTGCGAAGTTCAGCGCCTACGATGCCGCGGGCCGACTTGATGAAATCGTGGTTCTTGAGGGGAGTCACTGCGCCTCCTTTGAGGGTGAACGACCAGTTGTCGGTGAATTTGCTGCCGGCAACGGTTACCTGTGCAGACGCGCCGACTGTGCCGGCTGCGAGAGCTGCGATGAGTAATAACTTCTTCATAATATCGAAAATTTTAGTGATGCAGTTGAATAAAGTTTGGCAAAGTTAACACTTCTTTAACAATGGGCAAATGCTTTTGGTTTAATTTAAATTGAAATTATTTAAAAATTTTTTCGCAAGGGGTGAAAAATGAGCCTTTAACACAGCTTTTTTCAGAACAATGGCGGGTTCGGAATCATATTTAGTGCCGGTTGGGAATCATTTTTATGGTGTTTTTTAAGTAACTTCGCGCATATTCTATTGTCATACACACGAAGCACGGCGCTCCGCGCCTTAGTCCCAAACGATATGATTAACTTCACTGTTGGCCCGGTTCAATCGTCCGACGCCGTCCGCGCCGTCGGGGCCGATCAGGTGCCATATTTCCGCACGCCGGAATTCTCGGAGGTGATGCTCGAAAACGAGCGCCTCATGCTCCGCTTCGCCAACGCCCCCCGGGGGAGCCGCGCCGTGTTCATAACCGGCTCGGGCACCGCCTCGATGGAGGCGTGCGTGATGAACCTCCTCACCCCCGCCGACAAGGTGCTCGCCATCAACGGCGGCAGCTTCGGCCACCGCTTCGTCGAACTTCTCGAAATCCACCACATACCCCACACCGAGATCCGCCTCGCCTCGGGGAGCGCCCTGCGCCCCGGGCAGCTGGAGCAGTATGCCGGCCAGGGCTACACGGCCCTGGTGGTCAACGTCCACGAAACCTCAACCGGCGTGCTCTACGACATCGCGATGATTGCCGACTTCTGCCGCCGAGAGGGGATTTTCCTCATCGTCGACGCCATCAGCTCGTTCCTGGCCGACGATTTCGACATGGCGGCGCTCGGGGCCGGGGCCATGATCACCGGCTCGCAGAAGGCGCTCGCCTGCCCTCCCGGGGTGTCGGTGATTCTGCTGTCGCCCGCGGGAGTTGAGAGGGCCATGCGTGCCGAGCGCAAGTGCATGTATCTCGACCTGCGCGACGCCCTGGTCAACGGCGAGCGGGGCCAGACGCCCTTCACCCCCGCCGTGGGCACCCTGCGCCAGATCAACACCCGCCTGCGCGAAATCGAGGCCGCCGGGGGCGCCGCGGCCGAAACTGCCGCCATCGCCGCCATCGCCGCCGACTTCCGCGCCAAGCTCCGGGGGCTCCCCTTCGAGATTGTTTCCGAAAGCCTCTCGAACTGCGTCACCCCGCTGCACCCCACGACCGCCTCGGCCTACGACATTTTCACCACCCTTAAAGACGAATACGGCATCTGGGTGTGCCCCAACGGCGGCGAGCTCCGCGACTCGGTGTTCCGCGTGGGCCACATCGGGGCGCTCACCCCGGCCGACAACGACGCCCTCATCGCCGCCCTGCGCGACATGCAGCGTCGCGGCCTGATTTAACCAACGCTCAATCAGTTCTTTGAAGTGAAGAAAGTTATCACATACGGCACCTACGACCTCCTGCACCACGGCCACATACGCCTGCTGGAGCGCGCCAAGGCCCTGGGCGACTACCTCGTTGTGGGCGTCACCTCCGACGCCTACGACCGCGCCCGCGGCAAAATCAACGTGCGCCAGAGCTTCATGGAGCGCGTCGAGGCGCTCCGCGCCACCGGCATCGCTGACGAGATTATCGCCGAGGAGTATGAGGGACAGAAAATCGACGACATCTGCGACCGCGGCATCGACGTTTTCGCCATCGGCAGCGACTGGCGCGGAAAGTTTGACTATCTCAAGCCCTATTGCGACGTAGTCTATCTCGAGCGCACTGCCGGGGTGTCGAGCTCCGAAATACGCTCGGGGCGGCAGCTCACCATAGGGGTTGTGGGGCAGAGCTCCGTCACCGACAAGTTCATCGCCGAATGCGCCTACGTCGACGGCGCCCTCGCCAAAGCCCCCGCTGAGGGGCAATCGTTCGAGGAGTTTGTCGACGAGGTCGACTCCATATATATATACTCCCACCCGCGCGACCACTATCGCCAGGCGCGCTATGCCCTGGAGCATGGCAAGCATGTGTTGCTCGAACTCCCCTTCACCCTCGATGCCGACGAAACCCGCGAGCTCTTCCGCCTGGCCGACGAGCGGGGCCTGAGCCTCATGGCAGGCTGCAAGACGGCCTACGCCACGGCCTACCGCCGGCTGGTGCTCCTGGCCCTCGGGGGCCTGATAGGCAAGGTGGTGTCGGTCGACGCCGTGTGCACCTCCCTGCGCCCGGTCGACTATGCCGACTCGCGGGCGCTGGCTGCCGAGTGGGGCTCGCTGGCCGACTGGGGCCCCATCGCGCTGCTCCCCGCGCTGCAGATTCTCGGCACCGACTTCTCGTCAAAGCAGATTGTGTCGCGCATGGTCGACGGCTTCGACGAGTTCTCTCGCGTGTCGCTCGTCTACCCCTCGGCCTGCTCCTCGGCCCTGGCGGCCCGCGGCGTCAAGAGCGAGGGCGACCTCGTGGTTTCCGGCACCAAGGGCTACCTCTACGTCCCCGCCCCGTGGTGGAAAACCGACTATTTCGAGGCCCGCTTCGAAAATCCGCGCGACAACCGCCGCTACTTCTTCCAGCTCGACGGCGAGGGCATCCGCTACCAGATTCTCGCCTTCCTGCGCTCGATCGACTCCCCGGGGCGCCACGCCGAGCCCACCGAGGTGAGCCGCGAAGTGTGCCTGGCCATCAGCGCCATCATGCAGGACTTCGCCCGGGGCACCGACACTACGCCCCTTGTCGTCTGAAAAATACGCTGCTATTCACTTTTTTATCATATTTTAATGAAAGAACTAACCCTACGCGAGATACAGCTTTTGTCGCTCGACATGATGAAGGAGATTCATGCCTGGTGCGAGGCCAACGGCGTCAGATACTCAATGGCCTACGGCTCGCTGATCGGCGTGGTGCGCCACAAGGGGTTCATCCCTTGGGACGACGATATCGACATCGTCATGCCGCGCCCCGACTATGAGCGCTTCATCCGCGGCTTCCGCTCCGACCGCGCCAAGGTGGCCATCCCCGGCGAGGACTCCTGCCAGCCTATCGCCCGCGTTTACGACACCCGCGACACCGTGGCCTACACCAAATATCCTTTCAAGGTCGGGGGGCAGCGGGCAGGGTTATGGATTGATGTTTACCCGATTGACAACGTTTCCGACGACCCTGGAGAGTTTGACCGCCATGCCGAGGAATGTCGCCGGCTCTACCATCGCATGGTGCGCCGCCGCAAGATGATGGCAACCGCTGCCGACCTGCGCAACGTGCCCCCGCGATGGCATTTCCCCTGGCGTTGGGTGCGCGCCCAGTGGTGGAAAATCCGCGCCGGGTTCCCGGATCTCATGGAAGAGAACCGCGAGCAGTTGCGCCTGATGCAAAAATATCCCTGGGGGTCGACCGGCCATGTGTCGCAGCTTGGAATAAGGGGCTGGGTCTACCACGACCATCTGCCCGCCAATCTGTTCGACGATACGATTCTCATGCCCTTCGAGGATATGCAGGTGCGCGTTCCCCGCGATTACCACACGTTCCTCATCCCCCAGTATCCCGACTATATGACCCTCCCGCCCGAGAACAAGCGCGAGCAGCACACCATCTCGGTAACCAAGTTCTATTGGAAAGACAAAAAATGAAGGAACTCACACTGCGCGAGCTGCAATTATTCGCCCTCGACATCCTCAAGGAAATCCACGCTTTCTGCGAGGAGCGCGGGCTACGCTACGCCGTGGCCTACGGCACGCTGATCGGCGTGGTGCGCCACAAGGGGTTCATTCCCTGGGACGACGATATCGACATCGTCATGCCGCGCCCCGACTACGAGCGCTTCCTCCGCGAATTCCGCTCCGACCGCCTGAAGGTGGCCGTGCCCGGCGAGGACTCCTATCAGCCGCTGGCCAGGGTCTACGACACCCGCGACACCGTGGCTTTCACCAAATACGGGTGGAAAAAGGGTGAGCGCGGCGGCGTGTGGGTCGACGT
>CAYTBH010000102.1:0-7700 GCA_964435935.1 uncultured Alistipes sp.
AAGATTTACAGGGACATTTACAGGGACATTTACAGGGACATTTACAGGGACATTTTTGGCACCATCGGTGTCGGCGGCTTTTCGCTGGAGGGCCGATTTGAGGGGGAAGGAGACGGTGGCAATGGTGCGGTCGCTCTCGATTGTGGGGCGGGTGCCGGTGAGGGCCTCCCAACTCGCAAGCTTGTTCATGCCGTAGCCGGCGTTTTCGGCGATGCCGGCGAAACGAAATAGTTTAGCGATTGTAGGGTTGCGTAGCTTGGAATAAATCTTCCCGAGTATGTCTTTCACAGGCAGGGGGAAGGCTCCGCCGTTCATAAATTCTATGTGGTCGGTATAGACGCGGATGCAGGAGCGCAACGAATCGAAGTGGTCGCAGTGCATCACCATATTGGCAAGGGCCTCGCGGAGAACCTTGTATTGGCTTTCGTCGGTTGTCGCGAAACCATCATCCTTTATGTGGATTGGGGCATCAACAAGCGTGCGGAAACGGCGCAGAATAATCTGAACAGCTTCCCAAATGTTGTCTTGTTCGGGAATTCGGTAAGTGTATCTCACCTCTGCCTGCTGGATTGTGGGGCCCGGAATTTCGATGTAATCGACACAAAACGTTGGAACATAACGAAGAACGTAGGGCGCTTTGCCAAACATAAGGAGTCCGGCGTAGGTGAGGCGCCCGTTTCGTGTGATATTGACCTGCTCGCAGAATTCCGCGTCGTTTGCGTCACGAAGTTGTATGAGATTCTGCGTTTGGCCAAGAGCGAAGCGGTAACTTTTCAGAGAATTGGGATTTAGCATCTCAATGCTTGTGTCGGGGATTGTCTCTTCGGTTTTCTTCCCGAACGATTGGTCGCGGAACATCGCCCGTATTTCCCCCTCTGTAGCTCTTTGGTCGCCGCTACCCATCCTGATGAACGTGTTGATCGGGCTGCCGAAATACACCGGTTTCAAATCCACTTCTGGAACGTAAAACGCCAGAAGTTTCTTACCCTCAATTTCATATCGCCTGGATGTTACAGCCAACCTCTGGTTGAATTTTTGTGAGCGGAGAGTTCCGAGGAAATCTTGTTCGAGTTTCTCAATGTTATCCACCCCTTGGATGTCGAATGCTTTGCCAGACTGTTTCACTCCGAGCACAATCCACCCTCCGGAAGTGTTGGAAAACGCGCTGACGCTTTCCCAAACATCCTTTGGCAACTCAGATTTTGCGGCTTTTGCCTCAAAATCTTCCCATTCAATGTCGTGCAGCTTAGCTACAAGCTCATCCTTTGTCATACTGGATGCGAAGTTACAAAATTCTGGGGAAAGTTGTGTTGGGGGATTCGGTTTTTGGTAATTCGGGGAAAAGATGTAATTTTGCGGTATGATGCCGTCGCGGTCCGCGGCGGCGCCATTAACAAAATGCGATAACAACCAACTAATAAAACAACTATCAACAATGGCTAAGAAGTTTATCTGCACCGTGTGCGGTTACGTTCACGAAGGTGACGAAGCTCCCGAAAAGTGCCCTCTCTGCGGCGCTCCCAAGTCGAAATTCAAAGAGATGACTCCCGAAGAGGCTCTCCAGTTTGTCACTGAACACGAAATCGGCGTTGCCAAGGGCTGCGACGAGGAGATGATCAAGGACCTCAACGCTCACTTCATGGGCGAATGCACCGAGGTTGGCATGTATCTGGCAATGTCGCGCCAGGCCGATCGCGAGGGCTATCCCGAAATCGCCGAGGCTTTCAAGCGCTATGCTTGGGAGGAGGCTGAACACGCTTCGAAGTTTGCCGAAATGCTTGGCGACTGCGTGTGGGACACCAAGACTAACCTCTTCAAGCGCATGATGGCCGAAGCCGGCGCCAACGCCGACAAGATGCGCATCGCCGCCAACGCCAAGAAGGCTAACCTCGACGCTATCCACGACACCGTGCACGAGATGGCTAAGGACGAGGCTCGCCACGGTCGCGGTTTCGCCGGCCTCTATGCCCGCTACTTCGGCAAGGAATAATTGATTGCCAGCAGCGCCCCGCGTGCGGGGCGATATGATTTTGGCGTTGTGTCGAGATTTTGAAAATCGACGCAACGCCATTCTTTTTTATGCCGGTGTGGGAGCGGGCTGTTCAGAAACGCGGGGAGGGCCGGGGGGTATTGGACGACCCGAGGTTGACTCGAAGTATCAGGCGCTGGTAGAAGATGAAGGCGTGGGCTGTGACATGGAAGTCGAGCGATGCGCGAAGCCCTACCCGCGAGCCGCGGATAATGTCGGCCCAAACGTCGGTGCGGTTGTAGACCGACGAGCTGTAGAAGGGCTCCCCCTGGTAGAGTTGGGCGCCGAAGTCGAGATAGGAGGGGAAGAGCTTGCCTCCTCCGTAGAAGCTGTTTTTGAGCCCGAACCGGCGATATTGGGCTATGATTTCGAGCCATCCGCCGCAAGGGGTCTGCCAGGAGTCGCCGGGGTTGGCGCGGTTGCGCTCGATGGTGAGCAGGAGCCCGGCGCGGATGGCCAGGGAGTCGAGCGCGGTTTTGCGCGAAAGGTCGCAGCCTATGTATGGGTTGGCCAGGAAGTTGTCGACGATGTGCTGGTTCTCTTTGTTTTCGCGCGAAAGGGCGAAGTGGTTCATCATGGCGTGGGCGCCGATGAAGAACGCTCCCTCGCGGCGTGGTTGCCAGCGGCCATGGAACACGATGTTGAACGCCTCGCGCTGTGTGGCTGTCTGCATTCCGCGCCAGTCGATGTAGGCGTCGAAGAAGCCCCTGCCGGGACGCTCGTATTGCACCAGGGCGCCGCGGATGTTGTTCTGGTGGTAGCTCAGCGAGTCGGACCACAGGAACGAGGGCATCTCTTCGCGCAGCTGCCGGCGGGGGAACATGCCCATCGAGAAGCGCCACGGCCCGTCGACCCTTCGGTAGTAGAGCGTGGGCGACACGCGGGCTCCCTCCCATTGGCAGCCGATTGGCTGGTCCCAGACAACGCCTCCGGCGATGCGGTCCTTATCGGAGAACTTCAGCCCGATTTCCGGGGCCAGGTGGGTGAAGAAGAATGTCTTGGTGTCGGTGTGGTGGTTTGAGCCTTCGCGGTTGTCGAACACTGTGGCGAAGTCGATGTCCCAGGTGAGTTGCTGCGCGGTGGCTGCGGGGCTCAGGGCAAGCAGCGCGAGCGCCGCGGCGAGACGTCCGAGGGTGGTCATAGTATGCGGGTTGTGGGTTCGGGGCGCACCGGGATGTCGCTGTGCGACGGGTTGCGCGGCATTTTCAGTTTCAGTTCGTCGAATCCCTTGCCATAAACGCCGTTGACCTGCGCCTGGGTTATGAACGCGTCCTTGTCGATTGACTTGATGATGCGGAATATCGTCACAGACTCGATTTTGCGGCACATGACCAGGAGCACCTTCACCTCGGCTTTGGAATACCATCCCATGCCGTTGAGCACCGTGCAGCCGCGCTGGGCCTCGTTGTTGATCGCGGTGGCTATCTCCTCCCATTTTGGCGAGAAGATGATGAACTGCACCGCCATGCGGTTGGTGTTGATCATCATGTCGGCCATGAAGGGAATCACGAAAAGGGTGATGAGGCCGTAGACAAGTGCCGGAACGGAGTCCTGGAAGTTGAAATCGGGGTAGAAAATCAGTTTCAGGAACACAGACGACGAAATAATCGACAAATCGAAGTAGATCATCGCGCGTCCTATGGAAACGTTGCTTTTCTTCGAAGCTACTGCGGCCACGATGTCGGTGCCACCCGTGGAGCCGTTGTGCACGAACACCAAGCCTATTCCCAAACCGCAGAGCACTGCCCCGATTATGATGTCCATGAAGGTTTGCCCCTCGACCGGCGGCTTGGAGAACAGCGGCTGGAACACGGCGAACATTATCGAAATCACCACCACGCCGAAGAGGGTGCGCACCACGAATGTGCGTCCCACGATTTTGTATGCCGCGATCAGCATCAGGCAGTTGACGGTGAAAATCGTGACGGAGTAGGGAACATGGAACCCGAAGAGCCCCATCGTTATCATGTCGACAACCTGGCTGAGGCCTGCCATGCCGCCGATCACGACCTTGTCGGGGGCGGTGGCAATGAAGGCGCAGAAGCCTATGCCATACATGGCGATGCCAAAGATGATAATCAGATAGTCCTTGGCCTGGAGCCAGAGTTTGGGGTTGTGTTTTGCCATTTAGCGGTTTCGATTTGTCGGTTTGTGCTCAATTTCTCACAAAATTACGAAATAAATCTAAACGGCGGTTTATCGGGCGGCAAAAAGTATGGCGCGTCAGCCCGGGGGCAGGTCGGCATATTCGGCGGTGGCGTCGAAGCAGGGGCACGCCTTTGCGGCAAAGTCGCGATGGGAGCGTATGCGGGCTGCGGGAAACGCCCTGACGAGTGCTTTGAGCAGCGCCAGCAACGAGCGCTTTTGCCGCGGAGTGCGGGTGTCGGCTGGCTTGCCGTCGGGGCCGATGCCGCCCATGTAGCACACGCCCACCGACCGCGAGTTGTGACCGCGGCAATGCGCCCCGATTTTGTCGAGAGGCCGTCCGCAGGCGATGCGCCCGTCGGTTTCGATCACAAAATGATAGCCGATGTCGGCGAAACCTCGTTCACGGGTGTGCCAGCGGCGCACATCGGCAGCTGTCACGGCCTGGTCGGGGCGCGTGGCCGAGCAATGGACTATAATCTCGTTGATGTCGCGCTTTGACGCGAAGCGGATCGCACCAAGCATGGTGTCGTCGTCAGGAGTGTCGTCGCATGCGGAGGCGGCCCCGGCGTCGACGGGTGCCGGGCTCCTTAAAATTGCGGAGTGCGGTGTTTGGTCTGTGATTTTCATAGCATTAGTGTGTTGTTTTGAAGTTGCGTGGTTTACAGTTTTCTCTCCTCATTTGTTGTCCTCGTTCGCGAAGTTAGCACCCCTTTGGCCACTGGCGGATGCGATAATGCGAGTTTCGCTGGGAGAAAAGAGAAGCGCCGCGTCGGAACTGATGTCCAACACGGCGCTGAAGAGGTTATATGGCAGTCGCTTACATTTTGCGGAGCACGTCGGGCGACTGGGGATATTTAAGGTAGAGGTACATCAGGTCGCCCTTGATGCTGTAGCGAGCCGAAATCACCACATCCTTGAAGTAGTCGGTTGCGGGGATGTTGATTTCGATGCCGTCGAGGTGGTCGGAAACGCCATTGACAACAGCGTCGGTGCCCTCGGTGATGGTGTAGGTGAGAGGGGCGGTGAGGTCCTTTTCGACAAGTTCGGTGCCATCGTAAACGTCGTCGCCGTCGAGGTCGTAGGGCTCTTCAACGAGAGCTGTGTAGGTGATTTCGCCGTTGCCGTCGCCGTTAAAGGTGAAGGAAACAGGAGTTGCGGGATTTTCGGCGTCAACGAGGATCGCGGGAGTGGTGAACGCGGTTGTCACGTTGGTGTTTTCGATGATTTTCCACGCACCGTTGAACGAAACGTTGTCGGCGCCCTTGTCGTCATCGTCGCTGCAAGCGGTGAAGCCGAGAGCCACGGCAGCAACAGCGATCATCATTCCTATTTTGCGAAAAGTCTTCATAATTCGGAAATTAGATGTTTCTAAATCTGTGATTGATTAACGTTTATTGAATTTGTGCCAAGAGCAATCTGGCGCAAAAATGCCAAAAATGCTTACAAGTATGGTTGCAAAGGTAGTGAAAAACTCGCTTTTCGCCAACCTGTTAAAATATTTTAACAACTCTCACTGCCGCCGCCCGCTTCCGGGCCACGGCCTGGCATCGTGCGCCTGCGCTCCACTCCCCTCAGCGACCCCCTGCCGCCTACATATCGTCCAGCGACAACCCTCCGGCTGTAGCGGTATAAGAGGATAGACTCTTCTCTTTTTGCAGGAAAGCGGCTATTTTAGAGTCAAGCACAGCCGGGTTGAACTTTTCGGGATTTTTCTTAACCTCAAAGAATTGAATTGTGTGGAAAATTTCGTTGACAGCGATGATGTCGATTTCGTTCTGACCCTTTCGGTCCCACCACGAACCTATGCGTGTAAAGTCTTGGGTTTCCATTAGTTTAGCCCGAAAGTAGCGCTCAAGCATCCAGCCAGAGAACACATCGTAGTCGCGGTCAACAAGCGCACGCAGTTGTTTGTAGGCTCCGATTTCGAGTATGTGGTTGTATTTGAATATGAAACGGAACCAAAAAATCAGGAAGTTGTCGCGCAATGCGTAGCGAACGTTTTTGTTGGAGGTGTTCTCGAATAACGGTTGGTTTTTGGTGATTAGTTCATAGTCGTTTTCGAGCCTTGAGAGGAATCCGCCGACCTCCCTCCCGACTTTTTCCTCGATTTGGGTGCGGGTGTTGTGCCCGCTCGCGATGGCTGTGAGGATTGAGAAGTATGTGCCGTACTCTTTTCCGACTTCGCCAATGAGCATCACTTTTCCCTCTTCGAGAAATGTGGAGCCGTCGCTGATGATAGCGTCGAGCATCTTTTCGCGAGTCGTGGCTTGGGCGTTTATGAGAAGTTCCACATATTTGGCGACTCCGCCGGTAAAAGTGTAGAGCGCGAGAAGGTCCTCCGGGGTATAGCCGGGATGGTAGTGGGCGAGAATTTCCTTCAGCACCGTTGGCGTGAACGGCGCGAGTTTGATGTGATGGGTCTCACGCTGGTATAATGGCTCCTTTTTGTCGCGGAATATGCGGTGCATCAGCGAATTGATTGACCCTCCTACGAGCAAGTTGATTTTGGTTTTGTCCTTATAAGTATCCCATATTCTTTGCATGTCGCTGAATATCGATGGGTTGACAAGGAAGAAGTCTTGGAATTCGTCGATAAAAAGCGTGATGTGGCGTTCGCAAGCCAGGCGCATGATGAACTCCATGAGGTTTGCGAAAGAGTCGGGCGTCCCGGGGAGGCTTATGCCGAGCGTGTGTTTGAGAGCGTGTGCGAAATCGTCGCAAAGTTCGCGCTCTGTTTTTCTTGCCACGAAGAAATAAAGCAGTGGCGCGTCGCGGTATGCCCGTGTGACGAGAGCGGTTTTACCTATGCGGCGCCTGCCGGTTATAACCGTGAATTGGGCGTTTGACTTTGACTGCTCTTGAATTTTCTGTAACAGAGCGATTTCTCTTGTCCGATCGAAAAATTCCATGTATGTAGTTCTCTGTTTGAGGGTAAGGTGGCCTTAGGGGCGAGAAGTTGCCGGATTGGAAACCGTGGTTTCGGAAACGGCGGTTTCGGAAACGGCGGTTTCTCATCCGCGAAGATAACGACTTTTTGCCTGGGAATGGCTTTTTTTGAGTAATTTTTCTCTGGAATTTTGAGCGAGTTTCTCTGGAATTTTGAGCGAGCGTCCGATTGCGGGTGAGGCGTTTCAGTGGTGGGAGGAGGGGGCGTAAGGCGAAGAGGGTGTATAAATGAAGGGGTTGAATAAAAAGGAGGCGACGCCGTGGTGGCGCCGCCTCGCTGTATGTGCGTTGGTCGCGGGCTTGGATTAGCCGTTGACTTTCTTCATGTGGGCGATGAGGTCGAGAACCTTGTTGGAGTAGCCGATTTCGTTGTCGTACCAAGAAACGACCTTAACGAAGTTGGGGGTCAGATAAACACCGGCGTTAGCGTCGAAGATCGAGGTGCGGGTGTCGCCGAGGAAGTCGGACGAAACGACTGCGTCTTCGGTGTAGCCGAGCACGCCTTTGAGTTCGCCAGCTGCGGCTTCCTTCATGGCAGCGCAGATTTCTTCCTTGGTAGCGGGCTTTTCGAGGTTAA
>CAYTBH010000103.1:0-3638 GCA_964435935.1 uncultured Alistipes sp.
CGCTTCTGGATGACCTTCGGCCAGGAATACCTCACACACCTCCGCGTGATTCAGAACATCGGCATGGCCCGCATCGACGAGGTGGAATACAACGGCCAGAAAATCGTGCCCCTGCAATTCCTCAAAGCTGTGCTCCCCAACCCGCAGGACCTTGGCGAGAACTACACCGGCGAAACCTCGATCGGTTGCCGCATCTCGGGCAAGGGTAAGGAGGGCCAGCCGCTCACCTACTACATCTACAACAACTGCTCGCACCACGCCGCCTACGAGGAGACCGGCATGCAGGCCGTGAGCTACACCACCGGCGTGCCCGCGATGATCGGCGCGATGATGTTCCTCACCGGCAAATGGAACAAACCGGGCGTCCACAACGTTGAAGAGTTTGACCCGGACCCCTTCATGGAACAGCTGCCCCTGCAGGGCCTCCCCTGGCACGAGGTTGTCGACGGCGACCTCGAATTCAACGATTGAACCAACCCAAAAAACGACATATACCATTATGGATAAATACAACCAGGCTATTGCCGACTGCGCCGTCGTTGCCGACGACCAGAAAGTGACGGAAGCTGTCGGGAAAATCCTCGCCGACAACCTCGAGCAGAACATGAACCAGGAGGTATACAAATTCCTCTTCAACTGCATCGACCTCACCACGCTGCGCTCAACCGACTCGCCCGCGTCGGTGGCCGACTTCGTGGAGCGCGTCAACGCTTTCGACGCCGAGCACCCCGAGATGAAGAACGTTGCCGCCATCTGCGTCTACCCCAACTTCGCGCAGGTGGTCCGCGCGGTGCTCGAGGTGTCGAGTGTCGACATTGCCTGCGTGAGCGGCGGCTTCCCTTCGTCGCAGACCTTCCCCGAAGTGAAGGTTGCCGAAACGGCGCTTGCCGTCGAGGGTGGTGCCGACGAAATCGACATCGTGCTCAACCTCGGCGACTTCCTCGACGGCGACTATGAGGGCGTGGCCGACGAGATTGGCGAAATCAAGGCCGCCTGCCGCGACGCCCGCCTCAAGGTGATTCTCGAGGCCGGGGCGCTCAAAACCGCCGCCAACATCAAGGCAGCCTCGGTGCTGGCCATGTACTCGGGCGCCGACTTCATCAAAACCTCTACGGGCAAGGAGTATCCCGGTGCCGACCTCAACGCCGCCTACGTCATGTGCTCCTGCATCAAGGACTACTACGACAAGACGGGCCGCATGGTGGGCTTCAAGCCGGCCGGCGGTGTGCGCACCCCCGAGGAGGCGGTCTCCTACTACTGCATCGTGAAGAGCGTTCTCGGCGAGCAGTGGCTCACCAACGAATACTTCCGCATCGGGGCTTCGGGCCTGGCCAACAATCTGCTCACGGCCATCTGGGGCACCGAGACGAAGTTCTTCTAACCCGCTATTCTGTAATCTCTTAAAAGGAAACAGCAAAAATGGATTTCTGGATTATAATTGACCAGCGCCACGCCGGCCCCTTCACAATCGAGCAACTGCGCGAGCAGGGCATCACGCCCGAGCGGCTCGTGTGGCACGACGGCCTGACCGACTGGACCCCGGCTGGCGAAATCGAGGCCCTGGCGCAGCTTTTCGAGGCGCCCGAACCCACGCCGCCCCGGATTCCCGAACCCGAGCCCCAGGCTCCGCGTTGGCAGCAGCCCCAGGGCGCGCCCCAGCAGCCTCAGAATCCGGAATTCCAATACTCTGGCGCCCCCGGGCAGCAGTATGGCTATAACCCGCAGCAGCCCCCGTACCAGGGCCGTCCGCAGCAGCCCTACCAGCCGCAGCAATCCCCGCAGTATGCTCCCGGGCAGCCCCCTGTGCAGGAGCCGCCGCAATGCCCGCCCACCTATCTCGTGTGGGCCATCATCGCGACCATCTGCTGCTGCCTCCCCGCCGGCATCGTGGCCATAATCTACGCCGTGAACATCAAAAACGCTTATTATAGCGGCGATTATGCGAAAGCCTATCGCAACTCCTCGCGCGCGCAGATATGGATTATTGTGTCGATTGTGCTTGGCATCATCGCCATCCCCCTGCAGATTCTCTACTATCTTGGCGAGTCGATGTTGTTCATGAACTGAGCGCTGTTTTCCGCTTCGCGTCAGTCTTTTTCCGAGTCTCTTAAACACGCTCTTGACAGGTGCGCCGGCAATCCAGAATCACCCCCACAGTCAAGGCCGCGGCTATCCTCCTGGGAGCCGCGGCCTTGATGGCGCTGTGGTATGGGCTCTACGCTGCCACGGGGTTCTTGCCGCGGTGCGTGTTCCGCGCCGCGACGGGGCTGAAATGCCCCGGCTGCGGCAGCCAGACTTTTCTTCTTGAGATTCTCCACGGCCATTGGCTCGACGCTCTGAGCGCCAATCCGTCGATACCGGTCTTCATTCTTTATCTCGCGGCTATCACGCAGCCTTTCAGCCGCCGAGTGCGCGAATGGCTCACCTCGCCGCCGGCCTTGTGGGTGCTCCTCGCGGCTATTCTCCTTTGGACCGTGGGGCGCAACCTCGCCGGCATCTGACGGGGTGTGGTGGTTCAGCGATGGCCTAAGGGGAAAGCGGGGAGCGGCAGGCGCGTCCACACCCACTGGGGCAGCAGCCGCCAGAAGAAGCAAACCGCCCGCCAGCGCCAGTCGACCGTCGCAACGGCCCGGCGGCTCAGCAAAGCTTTGACAATCAGTTTTCCGGCCCGCTCTTCGGTCATTGCCAGGGGATAGTCGGCAGGGGAGCCCGGGAGTAGCGGAGTGAGCACCCATCCGGGGCGTATATCGGTCACAGTCAGCGGCATCCGCTGGCGGCGGGCCTGCTGGCGCATCGCTTCGAGATAGTGCTGCTGATAGGCTTTCGAGGCCGAATACGAGCCAAGCGACCCAATCCCCTTTGTGCCGGCCACGGAGCTTATGGCGGCAATCTGCCCGCGCCGCCCCGTCGAGGCGAAATAGCTCCAGGCCGCGTCGAGCATGCGGGTGAAGCCCGCGACGTTGGTGGCCACGGTGCGCGCGTCGGGTTCCGGGTCGAAGCCGGGGTTGTCATATCCCACTCCGGCTACATGGAAATAGCGGTCCATCCCCCCGATTTTTTCAATGAGGGCGTTGAGCGCCCGGGGCGCATCGGGGTCGTTGATGTCGACCCTCGCCGTCGCTATGTTGCTTGGAAATTCGCTCCGCAGCTCGTCGAGCGCCCGCTCGTCGCGTGCGGCGGCTCCCACGAGCCATCCTCGCCGGGCAAGTTCGCGCGCCGCGTAGCGCCCGATGCCCGAACTCGCGCCTATGATTACGATGCGCTCCATGGTTTCAGAGCGACAGGTTTAGGTCGTGAATGAATTTCGCCGTCAGCGGATGGTCCTCCACCATGTGGGCCAGCACTTCGCGGTCGGTCCACGCCGTCGGCAGCTTGGTTTTTTCGGAAACGGCGAATCGCAGCTCGACGAAGTCGTTGTTGAGCTCGCCGCGGAGACGCACCAGGAGTTTCGGCAGCTCGGCGTTGAGCAGCTCCACCTGCCCGGGGTTTTCGACCGTCACCTCGAAGAGCTCGCCCTGGGGCTCGACCCTCTGGGGTGGCGACTGGCGCATAGTGTTCACCAGCAGATGCTGTTTTGGGCGCTTGGCGGCGTAGTCGGCCCAGATGGCGAGCAGGGCCTGGTCGGTGAACGGCTCGCG
>CAYTBH010000103.1:3738-7698 GCA_964435935.1 uncultured Alistipes sp.
GCGCGGGTGCCGGAGCCGCGGCGGGCGCGGCGGGTTGGGCCACCTGGGGTTGCTGGGTGGCCATCGGCTCGATTTTCTTGATTTCGCGCCCCTCCCCGGAGCCGTTATAAATGGGGGAGGGGCCGCTTAGTTGGCACAGTCTGATGAGCAGCAGCTCGACAAGGAAGGTTTTCGACGATGCCGTGCGGTAGGCCATGTCGGCCTCGTTGCAGAGGCTCATGGCCGAGTAGAAGAATTCGGGCTCGAGCAGCGCGCCCTGCCGCGCCATAGCGGCGCGGGTTTCGTCGTCGGTGTCGAGCAGCGACAGCGTTTTGGGCTCGCGGGCCACCATGAGGTCGCGCAGGTAGGCCGCGAGGCCGTTGATGAAGAAGAGCGAGTCAAACCCGCGGTCGCGCACCTCCTTGTAGATCAGCAGCGCCGAGGGGATGTCGCCGGCGCGGAAGGCGTCGAACAGGCGCGAGTAGTAGCGCTCGTCGAGCACGTTGAGCGACTCGATGGCCGATTTATATGTGATGTCGCCCCGCGATGAGGCCGCCACCTGGTCGAAAATCGACAGCGCGTCGCGCATCGCCCCGTCGGCTTTGCGGGCGATCACCCCGAGGGCCGCGCGCTCGGCCTTGACCCCTTCGCTTTCGGCAACGTAGGCCAGGTGGTCGGTGATGTCGCCCACGGTGATGCGGGCGAAGTCGTAGATTTGGCAGCGCGAGAGGATGGTGGGGATAATCTTGTGCTTCTCGGTGGTCGCCAGGATGAAAATCACATAGGACGGGGGCTCCTCGAGGGTTTTGAGGAAGGCGTTGAATGCGGCCGACGAGAGCATGTGGACCTCGTCGATGATGAACACGCGGTATTTTCCCTCCGTGGGTGGAATCTGCACCTGGTCGGTGAGCGAGCGGATATCCTCCACGCCGTTGTTCGAGGCGGCGTCGAGCTCGATGATGTTGAGCGAGCGGTTCTCGTTGAAGGCCCGGCACGAGGGGCACTCGTTGCAGGGGTCGCCCTCGGGCGTGGGGTTTGAGCAGTTGATTGACTTGGCGAAAATGCGGGCGCACGACGTTTTGCCCACCCCTCGCGAGCCGCAGAAGAGGTAGGCGTGGGCCAGGCGGTCGGTCGCGATGGCGTTGCGCAGGGTCGCCGTCAGGGCCTTCTGCCCGACCACCGACGAGAAAGTCGACGGGCGGTATTTTCGGGCCGATACGATGTATTTTTCTTCCATATAGGGAGTTTGGGTTCCTGATGCCGGCGCGCCGACTGCTCATTGGGGCGAAATGGGGGCGCCGACCTCTACGCAAAGTTAGCAATAAAAAACGCGAGGGCAAGCAATAATTAGATTTTGTTAACGTTAATAATTCGGAAGCCACATAACGCGCTCCGCACCACCCAACTATGCAAAGAGCCTTCAAACGACTGTTCGACATTCTTTTTTCCGCGCTGGCACTTTTGTTGCTGCTGCCGGTGTGGATTGTCGTGGCTCTGTGGATTGCCCTCACCTCGAAGGGGGGAGTGTTCTTCCGCCAGAAGCGCACCGGCTACCGCGGCCGCGAGTTCAACCTGCTGAAATTCCGCTCGATGTATGTCAACGACACCGCCGACACCGAGCAGTCCGCCGACAGCGACTCGCGCGTCACCCCCATAGGGCGCTTCCTGCGCCGCTCGTCGCTCGACGAGCTGCCGCAGCTCATCAACATCCTCAAGGGCGACATGTCGATTATCGGCCCGCGCCCCCACATGCTCTACCACACCGAGCAGTATTCCAAGCTCATCCCCGACTATATGCGCCGCCACGAGATGCGCCCGGGGCTCACTGGCTACGCCCAGATTAACGGTTTCCGAGGGCCCACGCCCCGTCTGGTCGACATGGAGAACCGCGTGAAGGCCGACATCTACTATGTCGACCACTTCTCGCTGCTTCTCGACCTAAAAATCTTCACCATCACCCTCTGGCGCATGCTTCTGCTGAAGCTCTGAAGCCGCGCCTCCCTCCCCGCCGCTATTTGTGCATTGTTCAATGGCCGCCCCCCTGGCGCGGCCCGGCCCCGCGTTGCCCGGTGCGGCGCCCGCGGCATTGAGCCTTAGGCCCTCGGCCCTCAGGCTCCGCTCCTTAAAATAGCTGAAAACTTTGAAAACTGTTGTAGGTTCTGTAATTAATTCGTACATTTGCACGCTGTAAAATAGGCATTTGCGCCTCCAAGGGGGTGCTGATGCCCCTTAGGGCTTGCCATAAAAACCAAGCCTTCAAGGAGTTATCGCCTCAGCGGCAACCCCGTTAAGCCAATCATTTTGAAATAATAAACAATAACTTAAATACACATTTTTCTAACACATGCAAAGCAAAGGAACCCTCGGAAGCATCATTGCCGGTGTCATCGCGATTTTCCTCGTGTTGGTGTGTCTGTTCTATCTCTCCTTCTCCGTGGTAAGCTCCAAGGAGGAGGCCAAGGCTGAGCAGCACGCCCTCTCAATCGCCGGAAACAACAATTCCGACCAGTACAACAAGGCCTACAAAGCTTACATCGACTCCATCAGCAAAGAGCCGGTTTGGCTCGGCTACACCTATGCCGAAGTGCAGAAGTGGGGCGTCGGCCTCGGCCTTGACCTCAAAGGAGGTATGAACGTGATTCTGCAGGTGTCGATGCCCGACATGCTGCGCTCGATGAAAAACTCCGACGCTGATGCCGATTTCGACCTCGCTCTGGCCAAAACCGACTCCATCATCCGCGGGAACCACTCCACCGACTATGTCGGGACGTTCGTCGACCAGTATCGCAACCTTAACAAGGGCGCCGACTTCTCCGTTGTCTTCAACTCGGTTGTCGCCCCCGGAAAGAGCGACGGCGACGTGAAGGCCATTCTCAAAAACGAAGTCAAAGACCGCGTCAACAACTCGGCAACCAACGTGCTCCGCTCGCGTATCGATGCCTACGGCGTGGTTTCGCCCAACATCCAGGTGCTCCAGGACAACGACGGCCAGATTCTTCTCGAACTCCCCGGCGTTAAGGAACACCAGCGCGTGCGCGAACTGCTGCAGCGCTCGGCCAACCTCGAGTTCTACGAAACCTACACCGGTGCCGAAATCGCCGGCCAGGTGGCGCAGCTCGACAACGCCCTCCGCGCCGCCAACGGCGCCGGTCTCCGCGAATTCATCCAGATCAACGGCGACGCTTCCCCCGTGCTGGGCTACGCTCCCGCCGCTTCGCGCGACACCATCAACGCCATGCTCGCCTCCAGCGAGGCCAAGCAGTTCCTCCCCAGCAACCTCAAACTGCGCTGGAGCGTGAAACCCCTGGTGCAGACTTATAAGGACAGCGTCACTGGCCGCGACCGCACCATCGAGTTCTACCAGCTCATCGCCCTCCGCTCCAACAACGGCAAGCCCGCGCTCGACGGCTCGTGCGTGGTTGGCGCTTCGAGCGACTACGACCAGATGCAGGGCAACGTCGTTTCCATGAACATGAACGCCGAGGGAGCCCGCGACTGGGCCCGCGTCACCCAGGCCAACATCGGCAAGCCCGTGGCCATTGTGCTCGACGACCTTGTTTACTCCTATCCCAACATCCGCCAGGCCATCGAAGGCGGTCGCTCGCAAATCACCGGCGACTTCACCGTCGAGGAGGCACAGGACCTTGCCAACGTGCTCAAGTCGGGTAAGATGACCGCCAAGGTCGACATTATCTCCGACATGGTGATCGGTCCCTCGCTCGGCCAGCAGGCCATCGAGTCGGGTATCTGGTCGTTCGTCATGGCCCTCGTGCTCCTGATGATTTTCATGTGCGTGATCTACGGCCTCATCCCCGGCCTGATTGCCAACTTCGGCCTCATCTGCAACCTCTTCTTCACCTTCGGCATCCTCGCGTCGTTCCAGGCAGTGCTCACCCTGAGCGGTATCGCCGGTATCGTGCTCGCCCTCGGTATGGCGGTTGACGCCAACGTGCTCATCTTCGAGCGCGCCAAGGAAGAGCT
>CAYTBH010000104.1:0-7485 GCA_964435935.1 uncultured Alistipes sp.
ATTCGATATGCCGGCAGTGCTGTTCAACGGCGCGGGAGTGTATGATTTTGTTCGGTGTGATGGCTCTTATGAATGGCGCGCGTCTCGGCATCGCAGCCCAGAGCGTTGGTGTAAGCGAAATCGCTTATCGCGAGGCCGAAGCCTATGCCAAGGATCGCAAGCAGTTTGGCAAAGCGATTATCGAATTCCCCGCAGTGCGTGAAATTCTCTCGGTGATGAAAGCCAAACTCGACGCTTCGCGTTGCCTCCTTTATGAGACCGCTCGCTATGTGGACCTTTACAAGGCTTACGAGGATATTGCCCGCGAACGTTCGCTCACAGCCGACGAGCGCAAGGAGATGAAGCTCTACAACAAACTTGCCGATGCTTGCACCCCGCTCGCAAAGGGCCTCTCAAGCGAATACTGCAACCAGAACGCCTACGACTGCATCCAGATTCATGGTGGTTCAGGCTTCATGAAGGACTACGCTTGCGAACGCATTTATCGCGATGCCCGCATCACTTCGATTTACGAGGGTACGACCCAGTTGCAGGTTGTGGCAGCAATCCGCCACGTCTTCACCGGCACTTATCTGCAGCTTATCGAGCAGTGCGCCGCGATGCCCGTGTGCGATTGCCTCGCTCCGCAGAAAGCTATGCTCGACAAGATGACTGAAACCTACAAGGAAGTAGTTGCCAAGGTTCACGAAATCAATGAACCCGCCTACACCGACTTTATGGCACGTCACCTTGTGGAAATCGCTGGAAATGTGTTCATGGGCTATCTGCTGGTAACCGACGCTTCGCGCAATGCAGCTTCGGAAGATGCCGTGGTTAAGGCTGCTGCCGAAAGCCTTGCCAAGAGCGCCCGCGTTTACTGCAACCTCGCCCAGGCTGAGGTCGCTCGCCACGCCACTTTCATCAACACCGTTACTCCGGCCGACATGGAAGCCTATCAGCAGGCATAACCAGCATCTAACAAAGGCTTACGAATAAGCCATTGCAACATACCAAAATTGCCGCGGAACAATGAGCTCCGCGGCAATTTTTTGTAATTATTCTTGAGTTTGATTAGAGAATGACCTTAGTTACAGAGTTGGCCGATTTAGCGACATAAAATCCTTGCGGAAGGCTTTCGAGATTTACGATAGTCGCATTCGTTGCATTAATCAATTTGCCGGCAGAGTCGTAAATTGTCACTGTTTCGCCACTTGGGTTGGACAACGAACGGCCTTCGAGGGTGAGGGTGGGCGAGACGCGCGGCGTGTCGAGGGCGGTATAAATAAGGTCGGTTTCCGTAATCACTCTATGCTTTGCGAGTTTAACGCCGGGAGCGTATGTGAAGAAGGCGGTTTCGTTATAGAAATTGTTATCGCGCGAAGGAGCAGGGCTTTGAGGGCCTTCAATCACGATTTGTCTTAGACCCAGCTCATAAATCTGTTCCACATTCTCGGAACTTCCCACGTTGATTCGCGCTATGTGGTCCATATTGTCGAACGACGAAAAATCGTCCCATTTCACCACATTATAAACAACGTTGCCCTTATATGAGTGGGCGTAAACGAGAAAAGTGTGCCCGTTGTGTTTCACTGCGTGGAGTCCGAAAGCATCTGGTTCGGATTTTGTGGACGTTTTCGGCAGCGTATTTTCATCAGTCCAGTTCTCAACAATTTCAAAATCACCGGAATTATAGGTTAGAAGCATTATGGGATTCTCTTCATCGAGATCAGAGACAAGGATATTGTTTTCATCGAGTTGACAGATGTCGACAACTGTGGGTTCGCTGGTGCTGTGCTGATACACATAAGGGGCTAAATTCGCGGTGAAAACGCCATCGTTCCCCGAAATAGTGAGAGGGCGGATATTGCACGCTGAACCATTTGAGGTGGCTAAAAGAGTTGTCAGGGTGAACGTGCCGTCAACATCGCCGTCCATGGTGACTTTAGCAAACGAAAGATTGGTAGCGTTCATATTGATTTTTTCGCTCAAAGCAATCTTTCTTGAGGCGGTAACGCTGTTGGTTTCAAAATCGTAAATAACGATGAAGAGTTCGCCTTGCTTCGAGGTTTGCGCGCTTTGCAACCCAAAAACGAATATAAACTTGCCATTTTCGTCAATCGCCATCGCGTGGCGACACAGGCTGCGCCCATTAAAAACGCCTAAATCGCTGAAAGGAAGCACATGTTGGAGATTATCCGTGGGGTCCGCGGCATTGTAACGACGCATAACGGGATTGGAGTTGTATACGTCCAGATATGTGTATATATACCCTCCGTGGTATAGCAGATTGTGGCCGTTTTCATTAGCATCGTTTTGATCCTGTTCAACCTCCCATTCGGTTGTAAATTTTGTCATCAACGTTAGGTCCGAGTCGATTTTCAGACGTTCTATTTCGGTGATATTATTCGAAAAGTCAATTTCAGGGATAGCGTCGTTCTGGCTAAAAGCGCTGAATTGTGGGCTGACTGATAGTATTAGCGCGGATATTAAAGAGTGGTTAATTATTGAATTCATAATGATTGATGATGATTTCGTTATTTTGCCGAAATTACACTAATAATCAACAATATCAAAATAATTAAATGAAAAAATGACCCACAAACATTCATTAAAAAGCGCTTGATTTTTGCAAAGCATTAAAAGATAAGGCGCTATGCCGAAAAATCTCGTTTCGCCATAGCGCCTGTTATATAAGGGAGAATGAATTATTCTTATATGAGGTCGGTAATCGTTGCGGCAATCTGGTCAGGGGATAGCCCGCACGAGCGTTCAAGTTCTTCGGGATTATATTGGTCGGCAAATTTCTTCGGCAGGCCAAAATTAAGTACTTTCATTTGTGACGAACCGAGCGCGGAGGCCACGCGTTGACCGAAGCCGCCCTCGACCGAACCATCTTCAATTGTTACCACAAGTTCATGGTCAGGTTCGAGAGAAGAAAGTAGTTTTGAATCAACACCCGAAACGAAGCGCGGATTGATGAGGGTGGCGTGTATGCCTTCCTTTTCAAGCATGTCGGCAACCTGACGTCCTTTGACGAAGTAGTCGCCGGCAGCAATGATGGCAACTCGCGAGCCCTCGCGCTCAACCTTGAATTTGAGCTCGGAATAGTCTGTGTCGACTTCGCCATCGGCGTGCTCTACGGAATAGGTCGGTTGACGGATGGCCACTTTGAATGTGTCTTGGGAGAAACTCCAGCGAAGCATTGCCTCGTATTCCTCTAAGTTGGTTGGAGCAAGGTACACAATGTCGGGTATAGATGTGACCATAGGAATATCCCAAAATCCAAGGTGCGTAATGTCGGGAATACCTTTTATACCGCTTGAAAGAACGACCAATGTCGCAGGAGAGTCGTTCATAGCCCAGTCTTCCTGGAGTTGGTCGTAGGCTCTTTGGAGGAAAGAAGCAACTATGCCATAGACAACTTTGGCTCCACCCTTGGCAGCGCCCGCCATTACGGAAACTCCTGTTTGTTCAGCAATGGCCACATCAATGTAGTTTGAGCCCAATGCCTTTCGCTCATCAGGCCCGAGACCGAAAGCGCCGGGGGTGGCCGACGATATAACCAGCATTTCGGGGTGCTTGGCCGCATTCTCCATAATGAAGTCGCGTAGGGTTTTCTCGTAGCTGGGGCCGTTGTAAACATGAAGCGGTTTGCCGCTTTCGATGTCGAAAGGCATCATCCAGTGGAACTCTTCGCGAAATTCCTCCGCCGGAACATAGCCTTCGCCTTTTTGGGTGTTGATGTGTACGACTACCGGGTGGTCGGCATCTTTTACCCGACGCATAGTGTCGATGAGCGTTTCAAGGTTGTTTCCCTCGGCCACATAGACATAATCCCATCCGAAGGCGCGGAAAATGTTGTTGGCCGCGGTTCCATTTGTCTCGCGAAGTTCTTGCAGGTGTGCGTAGAGGCCGCCGTGGTTCTCGGCAATGGCCATCTGGTTGTCATTGATGATGCAAATTAAGTTGGTATGCATCGCTCCGCCTGTATCGAGCCCTTCAAAGGCTTCGCCACCGCTGAGGGAGCCGTCGCCAACGAATGCGACAACGTTATGTCTCTCGCCCTTGAGGTCGCGTGCTTTTGCGAGCCCGCAGCAAAGACTTAGGGCAGGGGATGTGTGGCCGGCGTAGAAGAGGTCGTACTCAGGCGACTCTTTCGGGTCGGTGTATTCGCCCACCTTTGCGAAGTCAGCGTCGTTGAGATACCCGTCGGCCCGGCCTGTCAGCATTTTATGAGGGAAGTCTTGGTGGGAGACATCAAAAACTAACTTATCAGTGGGCGCGTCGAAAACGTAATGAAGCGCTATGACGGCTTCGACATCACCCAGATTTGAACCAACGTGGCCTCCGATTTTCGAAGTCCTGTTGAGGACGGCCGCTCTCATTTGCGCCGCAATCTCTTTCAATTGGTCTATCGACAATCCTTTGATGTCTTTTGGCGATTTTATATCTTTTAAATCCATAAAATGAATGTTTTGAGTTGCAAAAATAACTCTCGGCTGTTACTCAAACAATCTTTAGAGGCAAAAAGATTTGTATGAGTCCTTTTTATCTTGAGGATGAGAGGTCGTTAGGGTTGGAAATTAAATTTTAAAATAATTCAAAATTTCCCCTGGCGATTTTACTTTTGGCGCTTTTCGAGGTATTATATGTAGACCAATGATTATTAACGGAAACGACATACTGCGACTCTTCGCGCAAAATCCCGAGGCTGGATTCAGGATGCTGACGAGCCAGGCTATGGAGCCATTGTATTGGCACATACGTCGCCTTGTGGTCGCCCATCAGGATGCTGAGGATGTCTTACAAGAGACTCTGCTCCGGGCCTATCGGTCGCTTCCCAAACTCAGGGATGGCTCGACTCTCGCTCCGTGGCTCTACCGAATCGCGACCAACGAGGCTCTGCGACATATCGCAAACTCGCGCAAAATTGCGGGTGCGATTGATTCGGAAGGCGATGATGACGCTGCGCGGATTTCAGCCGACAGCTATGTCGACTATTCGGATTTGGAGGCCGTCAAGCTTCGCGACGCTGTTGATTCCTTGCCTTTGAAACAAAGGATCACGTTCAACCTTCACTATTACGATGAACTTGAATACAGCGAGATTGCCTCGATACTCCAATGCTCCGAGCAGACGGTGAAGGCCAACTACCACTTCGCCAAGGAGAAAATCAAGAAGTATATAACATCGTTATTATAAATTGTTTATGAAACGATTTGAATTTGAAAACAGAAAAATGCGGTCGCCATATACCGTGCCCCCGGGATTCTTCAATCAGATGGAGGAACGACTGATGGCACGCGTGGCCCAGGAGTCCGTGAAAAAGACTCCGCGCTTCACGCTCTCGCCGTTCCGCATTGCCGCCGCGGCTGCTGTTGTGGCACTTGTGGTTGGCTCGGGAACACTCTTGAAACGACAGGCGATCAATTCTGATGGTTACGACGATATCGCCCAATGTTTCGAGCAACTTTCGGCAGAGGACCAATATTCGATGCTGGAGTCGTATCAGGACGACATTTTCATTAACGATTAACCGCCAAGTTATTATGAAATTCTCTTGGAAATATTTACTTCTATTGGCCGCGATTTGTTGCTCGCTGAGCATTCAGGCTCAGGCCAAGGGCTCCAAAACGCAGCGAACCAAGCCCTCTCAAACCGAAATGGCCCAAAAGCAGGCCACACGGATTGCCAACGAACTTGGCTTTACAGATGGTACACGCGATAGATTCATTGCCACGTTTGTCAATTGCCAGCAGGAATTGTGGAACCTTCGCAAAGGTCAACGGCCTAAGAAGGCCGGCCAGCTTACCGACGAACAGGCCGACAGCGTGGTCAAAGCCCGGTTTGATTTCTCGGAGCGCACTCTCGAGTTGCGCCGGAAATACTATGCGGAATATCGCAAGTTCTTGACCCCGCGGCAGATTCTTCAAGTTTATGACCAGGAGAAGGCTATAATGAAGCATCTAAAAGAAAATGGGCGTCCGCAAAAAGCAGGTCACAAAGCGTCCTCGCCTAATTCGGCAAAGCGCCAGGCTCGGGCACATTCAAACTGAATATTTAGAAAAGTAATTATTATGCAAGCGTCGTAGCAGCCGTGCAAGAGGTTGTCGCGACGCTTGCTTTCTCGTGTTTCAACCTTGATTTGGGGCGCTTTCCCGCCATTTTTCCCCCATTTTTCGACGCGATGCCAACTTGCAAAGTTTTGGCAGATTTAGTAACTTTGAAGCGAACAAATGCGTCTCCGTTTCGGGGATTCATTCCGCGTCGTTCGTCGTGATGGATGATTCCGCTGAATTTCAGTCGATAACTGACGCTGAAAACCAATCATTCTCGTCCCCCGTTTCATCGTCAGAAGCGACAGAACGGGGGAAAGAAACTATGCCCATAAGCGGCGAAAAGGTATATTTTTCGAATAATACCTGCTCCAAGTCACTTTTGCGGCAGTTTGAAGAGGTGGTTGAAGCCATCCCGAATGTTAACACACGGCGCGACGCTGAAAAATTCATTTCGGCTTTTCGCCTTTTTGACGGAGGGCGGCTCCTTGTTGCCGACCGAGTGGACTCCGCGCTTGTTGAAGATTTCAGAAGATTCTTGGTTGAACGCGGGCACACGGCATCGTATATCGCTAAGCGGATGCACAACTTCCGTTCTCTTTATCGCAAACTCGTTAAAGAGGGTAGGGCAACCGCTTCTTCAGGCGACTGCTTTGCCGCAGTAGGGTCAAGCCACCCCAAAGGAAATGCCTCAGCGCGCAAAGTCAACAGCAAGGATTCAACGCTTGCCGCTCTCCGACTGCTCGCAAGGATGCCTATCAGCGATTCCGCTCTCGCTGCGACACGCGACGTGCTCGTCAAGCAGATATTGTCTGCCGGAAACGAGGCGCAGCGTGTTGATGGTCAATTCGCAGAGAATGCCACCATTCTTTTGCGAAGCGCGAATATTGATGTTGAGCGCTTTTCGCCATCGATGGCAGCAGAATTGTGGATCAAGGTTGCGAGGGAATGCGGAATTCAGAGCGCTGAAATCGCTGCTGCATGTCGCGAGATACCCGGCGGTTTCGCCGAGACGCTGATTCCTGTTGAGGGTGAGTCAGTCAACCGCGAAGCGGTGCTTGAAAAAGTCGCCACGGCGGTGTTCCAAGGCACAAAAGGCTGGTATGCGTTGCGACTCAGTCCCGGGTACGATTCCTCAACGATCGCCGCACGAATATCATCCAATGATAATTTGGGCGAAGTGCGGACCTACGCCCCTGTTGAGCGTCTGATGGTACGGAAAGGCAAGCAGCTGAAATCCAAGGTTGTCGACCGCATTCGGGGCGTGATGTTCGTCGAAGCTGACGGCGATAAGATTGCCCAGGTCGCTAAGACCATCGGGTCGGCGGCCCACTTTTTCCGGCAGTCGCGGGCCGCGAATGCTCCTTTTGCGCGCATACCCCGGCGAGAAATGGACAATTTCCGAATCCTCATCGACGGTTCCGCTTTTGGCGAATTGGAGTTTGCCGAC
>CAYTBH010000105.1:0-7260 GCA_964435935.1 uncultured Alistipes sp.
ATTTCGTGAAGGACATGCACGGCAAATACCCCTTCCCCGAGGCCACGGCCACCACGCAGGTGCTCGCTTCGGGAGCGTCGGCCAAGGCGCAGGGTGGCGGCCAGGCCAAGACGCTGGTGATCGCCTCGCTCATCGGCGGCATCTACGACTATGTGGTGGAGACATTCGGCTTCTGGGCCGGGACGCTCAACACCACCCTCACCTCGTGGGGCGCGGCTATCGAGGAGAAAACGCGGCTTGTGCTTAGCTGCAACACCGGGGCAGCTGTGCTGGGCCTGGGCTACATCATCGGGCTCCGCTACGCGTTCATCATCACCGCCGGGTCGCTCTTCGTGTGGTGGGTTCTGATTCCGCTGCTGGGCACCTACGGCAACGCCGAGCTCGCGGCCCTCTCGTCGCAGGAAATTTTCAGCAACTATGCCCGAATGATCGGCATCGGCGGCATCGCTATGGCCGGCGTGATCGGCATCGTGAAGTCGTGGCCCATCATCCGCCAGGCCGTGGGGCTGGCCGGCCGCGAGTTCAAGGGTGGCGCCGAGAAGGCCGAGAAGCCGCTGCGCTGGCAGCTGGACATTTCGATGAAGCACATCGTGTTCTTCATCGCCATCGCGCTGGTGGCCGTGCTGCTGTTCTTCTGGTTCGGCGTGATTCATAACTGGTGGCAGGCGCTCGTGGCGTGGATTGTGGTGGTGATCATCGCGTTCCTCTTCACCACCGTTGCCGCCAACGCCATAGCGATCGTAGGGTCGAACCCCGTTTCGGGCATGACGCTGATGACGCTCATCGTGGCGTCGGCAATCTTCGTGGCCATCGGCCTCAAGGGCACCTCGGGCATCGTTGCCTCGATGGTGATCGGCGGCGTTGTGTGCACGGCGCTGTCGATGGCCGGCGGTTTCGTGACCGACCTGAAAGTGGGCTACTGGCTGGGCACGACCCCTAAAAAGCAGGAGCAGTGGAAGTTCCTTGGCACCTTGGTTTCGGCGGCCACCGTCGGCGGCGTGATTCTGGTGCTGAACGACGTTTACGGCTTCTCGGGCCCCGACGCGCTGGTGGCACCGCAGGCCAACGCCATGGCCAAGGTAATCGAGCCGCTGATGATGGGGGGCGAAACGCCGTGGATTCTCTACATGACCGGCGTGGTGCTGGCCCTGCTGCTCAACTGGCTGGGAGTTCCGGCGCTGGCGTTCTGCCTGGGCATGTTCATCCCCCTGTCGCTCAACACGCCGCTGCTCGTGGGTGGCGCGATCGCGTATTTCGTGAGCCACAGCTCGAAGGACGAGGCTGTGAACAACGCCCGCCGCGACCGCGGCACGCTCATCTCCTCGGGCCTCATCGCCGGTGGCGCCCTGTTTGGCGTGTTTGCCGCGCTGACCCGCTTCTTCGGGTTTGAATATGTCTGCGGACTCGACGTGACCACGCTGCAGATTCTGGGCTTGGTTGCCTACGTTCTGCTGATTGCCTACCTCTATTTCGACAGCACCAGGGCCAAGAAGCTCTGATGCCGCCTGACCGCTAACGACGGGCCGCGCAGTCACTCCCCTGGCCGGGATGTCGACGCGGCCCGCCGTCGCGCTTATACCCCTTCAACATCCATGCAGTTCAGCAAACTCAACAAACGCATTCTCGCGCTCGCCCTGCCATCGATCGCGGCCAACATCACCACCCCGCTGCTGGGGCTGGTGGACACCGCCATCGTGGGGCACATGGGGAGCGCCGTGTTCATCGCCGCGATCGCCGTGGGGAGCGTGATGTTCAACATGGTCTATTGGTTTTTCTCGTTTCTGCGGGCTGGCACTTCGGGGCTCGCCGGGCAGGCGTGTGGCGCTGCCGACCAGCGGGCGCAGGCGCTGATTCTGCGGCGCTCGCTGCTGGTGGCGTTCGGGGCCGCAGGATTGCTGATTCTGCTGCAGCGACCGCTTGAGTGGGGGCTGCTGTGGCTGGCGTCGCCCGACGCCGGGGCGGCCGCGCTGGCCAAGTGCTACTTCCGCATCCTCATTTACGGCGCCCCGGCGATGCTGGGCACCTACGCCCTCTCGGGGTGGTTCCTGGGGATGCAGAACTCGCGGGTGCTGATGTACACGTCGCTGGCGGTGAACATCACCAACATCGCGGCGAGCCTGGCGCTGGTCTACGGCCTTGGGCTGGGGCTCGAAGGGGTGGCGTGCGGCACCCTGGTGGCGCAATGGACGGGGCTGGGAGTGGCGTTGCTGTTTCTGCGGCGCTACCGCCTGGGGGCCACCCCCTGGCGGGAAATAGCCCGCTGGGACGAGCTGCGGCGATTCTTCAAGGTCAACGCCGAGGTGATGCTGCGCACGGTGTGCCTGATGTCGGTGACGATGTGGTTCACCCGCGCTGGCGCGTCGCAGGGGTCGGTGGTGCTTGCCGCCAACACGCTGCTGATGCAGCTGTTCCTGCTATTTTCCTACGTCATGGACGGCTTTGCCTTCGCTGCCGAGGCGCTGGCCGGGCGCTTCACCGGCGAGGGCGACCGCGGGGCCCTGGGCAAAACGATTCGCGCCACGATGGGCTGGGGGCTCATCCTGGCGCTGGTCTTCACGGGGTTGTATTTTCTCTTCGGGGAGTGGTTTCTGGGGGTTCTTAGCTCCGACGGCGAGGTGCTTCGCACGGCGGGCGAGTACGGGCTGTGGGCCGTGGGGATTCCGCTGTGCGGCTTCGGGGCTTTCGTGTGGGACGGGGTGTACATCGGGGCGACCCTCACCCGACGGCTGCTGCTGAGCATGGCCGGGGCCACGGCGGTGTTCTTCGCCATACAGTGGGCGCTCTACCCCTCGATGGGCAACCACGCGCTGTGGCTCGCCTTCGTGAGCTACTTAGCAGCTCGCGGGCTGCTGCAGACGGCGCTCTACCCCCGCGGTCACCGCTTGGGCTGACCGCTGAGCAGAGAGTCGTAGCGCTCGCGGTCGTTGATGAGGTCGAGGGCCTGGCGGAATGTGGGGCTAAGCACTGGGTTGACCACCTTGAAATAGGTTGAGGTTTCGAAAAGATCGCGGCCTATGATGCCCTTGACGATGGTCTCCATCATGGTGCGCGAGCGGTTGAACTCCTCGTCGTTGTACTTCACGCTGTCGACCACGCCCATCTCCACGATGGAGCGCATCATGTCGGAGCTCACCTTGAAGCGGTCGATGAAGCTCTGCTCGGTGGGATACTCCTTCTGGAGCGCCTTGCGGTTGTCGTCGACGTAGGTGATGCAATAGCGGTTGATGATGCCCTTTGCCACCAGGTCGCGGTAGTAGTCGGAGTAGGCCGTGGTGTCGATGGGCACGAAGAGGTCGGGCATGATGCCGCCGGCGGCATAGACGGGGCGGCGGTTGCGCAGGGTTTCGAAGCGCAGCGAGTCGGGAAAGTGGATTGAGTCGGCCGACGAGAACTCGCCCGCCTGGTAGCGGTGGAGGATGTCGGCGCGGTACTCGTCTTCATCGCCCGGGGTGTAGGGTTTCTGGATGCAGCGGCCCGAGGGGGTGTAGTATTTCGACACCGTCAGGCGTATCATCGAGCCGTCGGGGAACGGGAACGGGCGCTGCACGAGCCCCTTGCCGAAGGTGCGTCGCCCCACGATGAGGCCACGGTCGTTGTCCTGCACGGCTCCGGCGGTGATTTCCGAGGCCGAGGCCGAGTATTGGTTGACCATCACCACGAGCCGCCCGTCGAGGAAGTAGCCGTTGCGCTCGGCACCGTAGACCTGGGTGCCGGTCTGCGGGCCGTCGGTGTAGACCACCAGGTCGCCCCGGCGGAGGAAGCGGGAGGCGAGGTCGTGGGCGGCGCCGAGATAGCCGCCGCCGTTATCCTCGAGGTCGACAATGAGGTTCTTCATGCCCTGCTTTTTCAGTTCGAGGAATGCCTTGTCGAACTCAGCGGCAGTCTCCTCGGCAAAGCGCGAGATGCGTATGTAGCCCGTCTCGGGGTCGGCCATGTATGCGGCGTCGACCGAGTAGATGGGGATGTCGTCGCGCACCACCGAGAACATGATGGGCTCCTTGACCCCCTTGCGGAGCACTTTGAGGTTCACCCGAGTGCCCTTGGGGCCGCGGAGAATCTTCAAAATGCGCGAATTGGGGCTTTTCACGCCCGAGATGAGCGAGTCGCCGGCCTGCAGGATGCGGTCGCCGGGGAGGATGCCGACCTTCTCGGAGGGGCCTCCGGCTGTAGTCTGGATCACGAACAGGGTGTCGTTGAGCATGTTGAACTGCACGCCGATGCCCGAAAAGTTGCCTTCGAGGGGCTGGGTGAGCTCCTTGGTCTCTTCAGGGTCGGAGTAGGTCGAGTGGGGGTCGAGGTTCTTCAGCATCGCGACAATGGCGTCCTGCACAAGTTTGTCGGTGTTGACGGTGTCGACATAGTATGTCTCGATGATTTTTTCGGCATATCCGAGCTTCTGCGCGGGCTGCATCTGGGGCGGTTCCTGGGGAGCGCGCTGAAAGAATAACTGGCCGAAAGCTGCCGAGGTGGCAACCAGCGCGGAGGCCGCTATGATGAATTTTCTCATTGATAGGAGTGTGTTAAAAAAATGGTGTATTGGGCGGGAGCGCGGGCGCCTCAGGGGATGTAGGGGGCGATGTCGCGGCCGAAAGCCGCGAGCTCGCGCACCATCGACGAGCTGATTGCCGCGTGCTCGGGCAATGTATATATTAAAACAGATTCGAGGCCCGAAAGGTTGCGGTTGATGTCGGCAAGGGCGCGCTCATACTCGAAATCGGCCACGGAGCGGGCCCCGCGGAGCAGGAATTTCGCGCCGTGACGCCGCGCGGCGTCCACCGTCAGGTCGTCGTAGGTGACCACCTCGACCTTCGGCTCGCCGGCATAGAGAGCCCTGATGGCCGCCAGGCGCTCCTCCACGGGCTGCCAGGGGCGCTTGGCCGTGTTGACCCCGATGCCTATGACGAGCTTCGAGAACAGGGGGAGCGCACGGTCGACAACCGATTTGTGCGCGATGGTGAACGGGTCAAACGACCCGGCGAAAAAACCGCATTCTCCCATGGTTTGCATAATTTAGCTTAAAAAATTCCGATTAACAAAGGTAGCTAAAATTTCGCATTCCCCCGCGCCCTCAACGTTATTTAACCTCGCTTTGCATTTTACTTAAAAAATCACCGCCCCGCCCACCCGAAAATATTTTTTTATCGAAATATTTGTTTAGAAAATTTAAACCATTTATATTTGCAAATGGTGTTATTGGAGACAGTGTGCCATACAGCTTTAGTCAAGAACCTATTATTTACTCAAATTCAATCAATATGAGAACCAAGTGTTTTTTATCCGCACTCTTGATGCTTTGCGGCTCGCTTCATTGCCCGGCAGTGGAACACCCCGCAAAGAATGAAGCATCCTTAGGCGAATCATTGCAAGGGAATAGGATTGAATGCGACGACATTACGGCGGACGGCGTCGTATCGGCATACACTGAGCCTTCCTTTTCGATTGAGAACGATGATGAGGCGAGCATCTCCGATTACAACTGGAAGTTTTCACTTAAAGACCATGATGGCAATTACGCTATTTATTCCATTAGCCAAGCCAAAACATGGACACTCCCCGAAATCTCATCACCAGAATCTTTCCTGGTCAATCCCGACGGGATGCTTGAGGGAATGATTGAGTGCGATTACACTATGGATGGCAAATCATATTACGCTCAAAGCGTGATATTCAACATCGATTTGAGACCAATAATCCTCTCAGTTGACAACATCGTGATGACAGCCGGCGAGGAATACACCTACACCATTTCGTTCACAGTCAAATACAAAGGGTCCAATAAAGTTGACGTTGCATTATACGAAGAATTCAATGGCAATATTCGTAGAACCTACTATAACCAACCCGATAGCGCAAATGTCTCTATTGAAAGAGTTGACCAACTCGGTATGTGCTGGGTTAATATTAAGGCCGAGAATAGTTATGGCGTAACAAAAAAACTATTGTCATTCCCAGTATATTATAACACTGACAACAGCTTTGATGAGACTGCGAAAGTGGAAGTTACTGATGTCACATACACCTATCGGCTGAAAGAGATGATTGGCAAAAAGCCGGTTTTCAATGGGACCATGGTCATCACTATCAAAACCGAGGAAGCACCTACGAGGATTATCGCGATGCGCACCCTCCCGTATCAGGAAGAGGGAACGCGCATCTTCTATTCTGTGAAATACGAGGTGCCTGATGTGGATGGCAGGAAGGAGGTGAAGTACACTTTCGAAAATATCGATTGGGGCACATACATCTCGGCGCAGGCATTTTTCGCTGACAACTCCCCCGCAATGGCTCAGCCGATTTACTCCACTAACTACCTCAGCGAAGAGGATAGACTGCTTGTTGACGAATACCGCCAGGCATCTATCTCTGACGCGCAAACCGACAACGAGGTGACAATTTCACCCCTCGGTGTCGAATCAAATTGCGCCGAACAGGGCATAGTTGATATTTTCAATTTACAGGGAATACTTGTCAGTTCCTATATATTAACTCCTTACGGCTCGGTGGATTTTACCGGCAACGCTCCTCAAGCGCTTATTCTCCGCATAAAATTTCCCCACAAAATCATCACTAAAAAATTAATAAAATGAAGCAGATATTAATATTCTTGTTGGCAATTACATTACCTTTCACATCTTTTGGAGAAACGCCATATTATTCTTATAACATAGTATCGGATGAATATGACTATGCTGTTCATGATTTACAAGTAATACGTCCTATTAATGGAGGAACGGTAATTCTCACTGAGTTCGACAAGTCGTGTCCCGGAGATCTCGCTGGTGCTTTCAACTTTGCATGCAAAATCATGGAAGAATACCTTCCTATATGCTTACCCTTGAAAGTAGCAGTCTCCTGCGAGTCTTTTCCCACAGAGTTAGATAATTCTATTTCGAGGGTATACCGTGAATCTAAGACAAAATTCGGGAACGGAGGGAAACTATCTACTGGTGCAGTTCCTCTCAGTGCCATAAAGGGTGTTCTCCTTGGAGAATATGCACTGTTTAACAGTACTGTAAGTTTTTACGACTCCATTCCCAACATTGACTTTCTTTTCTCTAACCCCGACATCAAAATTGTTTATAATAAAAACAAATTTGAAGACATTTCATTCAGCCTCGAAGCGACTCCCGGAGACATATACAGATATGATTTCGTATCGGTTGCTCTACGAGATTTGTTAATTGGCTTAGGTTTTACAAGTTCATTCCGAGTAACTGAGGGTGTAGATGAAATCCAAAGGCCATCATATCCGACGTTACC
>CAYTBH010000106.1:0-7216 GCA_964435935.1 uncultured Alistipes sp.
TACCCGGGAATATGGGCGCACACCTCTGGGAGCGTCCCCATTTCAGTGTTCAAGGGCATAAAAGAGCACTATGGCAGTTTTTACCCTTTGCAGACCTTTTCAAAGGAAATCGCGGTGGATGTCAGCCAAGTGCCTATGTTTATCGAAGGTAGTGACAAGCCCACTTGTGACCGCCTTTGCGAACTTGCCGGCAAAATCTCGAAGATTGTCGACACAGCCGACAGCAATCGGCGCAAAGCGCTCCATCTGGCAGCCGTTTTCGCCTGCAATTTCGCGAATCTGATGTGGCTCGACGCTGATGGCTTGATGCGCAAAGAAGGACTGACTATCAACTATTTGATGCCTCTGCTTGAAGTAACGCTTCAAAAGCTGCGCTCCGCGACTCCTCACGATGCCATGACAGGTCCCGCACGCCGTGGCGACATAGCCGTCATTCGGGCGCAACATGCAGCCCTTCCGCCGGAATTGCGTGACACTTACGCACTCCTTTCGCAACGAATTCTCGACATTTATCACCAAGAACTCGATTTGTTATGAGCAAAATCAATATCGACCTCGCCACAATCAAAGGGGTTGTTTTCGATGTCGACGGAGTGTTGTCGCCATCGACCATTCCGCTTGACAGCGACGGCATCCCCCGCCGAATGGTAAACACCAAAGATGGCTATGCGATTCAACTCGCTGTGAAAAGCGGACTGAAACTGGCTATTATCTCAGGGGCCGACTCCCCGGGCATCCGCGAGCGCTTCGAAGGCCTCGGAATGAAAGACATCTTTATGAAAGCCGGGCTCAAGCTGCCAGTGCTCAGAAAGTGGATGGACGACAATGAACTGACGCCCAACCAAGTGGCATACGTTGGCGATGATATACCCGATTTTGAATGTATGCGCGAGGTAGCCCTCTCCGTCGCGCCAAGCGATGCCGCTTTCGACATAAAGAGAATTGCGACCTACATATCGCCATGCGAAGGCGGATATGGCGTGGCCCGTGACTTGCTCGAAGAAATTTTGAAAGTAAACGGCCATTGGCTCGACTCCGGGAAAGCCTTCGGTTGGTGAAAATCAAACACATTGTGACGAATGACTGACAGCGCGAACACCTTCGATATATTGAATGGCTGGGAACTCGTTTTAGCCTCGGCATCGCCCCGCCGGCGCGAGCTTGTGGAAAATCTGCATTTGAAATGCGAAATCGCCGAACCCCGCAAAATCGATGAATCTTATCCCGGCAACATGCGACCTGAGGAGGTGCCTGCCTATCTCTCGAGAAAGAAGGCCCATGCCTATCTGACATCGTTAAAGTACAACCAGATTCTGCTGACGGCTGACACTGTGGTCATCAACCGCGGCGAGGTTGTCGGGAAACCGCGGGATCTTAACGACGCGGCAGCAATGCTACGGCGCCTTTCAGGCCACACCCACAAGGTTGTTACCGGCGTTACCCTCGCCACAGTTCGTTCACAGAAAACCTTCTCCGAAGAAACCGAGGTTGTGTTCGCCGACCTGTCAGACCGGGAAATCGATTATTATGTAGAGAATTTCAAGCCGCTTGACAAGGCGGGAGCCTACGGCATCCAGGAATGGATCGGATATATTGCCGTAAGCGGTATTCGAGGGGATTTTTACAACGTGATGGGGCTCCCTTTGCGCGCTGTATACGAAAACCTTGTCAAAATCACCGTCAGGCCACCTGTCAAGGCACCAATGTCGGAAGTGTGAGACTTCACACGAGCCCTATGAAATAGCTTTCGTTCTTTGGCACGAGCCATAGGGCGTTTTCTGTTGCGGCATTGGCTGGAGCCACCATCAGTTTTTTGTATGGAATCTCCGTGCCAAACCTCTCGACGAGCCGATGAGCCACCACCCCCATAGTAAGCCGTAGGTTAAGCTCAACGCAGGGCGCGAGCTGATAGCCTCCGCGGCCATCGTCACAAATCATCATATCCACACCGAAATTGCCGCTGTAGTCCGTCGCGACCAAATCTGTCAATTCCGCGCGCAGCACAGAGGCGACATCATTAAGCAAACCAGTCCCGAGGTAACCCGCGAGCCGCGATTCAATCTCGTTGTCGGTCAGCAGCAAATTGCCGCCATAGGCACTTCCGTGGCCGTTGAAGAAGAGGGAATAGCCTGCGAAATCCACCACACCAGCCTCCGAACGAAAGAGCATAGCGAAGTCAACCACCTTATTCATAGCTTTTTCCACAAGCACGCTCCCTTGGCGGCGTATGGTGCCTTCGGTTCTGCGCCACAGTTCGTCGAAACTCATTTCAGAGGAGCAAACCACTCCGCGCCCGGTGGAGGACCACGGCGCTTTAACATATACCTCGCCCCATTTTTCAAGTAAACCCGCTAACGCGGCACGGTCACGAATTTCACATGGAATCGGGGGGAAATCGCCTATTCGCGAGTCGGCGAGCGCACTGTTCAAAACGATGGAACTGCGGCGATGTGACAGTATTCTCAAACGCTCCATCCTCTGAAAATCAGCCTGAGTGAATTGCCCCCCGATATTTTGGAATTGCCGTAGAGCGTTCGCGCTCCACCCCCATGGTACATACTTGGGCACCGACTCTTCCGCAATAAAACGAGTAACCGCCGGCCCTTCGTCGAAGCGTTGAGACATTTCTTTGGCAAAAAGGACGCAGCTGTCATAATCGGTTTCATTGACCACAACCGCATCGCCGTCAGAACCAAGCCACCATAGTAGCATGGCACCGCACCGATGCAGCTCGGCGGCATTCTTAGGGGGAGTAAAGCAAGCCTTCCCCGAAGCGAGAGCAATATCGTTTTCGGGATTAAACAAAAAGAGGCGATTCATAAGCGCGAAATTATTGAAAAAAGAGCTAACTTTACATATCGAAATAGAATCACGTTTTACCCATCTCGAGAAAAGCATCGACAAATGAGCGACGTAATCAAACTTTTGCCCGACTCGGTTGCGAACCAAATCGCAGCCGGCGAGGTGATTCAGCGCCCTGCCTCCGTAATAAAGGAATTGGTTGAAAACGCTGTCGACGCCGGAGGCAAGTCAATCAAAATCATACTTCGCGACGCGGGCAAAACCCTCATCCAGGTAATCGATGACGGATGCGGCATGAGCGACACCGACGCGCGTCTCGCATTCGAGCGTCACGCTACTTCCAAAATCCGTGAAGCAGCGGACCTCTTCGAACTTCACACAATGGGATTCCGAGGCGAGGCGCTCCCCTCGATCGCCGCCGTGGCCCAGGTTGAGCTGCGCACCATGCGCCGCGGGGACGAAATCGGCACTTATCTCGAAATAGCCGGCTCGAAATTTGAATCGCAGCATCCCGACGCGTGTGCCCCCGGGACCAATCTGATGGTTAAGAACCTGTTTTTCAACGTTCCAGCCCGCAGAAAATTTCTGAAACGCGATTCTGTAGAACTCTCGCACATAATTCACGAATTCGAGCGTTTGGCGCTCGTGAATCCCTCGCTTGAATTCCTTTTAGTGCACAATGATGTCACATTGCACCAATTATTACCCGGCTCGCTGAAACAACGCATAGCGGGCCTGTTTGGCAAATCGCTTGAAAAGCAACTGATTCCGGTTGAGACCGCGACCCCATTGGTGAAGGTGTCGGGCTTCATCTCCCTGCCTGAGAACGCGCGCAAGCGCAATCCGTTGCAATACTTCTTTGTCAATGGGCGCAATATGCGGCACCCCTACTTCCACAAGGCCGTGATGACATGCTACGAGGACTTGATCGCCGCCGATATGCAGCCAAATTATTTCCTCAACTTCGAGGTGGATCCGCAATCAATCGACGTGAACATCCATCCTACGAAGAATGAAATAAAATTTGAGAACGAGCAGCCGATTTGGCAGATTCTCGTTGCCGCGATCAAGGAGTGCCTGGGCAAGTACAATGTGGGCCCGGCAATCGACTTCGATTCTCAGGACGCTCCAGATATACCAGTGTTCAACCCTAACGCCAACGCCGAACACGGGGAGATTTCCGAAGCCTACAATCCCTTTTCAACGAATGGGCGCGGAAAAGCTTCGGCAATCAACAGCGACTTGCCAAGCCGAGGGAACTCCTGGCAGCGCGCCGCCGAGCGAGCGACATCTGATTGGAACAAGCTCTATGAAGGGCTGGCCAATCAGACCGACGCGCTGCCCGCTATCGAAAGCTACAATCCGTTCGCTCAGCAAACCGTCCCGACGGCAGACCCTCTCGACGGAGGAGTGAGCGCATCGGCTCTCAACGACATACTTTCGTCAAATGATGCTCCCGCCGACGAAACCCCAACGCCGCAGACGCTCCCCTCGATAGAGGCGCATACTCCGGGGGGAACGATTCTGCAGATACGCAACAAATACATTCTCACACCCTCGAGGGAGGGGTTGCTCATCGTCGACCGATACCGCGCGCATGTCAAGGTGCTGTTCGAGCGTTTTGCCAATCGCTCGGAGGGCGCTCTCGGGGACACTCAGAGAGTAATTTTCCCGGAAGTTCTCTCCCTTTCGGCAGCCCAGAACGCCATATTTCTTAGCTTGCAGGAGGAAGTTGCCAACCTTGGCTTCGACGTGTCATTCATTGGCGATAATTCGTGGAGCATCAACGGCATTCCCGCCACGCTGGCCCAAGGGAACCCGACGGACGCGTTGCTCGGCATAATAGAGAACGTCACCGAGTCGGGCCGCGAGACCGGCGAGGAACTTCACCGCGCCGTCTCGCTGGCAATGGCGCGCTCAGCGGCTATTCGCCCCGGGCAACCCTTGACCGTTGCTGAATGCGAACGACTCTTAAGCGACCTCTTCATGCTCCCTGACCCGCGATATACGCCCGACGGCAACCCAATCATGTTCACCCTGTCGGCCGATGAGATAGCTCGCCGCCTGTAACAAACCGCAATGCACATCGACGAAACCTCATTTGCAAAGACATCAGCGCCTAAACTGATAGCCGTCACCGGGGGCATCGGGAGTGGCAAGTCATTCGTATGCGACATTCTCGCTCAGCTCGGTTACAAAGTCTACGACTGCGACACGCGGGCAAAAGCCTTGATGGAAGCGGATTATGACATCAAGAAGGCACTCGCCACCAAGATTACCCCGGAAGCGATAAACGCCGATGGAACTTTGAACAGGAAAGCGATCGCAAAAGTCGTGTTCAGCAATCCGGCGAAACTCGCGATACTCGACAAAACGGTGCATTCAGCCGTACTATCCGACCTGTTGAAATGGAAAGAACGCAACAGCTCTGAACGCGTTCTATTCGTTGAAACGGCAATCCCGTTCAAAAGCAACCTCTACCGCGTTGTCGACGACATTTGGGAAATATGTGCCCCGGAAGAGGTGCGAGTCGCAAGAGCGGTCAAACGCGACCAATCCACACCTGAAGCTATACGCGCGCGCATTTCAAACCAACTTGGCGAGTCGCCATCAGTCTGGGCTGAACAAAATCCGGGATTTCGATTCCACACACTCGTCAACGACGGGAAACAACCCGTCGACAACGAAATAAGCAAACTGCTCGAAACGTATTGAGTTGAGGCTTATTGAACGGTATTTACCGGGATGCGCGTCAAGGTGAACAATTGCGTGCCGTTGGGCGAAGTCAATTCGACCTTATCCTTGTCGATCAGTTTGGCACTTTCAACAGATTCAAGCGCGAGCAAGAACTCTGTTTCGCGACTTTCGGGGGAGCACATCATTTTAGTGGTCGCCACATCGACAATCTGCAAGGAATGTTTCTTGTCGGGATCAATGAAAATCTTGCCATTTAGGCGATTGCAACCAGTGGTTCCGTGAATCTGCAAATCTGTGATGTTGATGGTCAGCGATGGAGCATTATCGTCATCAGCTGTTATGGGAGTGCCGTTCAATGTGTCAACTTTCCACGCGCCATTCAGAAAATCCATGTTGTGGCGGCGAAGAACCATAACAGGCTTGGTGCTGTGGCCATTGAGCAAATCAAGGAAAGTAATCGGCCCCTCTTCGCGAGCGCTGAAAGCCCTCACATCGCTTACTGCCAGATTAATCACATATTCGAATTCGGCGTCGCCACACATTTTCATGGTGGAAATCATATTGTCGAGCTTCAACGCCCCGTCCTTGCCAACGATAATGTCGCCGTTAATATAGTTGCACCCGTTATTGCCATAAAAGCGCATGGCTTGCAGGTCGAAAGTGATATACGGACGCTCTTCGCCGGTAACAACATTCCCGCGAACCGAGTATATCGTCCATTCGCCATTGATTGAGAAATCCTTGTCGTAGTTGGGGTTATAAACGTCGGCCCGCTTCTCAGCCACGTTGGCAAGTTGAAGGGAATCGGTAAGTGGCCGGCGATTGTCGGCCTGAGCGGGCACTGCGGGGTTCTTAGCCTTCTGAGGCTTGGTCGAAGCGGCCTGTTGTGATTTTTTCACACCCTTGGGCTCCTCAGTGGCAGCAAACTGCTTTTTCTCACCAGCGTTTTTGGGGGGAGTGAGGGCTTTCTGCGCCGGCTTCTCACTCACGGTTCGTTGGGAAGTGATCTGGCCTGCGGCTCCAGAGATTTTGTTTGAAGTGGTTTTAATAAACGAACAGGATGAGGCCAAAACGAGCATAGCTCCGGCAACGGCACCCGAAAATATCTTAAAGGAAACTCTCATTATTCTCAATAATTAATCCGGCATATATAGCTTGATGAGGCAATCAGCAGAACAGGCGAAAAACTCCTCATATTATATAGGCCTTTGCAAATCTAACAATTTTATTCCTGATAAACACGAAGTGTACCCGAAAAAATGCTACTTTTGCATTTAATAAAGCTGATTACCATGAAATTTTCCGCATTCGTCGGAACACTTTTGGCAGGAGTGATCGCATTAAATGCGAACGCGCTTGATGACCGCTACTTCGGCACCAACTACACACTGCCATTTGCCCACGGCTACCGGGCGGTGAACGCCTTGGGTAAAAGCCATAAAGAGGCAATCGACCAGGACGTGTACCACCTTGCCCGTCTTGGCCTTAATGCTTTCCGGGTTCATATCTGGGAAGCCGAGCTGGCCGACTCCGTTGGCAACATATCCGACAATGATCATCTCGACCTTCTTGACTACCTCATCAGCAAGCTCGAAGAGCGTGGCATCGCTGTGATGCTTACAGCGCAGACAAATTTCGGGAATGGTTATCCCGAGAAAGACGTTGACACCGGGGCTTACACATACGACTATGACAAATGCGAAATGCATGCTAACCC
>CAYTBH010000107.1:0-7063 GCA_964435935.1 uncultured Alistipes sp.
ACTCGTGGTTGAACAGGATGCCCGAGCAGCAGTACATGCCGTAGGCCTCGCGGTATTCCTTGATAATCCAGAATCCGTAGAGCTTGGCCACGGCATAGGGGCTATAGGGGTGGAAGGGGGTGTTTTCGTTTTGCGGGACCTCCTCAACTTTTCCGTAGAGCTCGGAGGTGGATGCCTGGTAAATGCGGCAGGTGTCGCCCAGGCCGCAGAGGCGCACGGCCTCAAGAATGCGAAGCACCCCGGTCGCGTCGACATCGGCGGTGAACTCGGGCGAGTCAAACGACACCTGCACATGGCTCTGGGCCGCGAGGTTGTAGATTTCATCGGGGCGCACCTTCGACACAACCTGCATGATCGACATCGAGTCGCCCAGGTCGGCATAATGGAGGTGGAACCGAGGGTGCCCCTCGAGGTGGGCTATGCGCTCGCGGAAGTCAACCGACGAGCGGCGTATGGTTCCGTGGACTTCGTAACCTTTTTCCAGCAGAAATTCGGCCAGATAGGAGCCATCCTGGCCCGTAATGCCGGTGATTAGAGCGGTTTTCATGCAAACTGATTTTAGAAATCGTACTATTGAGGGTGTTGGATTGGCAAAAGTACGAAATTCCATTAATTATTCAAGTGTAAACGCGCATTATTCCGTATTGTTATGCGGGGCGGCCAGGCGTTTTGTGGGGCAAAAAGGGTGGTTTGTTGAATGGTGGACGGCTGTTTTGTCGATTTTGCTTAAATTCGCGTAAGGCAGATGAGGATTGACCGCCATAGAGCCAAACAGTCTGCCGCCGTATCTGTATGAGTGACTTTCGCAATCGAAGGCTTGAGAACTGGGTGTATGCCGGTGTGTGGATTCTCGCCGTGGGGCTTTATGTGCTCGACGTAATGAGCACCCGCGCGCAATTGTCGAAGCCGCTCTTCGACTTCACCACTTTCCTCCACATGGCCCGCAAGCTGCTCCCGTTCCTGGCGCTGTTTCTTGTGAGCAATTGTGTGTTGATTCCCAGGTTCTTGTTGAGGAACCGTCTGCCGGTCTATTTCCTGGCTGTGAGCGCGGCGCTGGCTTTGATGTGGGTTTACCAGTATTTCGATTTCGTGCAGATGGCCGAGAAATTCCCCCGTCCGCCCCACCGCCACCATACGCGGCCGCTCATACCGATGCCGATGTTTCTCGATTTCACCTACTCGCTCCTCGTCGTGGGTGGCAATATGGCCGTTGCCCTTATGTTCCAACGGTTCGATGACACTCTCGAGCGCGAGAGCCTCATGAAGGCCAACGCCGAAGCGCGCCTCGAATACCTCAAAGCGCAAATCAACCCGCACTTCTATATGAACATGCTCAACAACATCCACGGCATGATTGATATAGACCCCGAGCGGGCCCAGGCGATGGTGATTGATATGTCGCGGCTTATGCGGTATATGCTCTACGACAGTTCGAAGCCGCTGATTTCGCTCGCCGACGAGGTGGCGTTCTTGCAAAACTACCTAAGGCTTATGAGGATACGCTTCCCCGAGAACCGTGTGAGCATCACCTCTGATTTCCCTCCCGAGAGCGAAACTCTGCGCATCGCGGTGCCACCGCTGTTGAGCCTCGTGTTTGTTGAGAATGCCTTCAAGCATGGGGTGAGCTATCGCGAAAGCTCGTTCGTGGGCATCTCGGTGGAGCTCACCGCCAGCTCGGTGCGATTCACCTGCGTCAACAGCAATCATTCCCGCGCGGCCTCGGAGCACGCGGCCCACGAGGGGATAGGGCTGCGCAACGCCGAGCAGCGGTTGTCGATTCTCTATGGCGACCGCGCATCGCTCGAAATTAACCCCACCGAAACGACCTACACGGTAAACCTCACCATACCACGCCATGAAAATGAGAACGCTGATCATTGACGACGAGCCCATCGCGCTCGAAAAGCTCAAAGCCTACGTCGGCAAAACGCCGTTTCTGGAGCTCGCCGCCGAGTGCCAGAGCGGGTTCGAGGCTATTGAGTTCATGGCGCATGCCGAGGTCGACCTGGTGATTACCGACATCAATATGCCCGACCTCAACGGGCTCGATTTCGTGCGCTCGCTGCCGAAATCGCCTTTGGTGATTTTTACCACAGCCCATCCGCAGTATGCGGTTGACAGCTACCGGGTTTCGGCGGTCGACTACCTCCTGAAGCCTTACGGCTTCGCTGACTTCCACCGGGCGGCGGGGAAAGCGCTCGAACTTCACGCCGCGCGCCAGGCTCAGCCCGAGCAGCAGGCGCCCCAGGGTGCCCGCGGCTCGCTGTTTGTGAAGGTCGACTACCGATACATCCGCGTGTCGCTCGCCGACATCCGTTACATCAAAGGGTATGGCGAATATCTCCAAATCTATGTTGACGGCAACGCCAACCCGCTGCTCACCCTCAGTTCGTTCGCGAGCATCAAGGAGCGGCTCACGGAGAATTTCCTCCAGGTGCATCGTTCCTACATCGTCAACATGGACCATGTGGAGCAAATCGAGCGAAACCGCGTCGTCATGTCGCCCGACCTGTACATCCCCGTTGGCGACAGCTTCAAAAACCAATTCCAGGGCTACCTCGCGTCGCACGCCGTGGGGAAGCTTAAGTAAATAACCAAAAAACTGATAACTTACCACTTATCACATGAAAGCAGCATCACTATTCAGTGCCGCCATTCTGTGCGCGAGCCTCGCGGCATCGGCCGACGACTCGCTGTCGCTGGTTTTCCAAACCACCGACGGTTCCGAAATCTCGTTTGACGCGACCGACTTGCGGCTCGCGGTGGCCGATGGCAAACTCAATCTTTTCAAGGAGAGCTCTTCCACGCCCGACCAACCTCTTCACAGCTTCGACCTCGCGCGACTCGACCGAATGTATTTCTCGGGAGCCACTGTGGGCATTGAAGATGTCGCGGAGGCTTGCGGCGACCAGCCTGCCATGGTCTACACTGTCGACGGCGTTGCCCGCGGCAGCTTCAACACTCTCAACGATGCTTTGACGCGGCTCCCGGCAGGGGTCTATGTAGTGGCTCAGTCAGGTCGAACCTTTAAAATGCAGGTGAAATGAGAAAGTTTTTAGCGGCGTCGCTGCTGGCGCTCCCTATCATCGCTGCGGCCCAGAGCTTTAACGTCTCCACCGGCGACGTTACCTATATAATTCCCGCCGCCGAGGCCGGCTACATGGTTTTCAATTCGGGAACCACCCTCGACATTGCGGGCAAAGTGTTCACGCTGGCAGATGTGACCGGAATGAGCGTGATGAACAACTCGATTGATGCCAACACCGTCGAGGTTGAATATCTGGGCGAAACCGCCAAAGTTACCGTGGCGGGCAACATAGCCCGCTACGTCGATGTCACAGTCGACGGAGCCCATGTCAGCATAATACAGTCTGCCGAAGTGAGCGCCTCCACATGCGACGAAATCACATACGTCCTCAAAGGCGAGTCGGCCAACGGCGGCTTCTACACCGAGGGGAGCTACAAGGCATCCTACGAGTTTCAGGGACTCAACCTCACCAACCCCGAGGGTGCCGCGGTGGATATCCAGAATGGCAAACGCATAAGCATCAGCTCCAAGAACGGCACTGAGAATTTCCTCACCGACGGCGCTTCCGGCAGCCAGAAGGGCGCGCTCGTTGTCAAGGGCCATCTCGAGCTTAAAGGCAAAGGCTCGCTCACGGTGAAGGGCAACAAATCGCACGGCATCTATGCCAAAGAGTATGTGACAATCAAGAATGTCAGCGTCTACATCACCGGCGCGGTGAAGGACGGCCTCAACTGCGGCCAATACTTCGCCATGGAGAGCGGGTTGCTCGACATCACCGGCGCGGGCGACGACGGCATGCAGGTTTCATTCAAGGACGATGCCGACCGCGAGCCCGAGGATACCGGGTCGTTCACCATGACCGGGGGCACAATCAAAGCCTCCTCTACCGCCATCGCGGCCAAAGCCATCAAGGTCGACGGCGTTTTCACAATCTCGGGTGGCGAAATCACGGCCTCAGCCTCGGGCTCAGGGAAATGGGACGCTGCCGCAGCCAAGACTAAGGCCGCTTCCTGCATCAGTGCCGACGGCGGCATCGTTGTCGATGGCGGTAAAATCACCCTCACCGCTTCCGGCGGTGGCGGCAAGGGCTTCAACACCGACAATGCCTTCACAATGAACGCCGGCGAAATCGACATAACTACCACCGGCGGCGTGTTCGCATACGTCAACGGCACAACCTACGACAACTATACCGGCAACACCGACCGCTTGAGCTCCGACGCAAAGTCGTCGCCTAAAGGCATAAAGGCCGACGGCGATGTCGTTTTCAATGGCGGCACGGTCAAGGTGAACACATCCGGCACCGGCGGCGAGGGCATCGAGAGTAAATCAACCCTCACCATCAACGACGGCACCTTCAACATCCGGGCCTACGACGACGGCATCAACTCCTCGGGCCACATGTTCATCAACGGGGGCGACCTGACGGTTATTTCAACCAAGAACGACGGCCTCGACTCGAATATGAACCTCTACATCAATGGCGGCGTGGTGCGCGCCTTCGGCGGCTCGTCGCCTGAGTGCGGCATCGATGCCAACGACGAGTCGGGCTACTCGGTTGTTTTCACCGGGGGTACGCTTCTGGCTGCCGGCGGTGGCAACTCCACGCCATCGTCGAGCGCCTCCACCCAGCCCTATCTCAGCCTCACGAACTCCCTGAAAGCCGGCAACACGGTGACTGTCAAGAGCGGCAGCGAGGTGCTCGCCACCATCGAGGTCCCTGCCAACTACAACGCGTCGTCGTCCTCCTCCGGCATGGGAGGTATGGGCGGAAGCCGCGGTGGCGGCCTTCTGATCAGCTGCCCGGGCCTCGTTTCGGGTAGCTCCTACACAGTTACTTACGGCTCGACCACCACGACTGCCACGGCCCAGACCAAAGGCTCGTCGTCAGGCCGTCCTTGGTAAGCGTCTTTTCTATCGACATCAGGCACCGCGCCGGGCCATCAAGGCTGGCGCGGTGCTTTGTTTGTTTCCGCAAGGAGGGGGGTAGGGGAGTTCGTGGGAAAAACGTGGCTGTTGGTTGAAAGAATTTCGGCGCGGAGGCGCGAGGTGTTATTTTCGCGTCAAAACATAGCGACCGATGAAACAACTATTGAATGCCGCCGCGCTCAGCCCGGCCTCAGGTGTGTTGAGGGTTGGAACCGCGAGCCTTTTCTCGGCCCACTACAACCTCGAGGAGGCCAAAGGGCAGTGGGAGCCGCCAACCTCGACCCCATTGAAGCTATCCGCTACGAATAAATGTGTGAATAGAGTATAATTGGTTATCAGATTGATTGGTTAATGGTTAGAATATCGACTACGGATCGTTTTTGGGACTGAATAACTACAACGATTCAAACATGGGTTTTTACAACTTTACAAATCTAACCGCTATTATCAGATGAAGAAAACAGTCAGATGAAGAGAATCATATTCTCAATTAGATGAAGAGAACTGTTTCTCCCGACTCGGGGAGATTGCGTGTGGATAGCAGCAGAGGGGGCGTCGTTGATGACGCCCCCTCTTTCAATTTTTTATATTCCACAGTCATCCGAATAGTTCGGAATGACTGCCTGGTCGAATTAGTTTCTCGATTTATTTGATGTCGTTAGTAGCGGGTTATCGGATGAGGATTTTGTCGGTGACGGTGCCGCGGCGGCGAATGTAGAGGCCGGGTGTCGTCGGGGTGGCTACGCGGCGTCCCAGCGGGTCGAAGTACTCGGCAGGGGTGTCGTCGTCGATGGCGGCGGGGGCGGTCAGGCCGGCTGCGAGCGGCAGCTCGACTGTGACGCGGTCCGACCATGTGGAGGGCAGGGCCTCGGATTCGTCGACCGGCACTGAGCGCACGCGCCAGTCGTACACGCCACCCGGGGTCAGCCCCTCGACGCGGTATCTTGTCGCGGTGATGCCGCTGAAGGAGAGTACCTCCGTGGCCGGATTGTCGCTCCGGGATGCCGGCGCCTTGGCGCTGTCGTCGGTGAGGAGGTCTGAGGCGTCGCCCGAGTAAACCCTGGTCCATTTGAGGTGGAGGCGCTTGCCGGCCGCGAGGGTCTCGACGCGCACTCTGTAGCTACCCGGCTTGACACCTTTAAACAGCACGGCGAAATTTTTATAGCCCGAGCTTATGCTGACGCTCTGCGAGGCGAGCTGGGAGCCGGAGGCAGTGAGCAGGCACACGCGGGCCGAAACGCCGTAGTCGCTGCCGTAAGCCTTGGCGCGGAGTAGCACCGAAAGGGCGTCGTTGGAGCCGTTGAACTCAAACAAGGGTGAAATCACCGCGCCGGTTTTCTTGCCCGAGCCGATGTGCATGGCCTGGGCAACGTCATCGTAGGCTGTGTAACCTGCCGGGTCGGTGTCCCATCCGAAGTCGGCGGCAGCCTCAAGCGACGTCAGGAGTTCGACAGCGTATTCCGAGTGGGGGCGCACCTCAAGGGTGTAGGTGACATCGCGGTCGCTGTCGCAAGCGGGCCATACAGCGGTGAATCCGTTGGCCGAGGGGGCCATTTCGGCCTCGCCGGGGCGGTTCTCATCGGTGAAAACCGGGGGATTGAGCTCCGGGAGCGCGTCGGCCATAAAGCGGAAAGTGACGGTGCCGGTCGATGGGTTGCGCGAGATTTCGGTCACCGGCTTGCGCAGCGGTTCGCCGTTGTTGAGCCGCGAGGAGGGGGAGGAGTTGTCGGTGAACGAATTGTTGACGCCGTTGGGGAAGAGGTCGCCGGGGATGCTGAGGTCGTTGCGGCGGTCGTCGGCGGCCACGATGGCCATTCTCTCGGGCGAGTAGTTGTTGACGGTGTTGTCGTTCCACGCCTCGGGGTCGTAGTGGACGTGGTAAATCATAAGGCCCTCGGCCTCGATGAAAGCGTCCCACCCCTGCCGCGCGCGGCTTTCGAGCACGAAATATTCGTCATTATCGGCGGGGTTTATCAGTCGGCACGCCACATCGGTCGCCTCGTTCTTTTGGTTGAAGACGGGGAGGCTCACAGTGGCTCCCGGCTTGGGCTCGGGGATGTCGTCGATCCACCCCATGAACCATTTTTCGTAAGCTGAGTAGCCGAT
>CAYTBH010000108.1:0-4731 GCA_964435935.1 uncultured Alistipes sp.
TCTGCAACATGGAGAACTTCGACCCGCTCGGCATCCACACCGGCGAGAGCATCGTGGTAGCTCCGTCGCAAACATTGTCAAACGACGACTATCACTATCTTCGTCAGCTGGCGATAAAGATTATCCGCCACATCGGCATCGTTGGCGAATGTAATGTACAGTATGCTTTCGACCCCGATTCGATGGACTACCGGGTGATTGAGGTGAATGCCCGATTGAGCCGCTCGTCGGCTCTGGCATCTAAGGCAACCGGCTATCCGCTTGCCTTTGTCGCCGCCAAACTCGGGCTCGGTTACGGTCTCTTCGACTTGCGCAACTCTGTGACACGGGAGACCTCGGCATTCTTTGAGCCAGCCCTTGACTACATAGTCTGCAAAATTCCCCGCTGGGACCTTGGCAAGTTCCATGGCGTGCGTCGGGAAATCGGCTCTTCGATGAAGTCGGTCGGCGAGGTAATGGCCATAGGGCGTACATTCGAGGAGGTGATTCAGAAGGGACTGCGAATGATAGGGCAGGGCATGCACGGATTCGTTGGCAACCGCGACATTAAGTTTGACGACCTCGACCGCGCTCTTGCCGAACCTACCGACAAGCGAATCTTCGCCATAGCCAAGGCAATGCGCAGCGGCTACTCGGTTGACCGCATACACGAGCTCACCAAGATTGACCGTTGGTTCCTTGAGAAGCTACACCACATAATTGTGACGGAAAATGAATTGGCGGCTATCAACGAAATAGCCTCAATTCCCGCCGACCTTCTCCGCAAGGCAAAAGAACAGGGTTTCAGCGACTTCCAGATTGCCCGCGCCGTCAGGAAAGAAGCCTTTGATGTCGCCGGCATGGATAGCGCCAAGGTGCGCGATTGCAGAAAGGCGCTCGGCATTGTTCCTGTAGTTAAGCAGATTGATACTTTGGCAGCCGAATATCCGGCAATGACCAACTACCTATACCTTACCTATAATGGTTCGGAAAACGATGTGGCGTATCTTGGCGACCACAAGTCGGTAGTCGTGCTCGGTTCAGGCGCCTACCGCATCGGTTCGTCGGTGGAATTTGACTGGTGCTCGGTCAACGCGCTGATGACGGTCAAAGAACAGGGTTATCGGTCGGTTATGATTAACTATAACCCCGAAACCGTGTCGACCGACTATGATATGTGCGACCGCCTCTATTTCGACGAACTCACCTACGAGAGGGTGATGGATATCCTCGAATTGGAGATGCCTCACGGCGTGATTCTGTCGGTAGGCGGCCAGATTCCCAACAACCTCGCGACCCGTCTCGATGCCGCGGGGGTCAATATTCTCGGCACGTCGGCTAAGTCAATCGATAATGCCGAAGACCGCCACAAATTCTCCGCCATGCTCGACCGCCTCGGCATCGACCAGCCCCGCTGGCGCGAGCTCACAAGCTTTGCCGATATCGACCAGTTCATCGAGGAGGTTGGTTTCCCGGTTCTGGTCCGTCCGAGCTATGTTCTCTCGGGAGCCGCGATGAATGTTTGCTCCAACGAAGAGGAGCTCCACCGATTCTTGAAACTCGCCGCCAATGTGAGCAAGCAGCACCCCGTGGTGGTTACTGAGTTCATTCAGAATGCTAAAGAAATCGAGATGGACGCTGTCGCCCAAAATGGCGAGATTAAAGCGTATGCAATCTCGGAACATATCGAATATGCCGGCGTTCACTCAGGCGACGCGACCATCCAGTTCCCCCCTCAGAAACTCTATGTTGAAACGATGCGCCGAATCAAAAAAGTGTCGGCCGCTATCGCCAAGGCGCTCAATATTTCGGGCCCGTTCAACATCCAGTATCTGGCCAAGAACAACGACATCAAGGTGATCGAGTGCAATCTGCGCGCATCGCGTAGCTTCCCGTTCGTTTCAAAGGTTCTGAAGCTGAATTTCATCGACCTGGCGACCAAGGTGATGCTCGGGCTTGACGTTCCTAAGCCCAACAAGAATCTGTTTGACCTCGACTATGTCGGAATCAAGGCTTCGCAGTTTAGCTTCTCGCGCCTGCAGGGTGCCGACCCTGTGCTCGGAGTGGATATGGCTTCGACCGGCGAGGTTGGCTGCATAGGCGATGACACATCCGAGGCCCTGCTCAAGTCGATGCTTTCGGTTGGGTGCCGAATTCCCCGCAAGGCCGTTTTGCTTTCAACCGGTACCCCCCGGCAGAAAGCCGATATGCTTGACGCGGCCCACCGCCTGCATAACAGCGGTTATGTGATTTACGCCACAGAAGGCACCTTTAAATTCCTCGCTGAAAATGGCATCCCCGCGATTCGTGCTTACTGGCCGTCACAGACAGAGGGAACTCCCCAGGTGCTCGACCTCCTCCACGAGCGTAAAGTCGACTTTGTCGTGAATCTGCCGAAGAACTTCTCCTCAACCGAGCTTTCCAATGGCTATAAGGTGCGTCGCGCCGCGATTGACCTGAACGTTTCGCTTCTCACCAATGCCCGCTTGGCATCGGCGTTTATAGAGGCATTCACGACCTTGCCGATTTCCGATATACAAATCAAGTCGTGGGACGAGTATAAGTGATTAGTTTCACTTAATTTTATCCTCCCCGATTATCAAATTATAAACCTGGCGTTGTAGGGCAATAATGGCTCGGCAACGCCAGGTTGAATTATGTGACGTCGATGTAATTGATGATACACAAAGTTACAATCTTAGGAGGTCTATTCGGAACGATTACGGATAGCGCAAAAAATGTTGATAACCGATTTTTCTGAGCCCAATTTGTTTAATTTCGGGATTTATAGAGAATTATCATCAAGCATGTATATGCGTATATTCTTGCATTGCTGGATGTAATGTGTTGTGTTATTGTATAATGCGCATTTTTATTGCAGTATCGCTTTAAGCTGGGTTCTAAGGAGCTGAAAAACAGCTGCCTTCTGTTTCGTTTGAATTTTCCAAATTTTTTGGTCGTTGTTTATCAACAATTATTTGATGAAATTTGCATTACCAAATTCCGCTGGAACCACTTTCCCTCAATTTGGTTTCGTGGGCTCAACTCGCGATTTGCTTTTTCGTCTTTTCCAAATATCTAACGCTCCCTACACGTTATAATGGATAATACTCACCTCAAGCTGTGGGACGATTGTTGTGCGATAATCCGTGACAACATTTCGCCCGAGCAGTTCAAATATTGGTTCGCGCCAATCACGTCGTTGGGCTTCACCAACGGCGAGTTGCACATATCGGTGCCCTCCGCGTTTTTCAAGGAGCACATCGAAGATGTTTTCCTGCCCATATTGAAGTGCGCTCTGCGGCGCGTGTATGGGCCCGAGGTGAAGCTTTTCTATCATTATGAGCAGGTTAAGGACTCTCCCGACACCCAGATTAAAGAAGCTGGCTTGTCGGCCTCTCCGGCGGTAGGGCGCAAAGGGGCTGACTTGTTCCGCACATCGGTCGATCCTGCTTTCGACTCGCAGCTCAACCCGCTTTATACTTTTGAGAACTATTGTGGCTCCTCTTCCAATAAAATCGCGAGAGCCATTGGCGAGGCTATTGCCAACGACCCGCATGTGAAGACGTTCAATCCGCTTTTTGTTTTCGGCGCGCCGGGCGTGGGCAAGACGCATTTGATTCAGGCGATCGGCATCAAGATTCGCGAGAATAATCCCCAGGCAAGGGTGCTTTATGTGTCGGCCCGTCTGTTTGAAAGCCAGTATACCGTTGCCTCCCGGAGTGGCAAAATCAACGAGTTCATAAATTTCTATCAGAGCATCGACGCTCTGATGGTCGACGATATACAATCGCTTGTGGGTAAGGAGAAAACACAGGAAACCTTCTTCCACATCTTTAACCACCTCCATCTGAATCAAAAGCAGATAATTCTGACGAGCGACTGCTGCCCGAGCGACCTTAAAGGGATGTCTGACCGCCTCCTTTCGCGCTTCAAGTGGGGCATGACGGTTGAGCTTGAGCGCCCCGACCTCTTTTTGCGTCGCAAAGTGCTTCAGCTTAAAGCCGACCAGTCAGGCCTTTCACTCCCAGAGGATGTGATGGACTTTATCTCGGAGAATGTCACCGACAGTGTTCGCGAACTTGAAGGCGTTGTCGCATCGCTTCTGGCACACGCCACGATCATGAACCGCGAGGTGTCGGTCGACCTCGCCCGCCACGTCCTCTCCAATGTGGTGAAAATGCGCAAAAGCACCACAATTAATTTCGATATGGTGGCACAGAACGTTGCGGCGCACTATAAGCTCGACCCAGATGCTATTTTCACCAAGTCGCGCAAGCGCGAGATTTCAGATGCCCGGCAGATGGTGATGTACCTATCTAAGAAGTTTGCCAAAATGCCTTTCACCGCGATTGGCACCCGGTTGTCACGCTCACACGCCACGGTTCTCTATGCCTGCAAAAACATTGAGGAGCGCCTCCCCTTCGAAAAGCAGCTTCAGGAGGATATTGCCGCGATTGAAAAATCGTTCATGGAGTGATTCCATTAGGCTTAAGCAATGCTTTAAGCTTATTCCCGAAATCGCTTTGCAACAACGATATAAAACGCCCGCCACTTTGATGTCAAAGTGGCGGGCGTTTTTTGCAAGGACTATTTTGTGAATCCCGATTGCTTGAGAAAATCTCGGAGCTTTTCTGAGAAGAGCTCGTTGTTGGAGCGGGGATAGCGAACGTCGGTGAACACCTGGGCGAGAGTTTCTTTCCCGTTCTCTTTGACAAATTGGCGGGAATCGTCGCGGGCCTCTTTTTCGGC
>CAYTBH010000108.1:4831-7013 GCA_964435935.1 uncultured Alistipes sp.
CCTTCAACCTGCGGTTGGTTGAAGTGGGTAGGGGCCAAACGGCGCAAACCCTCTGGATCGCGGGTTTCGATGACGCTGTAAAGCTGCATGTTCCCCGTCGTCGGCGCGTGGGAAGCTTCTGAAAGAAGTCTGTCAATCAGTTCCTGGGGTATTTCTCGATCTGAGTAGCGGCGAATTGTGCGCCGGTTTGGGAAATATTCCTTGATGTCGATATTCATATTGTTCACCATTTTTGATGACACAAAGATAATGCTTACAGATTGAAGTGACAAAAAACTTATCAACATTAGGCCAAAAAATCGGTTGCCATCTTTGTCGGTTCGGGAAAATTTTGAGAACTTTACCGCCGTATGCCGCGATGCTTGTCGCGGCGTGCTTTCGTCAGGATTTCGATTCTGAATATTCTCTTCAATCATTCTGATCTCTTTTATTTAACCGTGTCACACAAACAGACTTACAGCTACGATGAGGCCTACAATGCCACTCTCGACTACTTTAATGGCGACGAACTCGCCGCCAGGGTGTGGGTGACAAAGTATGCCCTCAAGGACTCCTTCGGAAACATCTACGAAAAGACCCCCGACGACATGCATTGGCGTCTCGCTTCGGAGGTGGCCCGCATCGAGGAAAAATATCCCAATCCGATGAGTGTCGACGAGGTGTTCTCGTATTTCAAAAACTTTGACTACATCGTGCCTCAGGGTAGCCCCATGACCGGCATCGGGAATGATTTCCAGGTTAGTTCGCTCAGCAACTGCTTTGTGATCGGGCTTGATGGCCGCCCCGACTCCTACGGCGGCATCATCCGCATTGACGAGGAGCAGGTGCAGCTTATGAAGCGCCGCGGCGGTGTTGGTCACGATTTGAGCCATATTCGTCCGAAAGGCTCCCCGGTTAAGAATTCGGCCCTCACCTCAACAGGGCTGGTTCCTTTCATGGAGCGATTCTCAAACTCAACCCGCGAGGTTGCCCAGGATGGTCGCCGCGGAGCCCTTATGCTCACTGTGTCAATTAAGCACCCTGATAGTGAAGCCTTTGTCGATGCCAAGATGGTTGAAGGAAAGGTTACCGGCGCTAACGTATCGGTGAGAATCGACGACGATTTCATGCGCGCCGCCACCGAGGGTACCACCTATCGCCAGCAATTCCCCATTGAGTCTGACAACCCAGAGGTTGTTAAAGATATCAACGCCAGCGAGTTTTGGGGCAAAATAATCCACAACGCTTGGAAGTCGGCCGAGCCGGGCGTGCTCTTTTGGGATACCATCACCCGCGAATCGGTTCCCGACTGCTACGCCGACCTCGGCTTCCGAACCATTTCAACAAATCCGTGCGGCGAAATTCCGCTGTGCCCCTACGATTCGTGTCGTCTTCTCGCGATCAATCTATACTCCTATGTGAAAAATCCGTTCACGCCGCAGGCCGAGTTTGATTTCGACCTTTTCCGCAAACATGTCGGCAAGGCGCAGCGCATTATGGACGACATTATCGACCTTGAAGCCGAAAAGATTGAACGCATCATTCAGAAAATCGACGAAGACCCGGAAAGCCTTGAGGTTAAAGGACCTGAGCGCCATCTTTGGGAAAAGATTCGCCGCAAGACACTCATGGGGCGTCGTACCGGTGTGGGCACCACAGCCGAAGGCGACATGCTGGCGGCTCTCGGACTGAAATATGGCACTCCCGAAGCCACCGACTTCTCTGAAAAAGTGCATCGCGAACTGGCACTCGCGGCCTACAACTCATCGGTTGAGATGGCCGAGGAGCGCGGTGCTTTCGAGGTGTTTGATGCTGAAAGGGAAAAAAACAATCCGTTTATCAACCGCATTGCGGAGGCCGACCCCGAGCTCGGCGAGCGCATGGCAAAGTCGGGGCGCCGAAACATCGCCTGCCTCACAATCGCGCCTACCGGCACAACAAGCTTGATGACGCGCACAACGTCGGGTATCGAGCCGGTGTTTATGCCTGTGTATAAGCGCCGCCGCAAGGTCAATCCTTCCGACGCGGAGGTGCGTGTCGACTTTGTCGACGAGAATGGTGACGCTTTTGAGGAATACGTTGTCTACCACCCCAAGTTTGTCGACTGGATGCGCATCAACGGCATCGAGGTCAAAGATAATTACACCCAGGAAGAGCTCGACGCGCTTGTGGCTCGCTCGCCATACGCCGGAGCCACGTCTAA
>CAYTBH010000109.1:0-6797 GCA_964435935.1 uncultured Alistipes sp.
TGGCGGCTCGATTTCGGAATCTCGGTTTTTATTCCTATCTTTGTAGGTTCTTTTATTTATAATGTGTGGCCGGAGGCCAACAACCATAGCGAATAATAACAAATAACCGCATATTATATGAAATTCAAAGTAGCGAGCAAGGCGCTCTATTCCGTGCTTTCGGGTGTCAGCAAGGTGATTAACTCGAAAAACACTTTGACTATCCTCGACAATTTCCTCATGAAGCTCGACTCCGACTCGCTCGAAGTCACCGCTTCCGACACCGAAAACACCCTCACTGCCCGCGTGGCCGTGTCGGCTGTCGAGGGGAGCGGCGCCTTCTGTGTCAACGCCCGTAGAATCTCCGACATTGCCAAGGAGCTTCCCGACGTTGATGTCGACGTCGAGGTCAACGAGGAGACTCTCGAACTCAAAATCGAGTTCCCCGGCGGCAAGTTCGACCTCGTGGCTATCTCGGCCGCGCAGTATCCCCGCACCGTCGAGGCTGTCGACGAAGCCGACACACTCGCTTTCGAGGCTCCCGCCGAACAGATTATCAACGGCATTGAAAACACCATCTTCGCCGTCGGCTCCGACGACCTCCGCCCCCAGATGATGGGCATCCTCTGGGATATCAAGGAGGATGGCATAACCTTCGTCGCCACCGACACCCGCAAGCTCGTGCGCTACGTCAACCGCACCTCGGCTCCCGGCATCACCGCCTCGTGCATCCTCCCGGTGAAGCCCTCGGTGATTCTTAAGAACCTGCTCCGCCGCGAGGACCTCGTGAAGGTGCGCGTGTCGCAGAAAGCCGCAGTGTTCACCACCGAGAACATCGAGCTCAACTGCTGTTTCATCAAGGGCAACTTCCCCGACTATACCCGCGTCATTCCCAAGAACAACCCCTATATCGTGACGGTCGACCGCCAGTCGATTCTCACCGCCGTGCGCCGCGTGTCGGTGTGCGCCGACCCGGCCCACGGCCTGGTGAAGTTCCGCTTCTCCGACAACAAAATCGAGCTCAAGGTCGACGACACCAACTTCTCGACTTTCGCCAAGGAGAACGTGCCCTGCGACTTCCAGGGCCCCGAAATGGTAATCGGCTTCTCAGCCCCCTATCTCACTGAGATTTTCGGCACACTCGACACCACCAACGTGCTCCTGCAGCTGGCCGACCCCTCGCGCCCCGGTGTGTTCCTCCCCGAGGAGAACCCCGAGAACACCGACATGGTCATCATCCTCATGCCCATGACCGTCCAGGAATTCTAACCCACGCCAGGCTCCAGAATGAAACTCAACATTTCGAAGCCGGTGATGTTTTTCGACCTCGAAACCACCGGGACCAACATCCTCACCGACCGCGTTGTGGAAATCTCCATGATCAAGGTCATGCCCGACGGCACCGACGTGCAGCGCACAATCCGCGTTAACCCCGAGCGCCACATCCCCGAGGAAGCCACCGCCGTGCACCATATCACCGACGAAGATGTGGCCGACAAGCCGACCTTCCGCCAGATCGCGGCCGACCTGGCCAAGAGCTTCGAGGGGTGCGACATCGCGGGGTTCAACTCCAACCGCTTTGACGTGCCGATGCTTTCGGAGGAGTTCGCCCGCGCGGGGGTCGACTTCGACTTCCGCCGCCCCCGCTACATCGACGTGCAGACTATCTTCCACAAAAAGGAGCAGCGCACCCTCTCGGCAGCCTACCGCTTCTACTGCGACGCCGACCTCGACGGGGCCCACTCGGCCAACGCCGACACCCGCGCCACCTACGAGGTGCTCATGGCGCAGCTCGACCGCTATGCCGACCTCCCCAACGACGTTGAGGCCCTGGCCGAATTCTCGTCGCAGACAAAGAACGTCGACCTCATGGGGCGCCTCGTCTACGACGACAAGCACCGCGAGGTAATCAACTTCGGAAAATACAAAGGGCAGCTCGCCGAGGATGTGCTCCACCGCGACCCCGGCTATTTCAGCTGGGTGCAGCAGGGCGAGTTCCCCTCCGACACCAAGCGCTGTTTCCTTGCCATAAAGCTCCGCAGCGGGCGCAAGTATTGATCGCGATGGGTGCTCTCAAAGGCAAACACATAGTGCTCGGAATCACCGGCGGAATTGCCGCCTACAAGTCGGCGTCGCTGCTGAGGCTTTTTGTCAAGGCAGGTGCCGAGGTGCAGGTGGTGATGACCCCGAGCGCGAAAGAGTTCATAACCCCGGTGACCCTCTCGGCCCTCTCGGGCAAGCCGGTGGTCAGCGAGTTCTTCACCGCCAACACCGGCGAGTGGCACAGCCATGTCGACCTCGGCCTCTGGGCCGACGCCATGGTCATCGCGCCAGCCACGGCGTGCACGATCGCCAAGATGGCCAACGGCGTTGCCGACAACATGCTCGTCACCACCTACCTCTCGGCGCGCGAGCCGGTGTTCGTGGCCCCGGCGATGGACCTCGATATGATGGCCCATCCCACCACCCGGCGCAACCTCGACCTTCTGCGCTCCTACGGCAACCACATCATCGAGCCCGCCGAGGGCGAGCTGGCCTCCCATCTCGTGGGAAAGGGGCGCATGGAGGAGCCCGAGGCAATATTCCGCCACCTCGAAGCGTTTTTCGAACATCAGGAGTCCTCGTCGACCCTTAAAGGGCGCAAGGTGCTCATCACCGGCGGCCCCACGGTGGAGCGCATCGACCCGGTGCGCTACATCAGCAATTTCTCCACCGGCAAGATGGCGTTCGCCATTGCCGACGAAGCTGCCTGCCGGGGTGCCGACGTGACGGTGGTTTCGGGCCCCGCCACCGCGGCTCCTTCCAACCCGGCGGTCAAGGTTGTCAAGGTGGAGTCGGCCCTGGAGATGCTCGCCGCCTGCCGGCAGCTGTTTCCGGCCACCGATGTGGCGATTATGTGCGCTGCCGTGGCCGACTACCGCGTGAAGGAGCCCGCCGCCTCGAAGATTAAGCGCGAAGGCCACGAGCCGCCACGCATCGAGCTGGTGGCCAACCCCGACATCGCCGCGACCCTCGGCGCCGAGAAGCGCCCCGGCCAGATTCTTGCCGGCTTCGCCCTCGAAACAGACAACGGCCCCGCCAACGCGGCGGCGAAGATGGTGCGCAAGAACCTCGACATGGTGGTGCTCAACTCCCTCTCTGACAAGGGCGCGGGGTTTGCCACCGACACCAACCGCGTCAGCATTTTCCGCCGCGGGGTCGCCGAGCCGCTCACCTTCCCCCTGAAGCCGAAGAGCGAAGTCGCCGCCGACATTCTCAACGTTATTGAAACCCTATGAAACGAACTCTCTCCTACATACTCCTCCTCTTTTCCGCGTTCCTGGCCGCCCCGGCGCAGGAACTCAACTGCCAGGTCGAAATCAACAGCGACCAGTTGCAAGGCACCAACAAGAGCGTGTTTGAAACGTTGCAGCAAGCCATCAACGACTATCTCAACACCACGCATTTCACCAACATGCAGTTCAACGCCAACGAGCGCATCGAGTGCCGCATGTTCTTGACCGTCAAGGAGTATGTCGACAATGTGCTCAAAGGCGACCTGCAGGTGCAGGCGTCGCGCCCGACCTACAACGCTTCCTACACCACGACGCTCCTCAACTTCAAGGACACCCGCATCGAGTTCCAATATCAGGAGGGGGAGCCGCTGGTGTTCTCAACCACCTCGATGGAGAGCCAGCTGACGGCCATCCTCAACTTCTATGCCTACCTCATCATCGCCCTCGACGGCGACTCCATGGCTCCCCGCGGTGGCGAGGAGCAGTGGGAACAGCTCAAAATGATTGTGCAGTTCGCCCAGTCGGCCGGCGAGCCGGGATGGAAGGCGTTCGAGGATAAGCGCAACCGCTCGGCGGTGCTCGCCGCCTTCACCGACGCCGCGACAAACGCCGTGCGCGACATGAGCTACAAATACCACCGCCAGGGGCTCGACGAGATGGTGCTCTCGCCCGACAAGGGGCGCGCACAGATCACCGAGTCGCTCGCTACACTCCGCAAGGTCTACGACCACGACCCAATGTCGGTGTTCCTCGCCATGTTCATGGATTCGAAGCTCGACGAGCTCGTGAACATCTACACAAAGGGCTCGCAGACCGAGCGCGACAAGGTGGTGGAAATCCTTCAACCACTCTACCCGACGGAGATGAAGCGCATCAACTTCATCAAGCAGGGAGTGAACAAGTAAGCGCCAACAACCATGATTGAGTCGCTCCACATATCAAACTACGCCCTGATCGACAGGGTCGACATCGACCTGCATCCGGGCCTCAACATCATCACCGGCGAAACCGGGGCCGGAAAGTCGATTATGCTCGGCGCTCTGTCGCTGCTGCTTGGCGGCCGTGCCGACACCAAGGCGATGCGCGACCCCTCGGTAAAGTCGGTCGTCGAGGCTTCGTTCACAGTCGAGGGCTACCCGACGCTCGAAGCCATCTGCCGCGAAAACGACATCGACTGGGATGCCGAACGCATGATACTGCGCCGCGAAATCACCTCGGCAGGCCGCTCGCGCGCTTTTGTCAACGACACCCCTGTGACACTCGCGGTGCTTCAAAGCGTGGCCCTGCAGCTGGTCGACATCCATTCTCAACACCAGAACCTGCTCCTCGCCTCGCCCCCATACCAGCTGCGGGTGCTCGACTCGCTTGCCGGCAACGAGGAGCGCCTGGCACGCTTCACCGAGGCCTACAACCACTATCGCCAGGCGGTGCGCCACTTCCAGTTGGCCAGGAAAGCCGTAGCCCAGACCCGCGACGAGGAGGAATACCTCCGCTATCAACACCAGCAGCTGCTCGACGCCAAGCTGCAGGAAGGCGAGCTGGAGGACCTTGAGCGCGAGCGCGAACTGCTGGTTAACATGGCCGACATCAAGGCCTCGCTCTCAGTGGTTGTCAACGCTCTCTCCGAGGGGGAGGCCAATGTCGACTCTCTGCTTAAGGAGGCTGCCGACAGCGCCGCCGACCTCACCGACCTGCTCGAGGACGCCGACCAGCTCACCGAGAGGCTCCGGGCCATCCGCGTCGAGGCACGCGACATCGCCGACACCTTTGGCGAATACGACCGCCAGCTCAACTCCGACCCTATGCAGCTCGATGCTGTCGAGGAGCGCCTTAACGAGCTCTATGACCTCCAGCGCCGCCACAAGGTGGGCTCGGTGAAGGAGCTTATCGCCCTGCGCGACTCCATAGGCGACCGCCTGCGCTCGTTTGATAACAGCGACGTCGACCTCCGCGACCTCGAGCTGGCAGCCAAACGCGCCAAGAAGGTGGCCCTCGACATGGCCCACGAAATTTCAGCCGTGCGCCGCGAGGAGGCCGAGCGGTTTGCCGCCATGCTCCGCGAGCGCGCGGTGCCCCTTGGCATGAAAAACCTCAAAGTCGAAATCCAGGTGCGCGATGCCGAGCTCTCGGCCACCGGCGTCGACCACGTTGAGTTCCTCTTCGCCTTCAACAAGAACCAGGAGCCGCTTCCGGTTGGAAACACCGCCTCGGGTGGCGAGATTTCCCGCCTGATGCTATCCATAAAGTCGATTGTCGCCGACAAGATGCAGCTCCCGTCGCTCGTGTTCGACGAGGTCGACACCGGCGTCAGCGGCGATGTCGCCAACCGCATGGGGCTCATGATGCAGCAAATCGCCGCCAACATCCAGGTAATAGCGATTACCCACCTCCCACAGGTGGCCGCCAAAGGGAAGGCCCACTACAAGGTCTACAAGGAGGATACCGACCAGGCCACCGTGACCCGCATCAGCGAACTGACCCCCGACCAGCGCGTCGCCGAGCTCGCCCTGATGCTTTCGGGGTCGGCTGTCGACGCCGCGGCCCTCGCCAACGCCCGCTCGCTGCTCGGCTTCCCCTCTGACACTCTTTTTGAATAACCCCCAAAGATTTATCCATCGACATACAAATGCTTGAACGTGACGAATATATCTTCGGCATACGCCCCGTGATCGAGGCCATCGAGGCCGGAAAGGAAATCGACAAGGTGCTCCTGCGCAAGGACCTCCAGGGCGAGCTCGCCAAGGAGCTTTTCGACGTGATTCACCGCTACGGGATTGTCACCCAGCGCGTGCCCGCCGACAAAATCGACCGCATCACCCGCAAGAACCACCAAGGGGTGCTTGCAATCCTGTCGGCTGTGAGCTACGACTCGCTCGAGAACCTTGTGCCGCGCCTCTACGAGGAGGGCCGCATGCCGTTCCTTGTGATTCTCGACGGTGTGACCGACGTGCGCAACTTCGGCGCGATTGCCCGCACCTGTGAGTGCGCCGGAGCCGACGCGATTGTCATCCCCCGCAAAGGGGGCGTGAGCGTTTGTGGCGATGCCGTGAAGACCTCGGCCGGAGCGCTCAACTACCTCCCCGTGTGCCGTGAGAAAAGCATTGTTAACGCCGTCAAATTCCTGAAAGACAATGGCTATCAGATTGTCGGCGCGTCGGAAAAGGCCACAATGAACTACACCGAGGGCGATTATGCCGGCCCGGTAGCCATAGTGATGGGCGCCGAGGATGTCGGCATCGACCCCGGAGTGCTGCGCCAGTGCGACACCCTCGTTTCCATCCCTCAGAACGGTCGCATCGGCTCCCTCAACGTCTCCGTCGCCGCCGGCATCCTCATCTACGAAGTCGTGCGCCAGCGCCACTCCTGACCGCCGCCCCTCTCTCCACCGAAAGGCTTCGGTGCCCACCGCAAAGCTCCCGCCGCGCCGCAACCCTCCCGTTGCGCTGCGGCGTTCCCATTCCGCTGCGTCGTTCCCGCTCCCGGAATCCCTCCTGCAAAGATACCCCCTCCGCCACTCCTCCCGGCTGCGATAACGCAACCTCC